>NZ_JAHVIO010000019.1:0-453061 GCF_019801675.1 Halomonas sp. DP8Y7-3
CAGGCAGGGCTGTTCGTGGCCGACGCCCAGGACTTCCTCAAGGATGACGCCCTGCAGGCGGAAGTGTTTGGCTCCACCTCCCTGGTGGTGCAGTGTGCCGACCTCGATGAGGTCAAGGCTCTGGCCGAAGGCCTGGAAGGCCAGCTGACCGCCACCCTGCAGATGGACGATGGCGACGTCGACGCCGCCCGTGGTCTGCTGCCGATCCTCGAGCGCCGCGCTGGCCGAGTGATGGCCAACGGCTGGCCGACCGGTGTCGAGGTATGTCACGCCATGGTTCACGGTGGCCCTTACCCGGCGACCTCGGACTCGCGTACCACCTCCGTGGGCAGCGCTGCCATTCATCGCTTCCTGCGTCCGGTGTGCTACCAGAACCTGCCCGACAGCCTGCTGCCTGATGCGCTGAAAGACGGCAATCCGCTCAAGCTCAGTCGTCTGGTGGATGGCCAGCGCGAGGCCTGAGACTTGCCGCCATTCATCTAGCAGCAAGGTAGATGATTCGGCAATACGTCGTACTGCAAGGACCGGCATATCACGCCGGTCCTTGTTTCTCCCTTATCCCAGGTTGTGCTTTCCCTTTGGCAGGCTCGCCGGCCCCTTTTAGCGAACGCTATCGTCTGAATGACGAACATCAGGCGGCGACATCCGCTATCGATCAAGCTGAAGCTTCCCCCTTACATCCGCCATGTCAGCGGTGCCTTTTCCTGCCCTTTATACCGAATTTCCGCGAAGCATTGACGTTGGAATGATGCGCTCAGGTCATCCTGTCAGCCTTGGTGTCTCTTTGCCTATTGTGCTGAAATTGCGCACTGACATCGTCCGATGCCCCGGCTCCCAAGACTTGAACAAGCGGGCGGCTGTATTGCGTCTGCGTCCGGTCTATCCGGTCAGCTCTTGCACCAGCTCCTTCAACACTTGTGGCCAAGGCTCATTCTTGCGGGTGAGGATGCCGTAGTAACCAAGCGGCTCACCGATGGTCAGCGGCAGCACCGCAAAGCGACCCTGGGAAAAGGCGGTCTTGACCACCGAACTCGGCAACACCGACAGGGTGTCCGATGACGCCACCAGCTGCAGCGACGCCTGGGTTGAGGTGGTTTCGATGACGTTGCGCGGTGACGCGACACCCGCCTCGGCCAGTGCCGCTTCAAACAGGCCGCGCATGGGACTGGCCATGGGATGCAATACCCAGGGCCAACGCACCACCTCGGCAAGCTCTGGCACCCCTTGGCACAGCGGATGCTCCGGACGCGCCACCACCGATACCGGTTCTTCCTTCAGCGGCAGAAAATCGAACAGGTGGCGCTGGGAGGGGTCGGTATATCGGCCAATGACCGCATCCAGCAACTTGTACTCCAGGTCCACCAACAGCCTGTCGCTTGAGTTTTCCATCAACGAGATCGCCAGACGCGGTCGCTGGCGTTTCAAGGCGGCCATGGCGTGGGGCAGCATCACTGGTGCTGCACCGGGTACTGAGCCCAGCGCCAACCGGCCATGCCCGCCCTCGCGCAAGGAAGACAGCTCTTCTACCAGCCGATCGGTATCGTTCAATAGCCTTCTGGCATAGCGCAGCACTGTCTCACCGGCGGCAGTCGGCTCCATCCGCCCTGGTTCACGCTCGAACAGCGGCAGACCGAGAAAGCCCTCGATGTCCTTGAGCATCTTGCTGGCGGCCGGCTGACTGATATTTAGCTGTCTGGCAGCGGCATGCATGTTACGACTTTCGTCCAAAGCAACCAGCAACATCATATGTTTTACCCGCAGCCACGTCTTGACGTGAACGCCGCTATCATGGGCCATTGCGTGCCTCCGGAGGGGTCGGTATTCACGCATGATAACCTGTGGTTATCGGCACGACAAAAACTTCCATTGGCCGGTCTTTTTTCTGTCTGATTAGACTCTCCCTACGCCACTACATATCACGACAGATTTTTCTGACAGGTCTCTCTCTTCATCGTTTTCACAGCGCTTAATGGATGCGATATCGAGCCCTGCCTTTCAACAACATCAATGACAAGGCCGCCAGCATGACCACCATCACCCGCGTGGACGCCCGCGACATTCGTTTCCCCACATCCCGCCAGCTCGATGGCTCCGATGCCATGAACGAGGCCCCGGACTACTCCGCCACCTATGTCATCCTGCACACCGACCAGGAGACCGAAGGCCATGGCCTGAGCTTTACCATCGGCCGCGGTAACGACCTCTGCGTCGCTGCGGTAAAGGCGCTGGCGCCGACCCTGGTCGGGCGTCGGCTGGAAGACATCACCGCGAACATGGGCGCCTTCTGGCGAGAACTGACCAGCGGCGATAGCCAGCTGCGCTGGCTGGGTCCGGAAAAGGGGGTGATGCACCTGGCCAGCGCCGCCCTGGTCAATGCGCTGTGGGACCTGTGGGCCAAGCACGAAGGCAAGCCGATCTGGAAGCTACTGGTCGACATGCAGCCGGAAGAGCTGGTGCGCTGCCTCGACTTCCGCTTCGTCACGGATGCCATCACCCCGGAAGAAGCGATTGCCCTGCTCCGCCGCAATGCCGCCACCAAGGCGGATCGCGAAGCCGAGATGCGCGCCGACGGTTATCCCGGCTACACCACATCCGCTGGCTGGCTGGGCTACTCAGAAGAAAAGATGCGCAGGCTCTGCCGCGAGGCCCTGGCCGAGGGCTGGGAGCACTTCAAGCAGAAGGTCGGTGGGGACATCGAGGAAGATCGTCGCCGGGCCGCCATTCTGCGCGAAGAGATTGGCGAAGAGCGCACGCTGATGATGGACGCCAATCAGATGTGGGATGTGGACGAAACCATCGTCAACATGCGCCGTCTGGCCGAATTCAATCCGCACTGGATCGAAGAGCCGACCAGTCCTGACGATATCCTCGGCCACGCCGAGATCCGTCGACGTCTCGGTGGCGGCGTGTTCGGTCCCTCCCAGGGCAAGCAGCCGGGCGCCATCGGCGTTGCCACCGGCGAACACTGCCACAACCGGGTGATGTTCAAGCAGCTGCTCCAGGCAGGTGCCATCGATTACTGCCAGCTGGACGCCGCACGTCTCGGCGGCCTCAACGAAGTGATCATCGTGGTGCTGCTGGCGGCCAAGTACGGCGTGCCGATCTGCCCCCACGGCGGCGGTGTCGGCCTGTGCGAATACACCCAGCATATTTCGCTGTTCGACTACATTGCGGTCTCTGGCTCCCTCGAAGGTCGCCTGCTCGAATACGTCGACCACCTGCACGAACACTTCATCGATCCGGTGCGCATTCGCCACGGCCGCTACCTGGTACCCGAGGCGCCCGGCTACAGCATCACCATGAAGGCGGAATCCCTCGACGCCCACCAATTCCCCGAAGGCGCGGCCTGGCAAGACGCCTGAATCGCGCCCACCCCGGCCCATCCCACCCTGTCGGATGGGCCAGCATGCCACTCACCACCGCCTCTGAAAGGAGAGCACCATGACAACAACCACAATGCCCCAAGGCCCCTTCGCTCTTAGCCGACTCAAGCTGGCGATCTCAACCCTGACCGTCGCGTCGCTGGCCGCGGGCTTCGCCGCCACCAGCCAGGCGGCGACGGAAATGCCGCCGATTCCCGAGGTCTCCGGTAGCACTGTCGAGGGCGACGGCGACGACTACACCCTCAAGTTCAGCATCGGCACCACCCAGTCCGGTGCGCAGTATCGCGGACTCGAGTACTTCGAAGACATCGTCGAGGCCCGCAGTGACGGCCACATCCAGGTCGAGCTGTTCCACAGCGCCCAGCTGGGTGACGACCTGCAGGCCGTCAGCGCCCTGCAGTCAGGCACGCTGGAAATGACCGCCCCGTCGACCTCTCCCCTGGTCAACATGTTCCCTCAGTTCGCGGTGTTCGACCTGCCGTTCCTGTTCCCGACCCCGGAAGTGGCGGATGAGGTGCTCGACGGCGAGATCGGCGACAGCATGCTCGAGGTGGCCAGCACCAACGGCCTGAAGGCCATCGGCTGGGCCGAGAACGGCTATCGCCAGCTGACCAACAGCCAGACGGCGGTGGACTCGCCTGACGATCTGGACGGCCTCAAGGTCCGCACCATGCAGAATCCGATCCACCTGGATATCTGGAAGACTCTGGGCGCGAACCCCACACCGATGTCCTTCGCCGAGCTGTTTACCGCACTGGAGCAGGGCGTGGTCGACGGCCAGGAGAACCCCTGGATCACGATCCAGTCGTCCAAGTTCAACGAAGTGCAGGGCTACGCGACCGAGTCCAACCACGTCTATACGCCGTTCATCACGTTGGTGTCGGAGCGCTTCTGGAACAAGCTTCCGGAGAGCTACCAGCAGCTGCTGGTCGAAGCCGCTGGCGAGATGGGTGACTACCAGCGCCATGTCAGCCGCACCCTGAACGGGCAGATCAAGCAGGAATTGATCGATGAGGGCATGACCATCACCGAGTTGACGCCGGAACAGGTGGCCACCTTCCAGGACACCCTGGCCCCGGTCTATGACGACTGGCGCGACAAGATTGGCGGCGAGCTGATCGACGATATCCGCGCCGTGTCCCAGTAAGTCGGCACGACACTGGATGCGGACCCACGAACGTCCATGACAGGGCTTGGCGCCACAGCACCGTGCTGTGGCGCCAAGCCCTGCCGCCGCCCGCGGCGGCGGTGCTGTTGTCACCACGGAGGTGACCCATGACCACCCTATCTTCCACGACCACCCCGGGCATTCTGGGATGGCTCATCACGACGCTGCGTGTGGCCGTTGGCCTGCTGGTCCTCGGCGTCGTGTTCTGTGTGACCGCCAACGTGTTCGGTCGCTTCGTGCTCAACACCTCCTACGCCTGGGCGGAGGAGATGTCGCGCGTCATGTTCATCTGGCTGGTGCTGCTCGGTGCCGGTCTCGGCAGCCTCGAGAAAGAGCACGTGGCCGTCACCTACTTCAAGGACCTCGCCCCGGCGGGACTGCGTCGCCTGCTCGGATTTGCCGCAGTCGCGGTGATCTACCTGGTCTGTGCCTGCATCCTGATTGGCTTCAAGGAGCTGATTTCGGGCTACACCAGTTCGACCCCGATGCTCGGCATTCCCAAGACCTGGCTGTACAGCGCCATGCCGGTCATGGCTGGCCTGACCCTGATCGCCAATACCCTCGCCCTGGTGGCCCTGTGCAGGAGATCTGAACCATGATCCTCTGGAGCATCCTGATCGGTCTCGCGATCTGCATCGTCATCGGCATGCCGATTTCGTTTGGTCTTGGGGCCATCAGCCTGTTTATCTTCTTCTATTCGGACTACTCGCTGTCCCCCATCGTCGACCAGGCGGTCAATGGTCTCGACTCGTTCCCGCTGCTCGCCATTCCGCTGTTCATCCTGGTGGGCGAGGTCATGAGTGAAGGCGGCATTGCCACGCGCCTGGTACGTCTGGCCAGCGCCCTGGTGGGCTTCGTGGCAGGCGGGCTTGGGCAGGTCGCGGTCATGACCTCGATGTTCTTCGGCGGCATCAGTGGTTCTGCCGTGGCGGATGCCTCGGCCGTAGGCAGCATGATGATCGAGCCGATGAAGCAGCACCGCTACACCGCTTCCATGGCGACCGCCATCGTAGTGGCGGCGTCGGTGGTCGGTATCATCATTCCTCCATCGATTCCGATGATCCTGTTCGGGGTCGTGACCAATACCTCGATCTCGCAGCTGTTCCTGGCGGGTATCGTGCCAGGCATCTTGATCACCCTGGCACTGGCAGGAACCACCTACGTGCAGTCGCGCAAGAACGGCAAAGGTCAGGCGTTTTCCTTTCCTGAGCTTGCCAGCGCGCTCAAGGACGCGATGTTGGCACTGCTGCTGCCGGTCATCATCGTCGGCGGGATCCTGACCGGCGTCTTCACACCGACCGAGAGCGCGGCTATTGCGCTGGTCTACGCCTTCGCGGTGTCATTCTTTGTCTATCGCAGCCTGACCCTCAAGCGCTTCTTCGAGCTGTGCATTGCCACCGGCCGCCTCACCGGCGTGGTCATGCTGCTGCTGGCCTTTGCCAGCGTGCTGGCGTGGCTGCTGACCGCCAACATGATCCCGCAGCAACTGGTGGTCAGCCTGTCCGCCATCACCGAGAACAAGCTGCTGCTGCTGTTGATCCTCTCCGGTTTCCTGCTGATCGTCGGCTTCTTCATGGATCTGACTCCCGCCATGGTGATCCTGGCCCCCTTGATGACCCCCGTGGTCGTGAAGCTGGGTATCGATCCGGTGTACTTCGGCGTGCTGATGTCCTTCATCCTGGGCATCGGGTTGATCACGCCGCCGGTGGGAACCGTGCTCTACGTCGGCTGTGGCGTTGGCAAGGTGGGCATGGAAAGCCTGGTCAAGAGCCTGCTGCCCTTCTACTTCACCCTGGTGGCGCTGCTGGTGCTCTTCCTGCTCTTCCCTGGACTGGTGCTGTGGTTCAAGTGAGCCAGCGTGAACAACCCAGGGCGCCCGGAAAACCGGCGCCCTGGCCCCCTTTAGCGATGCGACCGAGCGCCTGTCTCGTCAAGACACTGGAGGGCGACGATCCATCGCCCACGAAGCGGAGTTGGCCCATATGAGCCCCCACGATCCTCTTTTGCAATTCCTCGTACAGACCCTCGGCAACAAGGGGGTACTGACCGAGACGAGCGACATGGAGCGCTACCTGGTCGACTGGGCCGGAGCACGCGGTGGCCTGCCATTGGCCGTCGCCCGGCCCGACACACCCCAGCAGGTGGCGGACGTGCTTGGCTACTGCCATCGTCACGATATTCCGGTGGTGCCTCAGGGCGGTGGCAGCGGCCTGGTGGAAGGTGCGCTGCCGGACAGCCATGTGCCTGAGCTGGTGATCAGCCTCGAGCGCCTCAATCGCGTGCGCTCGATCGACCCCCTCAACTTCACTATGAGCGTCGATGCAGGCTGCATTCTGCAGACCGTGAAGGAAGCCGCTGAGGTACAGGATTTGACCTTCCCGCTATCACTGGGCGCCCAGGGCAGCTGCCAGATCGGTGGCAATATCGCGACCAACGCCGGCGGTCTCAACGTATTGCGCTATGGCATGATGCGCCAGCTGGTACTCGGCATCGAGGTGGCACTGCCCGACGGTCGCCTGCTCACCGACATGAAGGCCTTGCACAAGAACAACACCGGCTACGATCTGAAGCAGCTGTTCATCGGCGCCGAAGGGACCCTTGGCATTGTCACCGGAGCGGTGCTCAAGCTCTATCCTCGTCCCCAGGTCACCCGCACGGCCCTGATCGGCTGTCCCAGCGTCGAGGCCGTGCTCGGGCTCTACGCCCAGGCACGCCGCCACTGCTGCGATCTGTTGACGGCGTTCGAACTGATTCCCCGCGCCTGCCTGGAGCTGGCCTTCGAAGCCGATGCAACGTTACCCGACCCGTTGGACGGTGCCCATCCGGTGTATGTGCTGATGGAGGTGGCCGCCAGTGGGCCAGCAGATCTGGATGCGATGATCGAAGCGCTGTTCGAGCGTGGTATGGAAGACGGCCTGCTCGACGATGGCGTGCTGGCCTCCAGCGAGACCCAGGCCGCCCAGCTGTGGCAGCTGCGCGAGGCCATGCTCGAGGGCCAGCAGCGCCGTGGTGAACACCTGCGCACGGATGTTTCCCTGCCCATTTCCCAGCTGCCAGCGTTTCATGCTCAGGCGGAGGCAGCGGTGCTCGAGTCGTCACCGGAGTCCCAGGTCATTGCCTATGGCCACGTCGGCGACGGCAACCTGCACTTCAACATCCTGCCTCCCGGCCACCTGGACGATGACGCCAAGCGCAGCCTGCTGCACGAGCTGGAGGAACAGATCTTCTCCATTGTCGGCGAGTACAACGGCAGCATCAGCGCCGAGCATGGGATCGGCCGCGTCAAGCAGCCTCCCTTCCTCGAGAGCCTGTCCGCCCCGGAACACGACATCATGCGCGGCCTCAAGCGACTTCTCGATCCACGTGGCCTGATGTGCCCTGGACGCATCCTGCCGCGTACCCAGGGTTGAGCCAGGGCTAAGCGATAGGTAAGCGATAGGTAAGCGGTAGGTGAGAAATAGTTCAGACATAGTTAAGAGCTAGTTAAGAGCTAGTTAAGCCAAAAGTGGTCAGGGCCGAGACACGCCCTGCCCCATGTGACGCTCGAGCGGCTGACGCGACATATAGCAACGCGAACTGACAAACGAACCAAAGGATGCCCCTATGAATAGCCTGCCTTCTGCCCACGACGTGCTGCCGCAAGACGCCGAGCGCGCCCTGCTGGTCGGCCGAGTCTGGCGTGATGATCAGCGCGGCCCTGTCGTCGTGACGGTGCGCAATGGTGAGGTGATCGACCTGTCCGCCACTGTCAACGTGATGGCTGACCTGCTGGAGCGAGATGACGCTGCACATATCGTAGCCAACGCCGAGGGCGAGTCCCTGGGGGCTCTGGACCGCCTACTCGACAACGCTGGCTCCTCCAGCGCCCCTTACCTGCTCGCCCCCTGCGACGTCCAGGCCATCAAGGCCTGCGGCGTGACCTTCGCGGTCAGCCTGCTTGAGCGAGTGATCGAAGAGCAGGCCGGCGGCGACGCCGCCCGTGCCGGTGAGCTTCGAGAAGAACTCAAGCGCGTCATCGGCGGCGACCTGTCAAAGATCCGTCCTGGCTCGGACGAGGCCATGGCGCTCAAGGCAGAGCTGCAGTCCCGAGGCGCCTGGTCGCAATACATGGAGGTCGGCATCGGCCCCGATGCCGAGGTCTTTACCAAGGCTCAACCGCTGTCCGCCGTTGGCCACGGTGCTGCCGTCGGCCTGCACCCGTCGTCACACTGGAACAACCCGGAACCGGAAATCGTGCTCGCAGTCGACGCCCGCGGCAACGCCCGCGGCGCTACCCTGGGCAACGACGTCAATCTGCGCGACATCGAGGGACGCAGCGCGCTGTTGCTGGGCAAGGCCAAGGACAACAACGCGTCTTGCGCCATCGGCCCCTTCATCCGCCTGTTTGACGAACACTTCTCCATGGATGACGTGCGCTCG
Source organism: Halomonas sp. DP8Y7-3 (assembly GCF_019801675.1). Classification (NCBI taxonomy): domain Bacteria; kingdom Pseudomonadati; phylum Pseudomonadota; class Gammaproteobacteria; order Oceanospirillales; family Halomonadaceae; genus Halomonas; species Halomonas sp. DP8Y7-3. The sequence continues at coordinate 8,971 of NZ_JAHVIO010000019.1, forward strand.
GCGATGGTCAGTCTGCGTATCGAGGGGGACGATGATTTCCTGCTGGAAGACGCCAGCGACATGCGTGAGATCAGTCGCGATCCGCTGGACCTGGTAAGCCAGACCATTGGCGACCACCACCAGTACCCGGATGGCTTCATGCTGTTCCTTGGCACCATGTTCTCGCCCATCCAGGATCGCGATGGTCCCGGCCAGGGCTTTACCCATCATCTGGGTGATCGTGTCACCATCTCGACGCCACGCCTCGGCGCCCTGACCAACGAGGTCCAGCGCTCCGATCGGTTGCCCCCCTGGACCTATGGCATCCGCGCCTGGCTGAAGCATCAGCGCCGCGGCTAGCCCTTGATATGGCGCTTCGGTTGGCTCTTCGGGTCCACAGACAGCGCCTCCCACTCCCTTTTGCCTCGTCTCGCGACGGGGCTTTTTTCGTTATAGCGGTGCCTACACCGCGTCTCCCCAACGGCCGCTAACTCTGAGCTGAACCGCGCGGATACTACAGAAATCTCGCATGCAGTATGCGAGTTCCAGCACCACCCGTAGCTGCCTTTTCGAGCTTGACGTATACCTTCCACGACACCGGGCGCCCGCGGCCGCACTCGCTGCTCCCATGGCGACATGGCGACATGGCGACATGGCGACATAGCGACATAGCGACATAGCGACATAGCGACATAGCCAAGCAGCGCAAGCCGCCTACGCACGCGCTCCTAAAAGAGCAACCGGAAACGCCTGACCAGAAACGACAAACCGGAAACGACCGACCGAAAGTCACTGGCTGGCAATCACTGGCCGGCAATTACTGACCGGCAATTAATGACCGGCAATTACTGACCGGCAATCACTGACAAAGGAACCGGACCGAATCCAAAAGGCCAGCCAAGAGCCTTATGACCGACCGACTACCGTGCACAGCCCACAAGCGAGGCGACATCAGGCCTACAAGGCCGTCCCCTGCGCAAGGGCGATCAAGGAGGAACTACCATGCTCAACCTGCTGCGCTACTCAGCCGCCATGGCTGCAGGCCTGATGGCTACCAGCGCCCTGGCCGACACCTACTTCGAGATCAAGGACGGGGAGTTGACCCGGCCTACCGGCTTCCGCGAGTGGGTGTTCGTGGGGACCCCGCTGACCCCCAATGACATGAACAATGGCAAGGCCCCTTTCCCGGAATTCCATGCCGTCTATCTTGATCCGGAAAGCTGGGAGCATTGGAAGGAGACTGGCGAGTTTCGCGATGGCGCGATCATGGTCAAGGAGCTGATCAGCGTCGGCAGCAAGCAGGCCGCCAGTGGCAACGGCTACTTCATGGGTGAGTACATCGGCCTCGAGGCCACCATCAAGAGCAGCGAGCACTTCCCGGACGAGCCAGGCAACTGGGCCTACTACAGTTTCTCGACGCCGGATCACTCAAGCCTCAAGGAGACTGCGGCCCCCTTTCCCACCGCCGCCTGTAACGCCTGCCATGCGGCAGCGGCGGCAGACGACTTCGTCTTCACCCAGTACTACCCCGTGCTGACAGCGGGCAAGGGTGCTGGTGTAGACGCAGGCGGCGGCACGCAGTCCCAACTGGGCACCACCCCATAGCCTGACTGACAAATTCCACCTTAGCGCCTGACGCTTACCGGTTCCCTGCCCTTCTGGCGGCCACCTACGGCCGCCTCTTTTTTTACGACAACGACCTTTCTTTACTGACGCCTGCTGTTTATTTCTGACGGCGCCGGTCGCCGCGCTTTGCTGCGGCCATGGCCACTGCGCCGAAGAGATCCTTATTCACCCGCCCTCTCACCCCAGTTCTTTGCCCAGCCCTTTCAAGCTCAGCTCTTTCAAACCCAGCCCTTTCACCCTCGACTCAGTCCACCTAAGCCCCTTGAAGTGAAGCCTCGCATGGGTGGTTGCCGCCGTATCGCGATGATCAGGCTCGACCAAAGTCGACCCGTTCAGGCAATTGCAATCTCTCGTCGCTACGCCATACTGCACCTACCATCATGCTAGCATCCTGTCATACCACCAAGACTAACGTCGAACAAAAGGGCTCGCCCTGGCAAATCCCAGCGTCACGGCCACCATAAGCAAGTCGCGATGCCCTGTTAGGTGCTGCATGACGACACCGCCGAGCCATAACTGAGGCATAACTGAGGCATAGCCGAGCCGTGACTGAGGAATGGCCGAGCCGTGACTGAGGAATGGCCGAGCAATGACCGAGCTGCGAGACAGCAGAAGAGCACTGTCACGGGCCGGCGGGAGAAGTGAAGAAAAGGACTGAGGTTGCCTCTGAACTCTCGCCGCGGTTGCGGCGGGTCAGCAGGTCGCTGTCGCCGAGCAACGAGGTCCACAACGATTCACAACAACGATGACCCGGATTACAGGAGTTGCCATGCGCCTGTCAGGAAAGACCGCCTTAATCACCGCCGCAGGTCAGGGCATTGGACGCGCCACCGTCGAACGTTTCTTGGCAGAGGGCGCCGAGGTCCACGCCACCGATATCGACGTGAGCAAGCTGGAGGATCTCGCCGGCACGCCCCGTCTTCACTGCCATCACCTGGACGTGACCCAGCCAAGTGCCATTGACGCCCTCAAGCACTCACTGCCAGGCCTGGATATTCTGTTCAACTGCGCGGGCTACGTGCACAGCGGTAGTCTGCTCGAATGCTCGGAAGACGCCTTCGAGCGCTCCATGGCGATCAACGTTACTGCCATGTACCACACCCTTCGCGCCTTTCTTCCCGGTATGCTGGACGCGGGCGGCGGCAGCATCATCAACATGGCGTCGGTTGCCAGCAGCCTCAAGGGGGTGCCGGGACGCTTCGCCTATGGCACCAGCAAGGCTGCCGTGATCGGCCTGACACGCTCGGTGGCGGCGGACTACGTCACCCATGGTATTCGCTGCAACGCCATTTGCCCGGGGACCGTCGAATCACCTTCCCTGAGCGAACGTATTCGCGCTCAAGCCGACGCGCTGGGCCAGGACGAAGCTCAGGTACGCCAAGCCTTTCTCGATCGTCAGCCCATGGGCAGACTGGGCAAGACGGACGAAATCGCGGCACTGGCCGTCTACCTGGGCTCAGACGAATCGGCTTATACCACCGGCACCTGTCAGATCATCGATGGAGGCTGGCTAGCCTGACGTCAATCGACCATGAGGTCTCGGCGCCTCACTTCGCCGCCCTAACATCGACGCCCTGTCATTGACACCACAACGCACAAGGACCACCCATGAAACTATTGAGATTCGGCAACCCAGGACAAGAAGCGCCAGGCATCCTTGATCAAGCCGGCCGCATTCGCGATCTGTCAGGCGTCCTCGACGATCTTTCCGGCGCAGCACTGGGTCGTGAAAGCCTGGAGAAAATCGCCCGCCTGGATCTTGAGCAACTTCCCCTGGTGCCTGCCGATACTCGTATCGGCCCCTGCGTCGGCAACGTCGGCAAGTTTATCTGTATCGGCCTGAATTACGCCGATCACGCCGCAGAGAGTGGTGCTGAGGTACCGCCGGAACCGGTCATCTTCAACAAGTGGACCAGCGCTATTTGCGGCCCCGATGACGATGTCATGATTCCCCGCGACTCCAGCAAGACGGACTGGGAAGTGGAGCTCGGTGTTGTCATCGGCAAGGCCGGTCGCTATATCGACGAAGCGGAGGCACTCGAGCATGTTGCCGGCTACTGCGTCGTCAATGACGTGTCGGAGCGTGAGTTTCAGCTCGAGCGCAGCGGCACCTGGGACAAGGGCAAGGGCTGCGACACCTTCGGCCCCCTGGGCCCCTGGCTGGTCACCAAGGATGAAGTCGCTGACCCCCAGGATCTCAACCTCTGGCTTGAAGTAGACGGCAAGCGCTATCAGGACGGCAGCACCAAGACCATGGTGTATCAGGTCGCTTTCCTGGTCAGCTATCTGAGTCGTTTCATGAGCCTGCAGCCGGGCGATGTCATCTCCACCGGCACTCCCCCAGGCGTTGGCCTTGGCCAGAACCCACCGGTCTTCCTGCGCCCGGGCCAGACCATGCGCCTCGGTATCGAAGGGCTGGGCGAGCAGACCCAGAAGGTCATCGCGGATCCGCTGGCATGACCACCCCCGCCGCCCACATGGATGTCGCCGTCTGTGTCGAGCCCGGTCACCTGCGACTGGAACAGCGCCCCCTTCCCCGGCCTGACGCCGGGGAAGCGCTGGTGCGCATTCAGCGTATCGGCGTCTGCGGGACCGATATCCATGCCTTCTCCGGTCGTCAGCCCTATTTTTCCTACCCAAGGGTTCTGGGACATGAGCTCGCCGGCACCGTTGAAGCCCTGGCCGATGACGTGCCGGGGGCCTTGCGGGCGCAGTTGCTGGGGCAGCAGGTCTACGTGATTCCCTATCTTCACTGTGGCCAGTGCCGCGCATGCCAGCGCGGCACCACCAACTGCTGCCAGCAGATGCAGGTCGTCGGGGTACATCAGGACGGTGGTATGGCCGAGTGGCTCACGGTCCCCATCGGCCATCTTGTTGCTTGCCAGACACTGACGCTGGATGAGCTGGCGCTGGTGGAATGCCAGGCCATCGGCGCCCACGCGGTGCGCCGCGCCGCCGTCACCGAGCGCGACCTGGTTGCCGTTGTCGGCACCGGACCCATCGGTATCGGCGTGGCCCAGGTCGCTCGTGCCCAGGGCGCGCGGGTGGTGGTACTGGATAGCAATGCCGAGCGACTGGCCTTCTGCCGCGAGGCGCTTGGCTTCCATGACACCCTACTGGTGGGACAGGACGACCCGGCGCAACAGCTTGTACAGCTTAACCAAGGTGCCCTGGCCGACGTCGTGTTCGATGCCACCGGTAATCCCGCTGCCATGGAGGCGGGGTTCGAGCTGGTGGGCCACGGCGGACGCTACGTGCTGGTCAGCCTGGTCAAGGCCGACATCCGTTTTCATGACCCCGACTTCCACGCCAAGGAAGTGACCCTGCTGGCCAGCCGCAATGCCACCGGTGAAGACTTCGCCAGGGTGATTGACCTGCTGGCCACTGGCCAGCTCAAGGTCTCCCCGATGATTACCCACCGCGCCGAGCTATGCGAGCTGCCGGACACCATGGCGCAGTGGTGCGACAGCAGCAACGGGGTGATCAAGGCGATGATCAGCGTGCCCGACAGCACAGCGGATCAGTCCTAGGACACAACACGACAAGACAGGCCAGGCCAGGCCAGGCCAGGACACCTATGAGCCAGCTCAAGGCAGACGCGCTATCGCTCCTCTTTCTGGCGCCTGGCCATACCCAGCTTCTCAACACATAACGACAGTATTGACCGTGACGATGAGGACATCCCTATCATGACCACGCAAGCCAGCCACCGCGCCTCGACCGCGACCATCGCCACCGACCTGCCGCAGGAAAGCCTGCGCGTGCACCCCGACGACAACGTCCGCGTGGCCTTGCGTGATCTTGCTGTGGGGCAGCAAATCGAAGATGAAGCGGGTTCGCTGACCCTGGTGGAGGCGATCCGCCGCAAGCACAAGTTTGCCCTGGTGGACCTCGCCGAGGGCGACATCGTCACCATGTACGGTGTGACCGTGGGAAAAGCCACCCGAGCCATCGCCAAGGGTAGTGCGATTCGTACCGACAACCTTGAACACTTTACCCATTCGGACACGCCCGTCAGCCGTCGTCAGAGCTGGCAGGGACCGGATGTCTCGCGTTTCGACGGCACCACCTTTGATGGCTACCATCGCCCGGATGGCAACGTCGGCACGGCCAATCTGTGGCTTGTCGTGCCCCTGGTATTCTGCGAAAACCGCAACATTGAGGTGCTGCGCCAATGCGTTGCCGACGCCCTTGGTGACGATCCTTTCCGCGACTACAAGCAGCTGGCGCGCACCATGCTGCACGGCGACACGTCCGCCAGTCTCTCGGCTCCGCTGACGTCTCCCTTCCCCAACGTCGACGGGGTGCGCTTCCTCACCCATACCCTGGGCTGTGGCGGCACTGACGACGACGCCCAGGCATTGTGCAATCTGCTCGCCGGGTACATCACCCATCCCAATGTGGCAGGCGCTACCGTGTTGAGCCTGGGCTGCCAGAAGGCTCAGATCGCCATGCTCAGGCAGGCGGTCGCCACCAAGGATCCCAACGGCCTGCGGCCGGTACACTATCTTGAGCAGCAGGCCAGTGACAGCGAAGATGCGCTGATCGAGCGCGCGCTGGGCACTATCTTCGACGGCCTCAAAGAGGCCAACCAGGTGACCCGTCAGCCGGCTCCCCTTTCCAAGCTGCGCATTGGCGTCGAATGCGGCGGGTCCGATGGTTTCTCCGGTCTGTCTGCCAACCCGGTGGTCGGGGGCACCATCGATCGCCTGGTCACCCTCGGGGGTAGCGGGATTCTCAGCGAATTTCCCGAACTGTGTGGCGTGGAGCATGAGCTGCTGGCCCGCTGTGTCGATGATGCCACCGCCGAACGCTTCTCTAGCCTGATGCAGGCCTATCAGCGACACGCCGAAGCCGTCGGCGCGAGCTTTTCCATGAACCCCTCACCGGGCAATATCCGCGATGGCTTGATCACCGATGCGATGAAGTCTGCAGGGGCCGCCAAGAAGGGCGGGGACAGCCCGGTGGTGGAAGTGCTCGACTACACCGAGACGGCCACTCGGACGGGGCTTGCCCTGCTCTGCTCCCCTGGCAATGATGTCGAGTCCACGACCGCCCTGGCGGGCTCCCACGCCAACCTGATCATCTTTACCACCGGACTGGGCACGCCGACCGGCAACCCGGTCGCCCCTACCTTGAAGGTCGCCAGCAACTCGGAGCTGGCACAGCGCATGTCCGATATCATCGATTTCGACACTGGCGCTGTCATCCGCGGGGAGACGTCCATCGACGAGCTGGCCGATGCGCTGCTGGCACTGTGCATCGAGACCGCCTCCGGGCGCTACACCACCCGTGCGGTAGGCCTCGCCCAACATGACTTCATCCCCTGGAAGCGGGGAGTCTCACTGTGACGTTGGCGCCGACAGAGACACCGGCGACATTGCCTCCGGCGACGCTGATGCAGTTCGGCGTGGGACGTTTCCTGCTCGCCCACGTCGACCTGTTCGCCAGTCAGGCCCGCTCAGCCGGTGGTGACGTCGAGATCATCGCCGTACAGACCTCCGATCGCCCTGCCGGTCGCGGCAAGGCCCGCGCCCTCGCCCAGGCAACAAGCTATCCGGTTCAGCTGCGCGGACGACGCCACGGCGAGCTGATCGACACACGGCTCGCTGTCGACAGCATCACCCGCTCGCTGGTGGCCACGGAGGACTGGGCGGAGGTACACCGGACCTTCTGCAACGACGTCACCCATGTGGTTTCCAACACCAGCGAATCGGGTTATCTCGTCGCCACCGGAGACAGCCCGCTGGCGCCATGCCCGGTCAGCTTTCCTGCCAAGCTGACCCAGTTGCTCAAGGCACGCTTCGACGCTGATCGCCCCGGGGTCGCGCTGCTCCCCTGTGAACTGCTGACCGACAATGCCGGCGTGCTCAGAGACGTGGTGCTGGGCCTGGCCCGGGACAGCTATCAGGATGCCGCCTTCGAGCAATGGCTCACCGCTGAGTGCGTCTGGGTGCCTACCTTGGTGGATCGTATCGTGTCCGCCGAGCTTGAGCCGGTGGGCGCCGTGGCTGAGCCTTATGGCCTGTGGGCGATTCAGCAGGTGGACGGGCTGACACTTCCCTTTCGGCATGACGATGTGCTGCTGGTGGAGGACCTGGGCCCCTATGAACGTCGCAAGCTTCATCTGCTGAACCTGGCCCATACGTGGCTGGTGGCGCGAGCGCGGCAGCTGGGGGTGATGGAGCAGCTGCCGCTAGTGCGCCAGGCCATGGAGGATCCGCGACTCGGCGGTGAACTCATTGCGATGCTGAGAGAGGAAGTCGTGCCGGTGCTCGATCATGAGTACCCGGGGATGGCGCTCGACGAGTACGTCGACAGCATCATCGAGCGCTTCTGCAACCCCTGGCTGGACCACCAGCTGGTCGATATTGCCCAGAATCATGAACAGAAGCTGGAGCGAAGACTGGCGCCTGTGCTTGCCATAGCAAGACGCCAAGGCAGAGCGCTGCCTCGCCTCGCTGCAGCCCTTGCGCCACACACGAGAGACACGAGAGCGACCCCGCCATCAGCGCAATAGGCTGACAGCAGATACGATGCAGGCCCAGAGGCTTATGCCCCTGGGCCTGCACGTCTGGCGACCAGCGCTCACCATACCGACCACCAATGCGAGTCAGTCTGCGTCCTGTCGAGAACCCAGCCGTTGCTTCATCTGCATGTAGGTTCCGTAATGGCGGTCTAGATGACGTCGCATCGCTGACTCGGCAGCTTCGGGGTCACGGGCAGCAATCGCCTCCACAATCTCCGTATGCGCCTCCAGTGCCGCCAGATCCTCTCCGGGTTGTTGCAGCGCCTGGGCCCGACGATCGTCCAGCCATTCAGACAGGGCCTGATGGATGGCATCGTAGATGGGGTTGTGACCGATCCGCGCCAGCACCCCATGAAAGTCGTTGTCGGCGCGTTTGACCGCGGCCTCGTCACCAATGACGGAGCGCTGCGTCTCCAGCGCATCCCTCAGGGCCTGAACCTCTTCATCGGTGGCATGCTGAGCCGCCTGGCGAGCCAGCGCCACTTCGAACAAGGCCCGCGCCTCCTGGAAGTACTGCTGCCCCTCGGGCTTGGCCAATAGCTGTCGAGTGACCCCCGACAGGCGCGCCATCACCGCCTCGGCGGTAGGTCGAATCACCCTGGCTCGGGTGCCACTATTAATGGCGATCAGCCCAAGCTGCTGCAGGTAGAACAAGGCCTCCCTCACCGCAGGGCGGCCAACACCGAACTGCTCCATCAACTCACGCTCCGAGGGCAGCTGATCATTCTCCCCCAACCTGCCTTCCAGAATCTCGGCCTCAAGTTGTTCGGCCACCTGCTCGGACAGCGTCTTGCGCTCCACCCGAAATCTGCTCATCGACGCGTCTCTCCCTCAATCACGCCCCCGAGACATGCGGGGCATGGCGCACATGGTACTGCAACAGGGTGGCCCTGTGGGACTTCCCGCGTCAGCCAGGGCCGCGATTCCCTTGTGCTTCGCCGCTTGTCTGCGGCCCATTGACATCGTTGGGCGCGACGAGTGACTTGCTCTTCAGCCCTCGGTGAGGGGCTCAACGCGGTGTTGCTCGGCGATACGGCGATAGGCATCCCGCTGGGCATGATCCAATGGAATCCCCTCGGCACGTCGCTCGCGACGGGTCTGCCACTCTCGGTCTCCTGGCGCCAATACCTTCGCTTCTGCGCTTGACGCCATACCGCGCAAATCCCTGAGGTAGTCACCCATACGCTGCGCAAACTCGCCTTGGCCTGCAAAGGCGTCTGGATGCATCACCAGAAAGAAGTGGCCGACACCTCTCGGTGTGTGCATGTCGGGACCGCCCATGGGCAATAGATGGAAGCCATGGACCATATTGGACAGCGTCGAGCTAAGCACCTCGACCATGCCCGCCAGCCCCGCCCCCTTGAAGCCGAAGCTGCCTCCACCTAATGGCAGCAGCGCTTCCACCCGCTTGGCATCAGTGGTAGTGGTGCCGTCGCCATCCGCGGCAATGTCGGGCGGCAGCGGCCGATCGATGGCGGCATACTGCTGCACCCTGTTCCAGGGCACCGCGCTGGTGGCCATGTCCAACAGATAGGGGTCGTCGTTCTCCACCGGTGCGGCAAAGGCGATGGGGTTGGTGCCGTGGAAGGGGGCCTGACTACCATGCAGCAGAACAAACGGATCGGAATTGCAGAACGCCATGCCGATCAGCCCCTGTTCCGCCGCAGCCAGGGCATAGCATCCCGCCGCACCGAAGTGAGAAGAATGACCGACGGCTACCGCACCCATTCCGGCCTGCCTTGCCATGGCAGCAGCGTGCTCTATCGCCCGGTAACCGGCCAGGTGGCCCAGGCCATTGTCTGCGTCCAGCACTCCTGTGGCGGCGAGGCGCTGTTCAAAGCGCATCTCCGGACTGCCATTGATGCGCCCTCCCTGCAACGCCTGCAGGTAGTGTGGCAGCAGCCGCAGACCGTGACTGTCGGTGCCCATCAGTGACGCCGTGACGAGGGCTCGGCTCACCGCCTGCTGCGACGCGGTATCGGCCCCCGCCGCCGCCAGCGCCTGCTGGATAAAGCGACTCAGGTCCTCGTGGCCCACCCTGCAGGCCAAGTATTGGCTGTGACTCATGTCGAGATCCTTGCGTGTCCTTGCGTGTGGTGAAATCCGTCCGGGATGGCGGGGAGCCCTTCACTCACCCGCCACACCCCGACGCGACGGCGTAACTCAGCGATAGACCAGCGTCGGCAACCATAGAGAGATCGCCGGAATGAAGGTGACAAGCGCCAAAGCCACGACCAGCGGCACCAGGAACGGCAGGGTCCCCCGCATGCATTTCTCGAAGGAGATATTCGATACCCGGGACAGCACGTACAGCACCATCCCCACCGGCGGCGTCAGCAGCCCGATCATCAGGTTAAGCACCATGATGACGCCGAAGTGCACCGGATCGACGCCCGAGGCCACCGCCACCGGCAGCAGTACCGGCACCAGGATGGTGATGGCGGCGATGGTTTCCATGAAACATCCCACAACAATCAGCACCAGGTTGATGATCAGCAAGACCGCGATCGGATTGTCCTGGAACGGGCCGAGCAGCCCCATCACGTGCTGGGTGACCTGGTTGCTGGTCAGTATCCAGGCAAAGATCGAGGCGCCGGCGACGATGAACAGGATCACCGCCGTGGTCTCGATGGTCTCGAAGCTGACCTTCAGCAGCCGTCGCCAGGTCAGGGTCCGGTAGACCAGTCCGCCAAGAATCAAGGCATACACCACCGCGGCGATGGCCGCCTCCGTGGGCGTGAACGCCCCGGTGACAATGCCGCCCACGATGATGACCGGAGTCAGCAGCGACAGCAGCGCCCTGGAAAAGGTCTGGCCCAGCACCGACACCGAAAAGCGCGCGTCACGCTGATAGCCACGACGACGGGACAACCAGGTAATCATCAGCATCAAGGTCAGCCCCATCAGCAGGCCCGGCACCAACCCTGCCGCGAACAGCTGGCCCACGGATACCGACGCCATCACACCATAGATGACCATCGGCAGGCTGGGCGGAATAATCGGGCCGATGGTGGATGACGCAGCGGTGATACCGACCGCGAACTCCTGGTCGTATCCCGCGTCACGCATGGCCTTGATCTCGATGGTACCCAGCCCCCCGGCATCTGCCACGGCGGCGCCGGACATGCCAGAGAACACGATGCTTGCGCCCACGTTGACGTGCCCCAGGCCACCGCGCATCCAGCCCATCAAGGCCTTGGCGAAATCGAAGATGCGTGTGGTGATGCCGCCGTTGTTCATCAGGTTGCCGGCCAGGATAAAGAAGGGAATCGCCAGCAACGGAAAGCTGTCGATACCATTGATCATCCGGTGCACCACGACCACATCGGGCACCCGCCCGGTGAGCAGGACGTACATGAGGCACGAGCCAGCCAGACTGATCGCGATAGGCACGCCACAGACCAGCAGGGTGAACAGCGACGCAAACAAGAACGACAGATGGTAGTCAAACAGCGCCAGCCCAACGCACCCAACAACCGCCATCGCCGCCACGATGGGCGGGATGACGGAGCCGCGTCGAGCGCTGATCATAGCTTCAGTCATGTTGTTATTCCTTGTCAGTCGTCTTCACGGCACATCAGTTCGCTCTCGCCCGTCTTCCAGTGGCGAATCGCCAGCTGAATGGAGCGCACCAGCATCAGCACCACGCCGACGAAGACCACGTAGTAAAGCAGGCTCTTGGGCAGGTCTATCGACACCATCATCGAATTGGTGCGTCCCGCCAGCTGCCAGGTAATCCAGGCCAGCATGCCGAGAAAGGCAATCCGCACCAGGTCGACCAGGGTCCACATGGTGCGGGCGACCGGCTCCGACAGATAGCGATAGAAGAACTCCACTGCGATATGCGAGCCCTTGCGCGCCGCCATGGCGCTGCCAAGAAACCCGACGGCGACCAGCAGGTAGCGAGCGATCTCTTCCGTCCAGGCCAGCGAGTTGCCGAGGACATAGCGGCTGAAGAACTGCACAAAGACATCCAGCGCCAGTAACCAGAACACCACCAAGGTCAGGTAGTCCTCGAGGCCAACGTCACCCTTGCGAATGGCGTCGTCGTCCTCGGGAACGTCAAATGCGACGGTTGTTTGCTGGCTCGGGCCTTGCCCCGAAGATGGGCCGGCATCGGGTGACGGGCGCGCCGCCCCATCAGGTGCATGATGGATGTCAGCACCTTCATCAGAATGTGTCATCGATAGTCTCCTTCGGGGAGGGCGACCGGCGCCCTCCCCGGCCGTCAATTACTGGCCGATGGCCTGGAGACGGTCGTAGGTTTCCTGATCCCAGGTCGCCACGTCACCGTTATGGGCAGGCAATACCGCCTCACGGAAAGGTTCGGTATCGACCTCGTTGACCGTGACGCCCTGCTCTTCGAACCAGGCGATCAAGTCCTGCTCCTGTTGCAGGATATCTGCGGTGATCTTCTCGCCGGCTTGCTGGTAGACATCGCGGAAGATCGCCCGATCCTCCTCGGACAGCCGATTCCACAGCGGGCCGCCAGCGATAGTGATCAGCGAGTCGGTAATGTGGCCGGTCAGGTTGATGTAGTCCTGCACTTCATAGAATGCCTTGGCCTTGATCGTGGGCAGCGGGTTTTCCTGCGCATCCACCACGCCCTGCTGCAGGGCCAGATAGACTTCGGCGAAGGCAATCGGGGTCGGGTTGGCACCGACCGCCTCGGGGAACATCATGTACATCGGTGCGTTGGGCACCCGAATCTTGAGATCCTCCATGTCCGCCGGAGTATTGATGGCCACATTAGAGGTAGTGTGGCGCTTGCCATAGTAGTTCATGGCCAGCGGGACGTTGCCCGTGGCCTCTTCATAGCCCTGGGCGATCTCGGCGAAGAGGTCACTGTCCACATAGGCCTGCCAGTGGTCGACGTCGCGGAACATGTAGGGAGCCCCGGCAATGCCAATCGGACCGTAGGAACGGCCAGCGAATTGATTGCCGGTAAAGATCAGATCGACGGTACCAAGACTTAGCCCCTCATTGATGTCCGCTTCCTTACCCAGAGAAGATGCAGGGTGCACTTCAACGGAATAGCGACCATCGGTTCGCTTCTCGATTTCTTCTCCTGCCCACACCGCCCACTCGTGATAGGGCTCGGACGTTTCGTAGACGTGGGCAAAGGTCAGGGTCTCTGCCTGAGCCGCAGCGGACATACTCAGGCCGACGGCGACCGCCAGGAGGGATCGACGTGCGAGACGGTGTGACGACTGGCGTTGGTTGGAGCGCATCTTGTTATTCTCCCGTGCTCTTGGACGGATGGATGAGGGACCGGTAAACCGCGAGTCAAGCTGCCGCCCTGACAGGACGACTGTATACGTGTCATACCAGTCAGGCTGAATCTAGATGTGCATCACATCCTGTGCAAGCGTGTCAGGGATCAACTTTGGTCGACCAGGCACCGCTAGAGTGCCATCGCTACCGTGCTACCGATACCCGACATGCGCAGCAAGGCAGGCGTCTCACAGGTGCCTCACCCCGATGATTCCCACGACAACCTCACCCACGATTGATCTCGGTCAACCATCTGAGTCAGTTCGGAGAATAGTACGTCGCCGAAGATCCCCCTCAATCACCAATAAAGTGTGCACTCTCACCTTTAACGGGGCATCGAGCATGCCTATTTTCACCCTTATCGTCATCACGACTGATACACTACAGCGGCAAAGTTGATAGAGGTAAGCCAGTTCGACCAATATGTTGCGAGCTCTGTATCACTTGTGACCAAGCGCCCGCATATAAGTAAAACGCAAAGCATTAACCGCTTAACAAAGAACGGGCACACTATCAATATTGCTATGCCGGAAACGTCGCTACCCCCTGGCAACCCAATTCCCCTTAGGAACAAACTGTGACAACCTACCGCAAAGCATCATGAGAAGGACTCTGACGGAGCATTGGCTCTACTCGGTCAACCCCATGGTCCCAGACATCACCTTTTCCAGGAGTATCGGCATTGATCAGAGTTCTCGTCGCTGACGATCATCACCTGGTTCGCACCAGTATCGTTCATCTGCTGAACGCAGAAAAAGACATCAATGTGGTGGGCGAGGCTGCCGATGGTGAAGAAGCCATTGCGCAGACCCGGCGCCTCAACCCGGATGTGGTGGTCATGGACATACGCATGCCAGGCATCGGGGGCTTGGAGGCGACGCGCAAGATCCGGCGCCTGACCTCGGATATCCGCATTCTGGTGCTGACCGCCTTTATCGAAGAGGCCTTTGCCCAGCGCCTGCTGGAAGCCGGTGCCCATGGGTTTATCAGCAAGGGCTCCCAGCATGACGAAATGGTGAAGGCTATCCGCGCGGTATTTGCCGGCCAGCGCTTTGTCAGCCCGGAGATCGCCCAGCGGCTGGTGCTGTCACGCATCGATCACGAAGAAAACCCCTTTGATCAGCTGTCCCAGCGCGAGCTACAAGTGGCCATGATGATTGTCAACGCCCAGCGTGTTGCCGACATTGCGGATCGCATGTTCTTAAGCCCCAAGACGGTCAACACCTACCGCTATCGCATTTTCGAAAAGCTCGGGGTCAACTCCGATGTGGCGTTGACTCACCTGGGCCTGCGACACGGGCTGGTCGAGGGCTTCAAGGAAGACTGACGCCATGGCGGCGCGCCGACCCCTCTCATCTGCCATCAGATGTCGGCGCGCGTACCCTGTGACGGTCTGTCGAACGTCCCTTCTCTTTTTCTTTTCTGTTTCAGCCCCAGCCCCAACCAATGCAGCATGTCGTCCCCACGTTCCCTAGGCCGTCCTTCTTGCTGATAGCGCCCTCCGCTTCCTCAAGACGTTTGCCTGGATTCTTGCCCTCCTGCACCGACAACCTGGTGCGCAGCAATTGACGCAGCGTGCTCATTGCTCTGGTAGCATGGCTCGACGATGCTACGCCAACGGAACACGCCACGCTCGCCTATGACCTTCGACGCTCGACGCTTTCTTGAGACGGTCAGTGAATCGCCCGGTATCTACCGGATGTACGATGACCAGTCCAACACCCTGTACATTGGCAAGGCTCGTCGTCTCAAGCCTCGTCTCGCCAGCTATTTCCGCGGCGCCTTGAATGCCAAGACACAGGCGCTGGTGAGCCGCATCCACGATATACAGGTCACGGTCACCAACAGCGAGACGGAAGCTCTGCTGCTCGAGCAGACCCTGATCAAGCAGCTGCGCCCGCCGTACAACATCCTGCTGCGTGACGACAAGTCGTATCCTTTTGTGTTTGTCAGCGATCGACACCCCTATCCCGCGCTGGAGTACAAGCGCGCCCGTACACGGCACCAGGACGGGCGGTATTTCGGCCCCTATCCGAGCAGCAACGCGGTACGAGACACCTTGTCCTTGATGCAGAAGGTGTTTCGCATCCGCAATTGCGAGGACAGTGTCTTCGCCCACCGCACTCGTCCCTGTCTGCAGTACCAGATCCAGCGCTGCAGTGCTCCCTGTGTCGACTACATCAGCGAAGAGGACTATCGCCGCGATATCGAGCATGCCATTCAGTGCCTGGAGGGACGCAGCGAGGCGGTCAGCAAGGAGCTGACCGAGGAAATGGAAGCCGCCAGTGAGGCACTGAATTTCGAGGAGGCCGCGCGCCTGAGAGACCAGCTTCAAGACCTTCGCCGCCTGCAGCAGCGCCAGGTCGTGGATACTGGCAGCGGCGACGCTGATGCCTTTGCGCTGGCCTCACAGCCCGGCGCGCTGTGCATCTCGGTGCTGTCTATTCGACAGGGACGCCTGCTGGGCGCGCGCCACTACAGTCCCACCAACAACCTGGACCTGGGGGAAGCGCAGCTGCTGGGCGACTTCGTCAGCCAGTACTATCTCGGACAGGCCAGGGAAATCCCTTCTGACGTGCTGACCAGTCACCCGGTACCGGATGCGGAGCTGATCGCCAGCGCGCTCAGCGAAAATGCTGGGCGACGCATTCGCCTGACCGACAAGGTGCGTGGTCATCGCGCCCAGTGGCGGGAGCTGGCCAGGACCAACGCCGAGCAGCAGCTGGCGGGACAGCTGGCGAATCAGACCCAGCTGGCCAAGCGCTTTGAAGACTTGCGCCAGGCACTCGACCTTGAACACACCCCCCAGCGGCTTGAGTGCTTTGACATCAGCCACAGCCACGGCGAAGCGACGGTGGCCTCCTGCGTTGTCTTCGACCAGGACGGACCGCGCAAGAGCGACTATCGCCGATTCAACATCAAGAACATCGCGCCAGGGGATGACTATGCGGCGATGCAGCAGGCGTTGACCCGGCGCTTCAAGCGCCTGGCGGAAGGCGAAGGGGTGCTCCCCGATATTCTGGTAGTGGACGGCGGCAAGGGTCAGCTCAACATGGCACGGGACGTGCTCGCTGACCTCGGCGTTACCCAGGTCCAGCTACTCGGCGTCGCCAAGGGCACTACCCGCAAGGCCGGGCTTGAAACGCTGTACGTCGATACTGTCGATCGCAGCTTAGCGCTGCCCCCCACCTCGCCCGGTCTTCATCTGATCCAGCATATACGCGATGAATCTCATCGCTTCGCCATCGCCGGTCACCGGGCAAAACGCGACAAGGCCAGGCGCACCTCAACCCTGCAGGATATCCCCGGCGTCGGGCCCAAACGCCGCCGCGAGCTCCTGCGCTTCTTCGGTGGACTGCAAGGCATCAAGCAGGCCACCAAGGATGAGCTGGCTCGCGTCCCTGGCATCAGCGCGACCATGGCCGACACAATTCACCGCGCTCTGCATGGATGAGTTGAGGTATCGCGGATAGAATGGACCACCCTGACGGGGCACCGCGCATCCCCGACCCCTATTACAGCACCCTCCAGCAAGGACAGCGGTATCCATGAACATTCCCAACATTCTGACCCTGGCACGCATCGTCTTCATTCCTCTGCTGGTGGTACTTTTCTACCTCCCTTTCGAATCCAGCATGCTGGTCGCTGCGGCGCTCTTCGGACTGGCCTCGGTGACCGACTGGCTGGACGGTTATCTGGCACGCAAGTGGGATCAATCCACGCCCTTCGGCGCCTTCCTCGACCCCGTGGCCGACAAGCTGATGGTGGCGGTGGCGCTGGCCCTGCTGATCGAGCGCTATGACGCAGCCTGGCTGACACTTCCCGCCCTGGTGATCATCGGGCGAGAGATCGTCATCTCGGCCCTGCGTGAATGGATGGCGGAGATGGGCAAGCGAGGCTCAGTTGCCGTTTCATGGATCGGCAAGGTCAAGACCACGCTGCAGATGGTGGCGCTGCTGTTGCTGCTGGCCTTCCCGCCTGGACACCTGATCGCAGAGGCGGGCGTCGCAACCCTCTACGCTGCCGCCATTCTGACCCTGTGGTCGATGATCCAGTACCTGCGGGCCGCTTGGCCCCATCTGGCTCGCTCGCTCTGATAAAAACATCGACTCGAGGAAAAGCGTTTGACAGTCACCGACTTATCCGTATAATACGTCCTCGAGTCAGGCGGGAATAGCTCAGTGGTAGAGCACAACCTTGCCAAGGTTGGGGTCGCGAGTTCGAATCTCGTTTCCCGCTCCATCAACATACGATGGTTGACTCTTGAGGCTGGATGGCAGAGTGGTTATGCAGCGGACTGCAACTCCGTGTACGCCGGTTCGATTCCGACTCCAGCCTCCATCTTTTCTTTTCAGACCCCCCATACTCTGGAAAGTCTGATGGTTGCCCTGCCGCATCAGGTACAACGGCACCCCTCCTCTATTGCCACATGGCTGGCGATCTTGTTGCCCGGATGGCGAAATTGGTAGACGCAAGGGACTTAAAATCCCTCGGTGGCAACACCGTGCCGGTTCGAGCCCGGCTCCGGGCACCAATAGTTTCAATGCCTTACGCTACCTCCTGACGCTACTCAGCTCTCGACGCCCTCCTCTCTGGTCGCAATTTGATCGCGCGAATCCGGCTAATGCCCCGCCCGCAGCATGTGTTAAGCGTCAGAATGAAACGCTACATCACGCTTTATGCGACCTTGCTCAATAAGTGGCCTAGACTACACTTCAGAAGTGCAGGTAGCAGTGCAAGTCGCAGTCGTCCGAGAAGTACGCAGCGCCTCATACCATGAGGCAGCCAAGCAGTGACTTTTATTGGAGAGGCCGTATGAAGCTGAAGCTACTGAGCGCCATGGCGCTATCATCTCTCATGATGGCGGGTGCCGCATTCGCCATGGACTCCGAGATGCTCAACGAAAAGATGGCTGAGATCGAGGAGCGTACCGCGCAAGCAAGTGAGGAGGATCGTGTCGCAGCCCTTGAGCAGCAAGTGGAGGACCTCAAGGAACTTATCCATATGATGGCCGAGGAAGACCATAGCTCTTAAGAGTAGCTCTTGAGGATTGCTCCTAAGGATAGCTCTTGAGGACTGCACGGACATCCATCACGCTACTTAGTTAAAGATCAGGGCCACTACGGGGTAGTGGCCCTAGCCTTATCCGCGCCACTTGTATCCGCCCGATCTGTATCCGCCACATGTCATCAACCCTCGTCTTACTCACCACGCTCACATCTCAGGACGCGAGCTGGCTGCACCCAGCGCCTCACCTTCAGCGTGGGCCCTTCACCTGGGCCCTGCCCTTTAGCCAGGCCTCGACATACACCTGGATCCGGTACTGAATAGCCCCTGAGGCCAGGACGACGTCGCCGTGACGTGTTAGCATCTGCGCCTCTTTACGCCACTTCATAACGGCCGCCGAACCTTGAGCAACCGCTTGCTTCCGCCCGCCCTCCTCCAGACACCAATGACGCTTCCTGCCGTGACCGCACCCCACTGCGCGGAACCAGCCTTGCGCACATTGCCGCTTTCACCCACGCAGGCCAGGAGCTGACCCATGTTACTCGGACGCCTGCGCGACCCCTTTATCAACCACCGACATCGGCGCCTGTTCCATGTACTGCGCGTCACGCTGGCCCTGATGGTGACCTTCACCATTGTCGAGCTGTTGCCGCTGCAACATAGCGGCTGGGCCCTGGTCAGCACCGTTATGGTCATGGGCAATCTGCCCCATGTTGGCGGCGTCATCGACAAGGGCCGTCAGCGCCTGGCAGGTACGCTGATTGGTGCCGCCCTGGGCCTGTTGCTGATCAGCCTGCCCATCCCACCCTGGGCGGTGCAGCTGGGCTCTCTGGCCGGTATCGCTGTCGCCACCTGGTGGGTATTCGGTGCCCGCCAGGCCTACGGCGGCCTGATGTTTGCCATCAGCCTGCTGCTCGTTATCGGCGATGGTACCCAGCAGCTGGATGTCGCCCTGTGGCGAGGCCTCGACGTGCTGGTCGGCACCCTGGTGGGCATCGCCGCCACGCTGGTCTTTCTGCCCCACAAGGCCACGGACCTGCAGCGCTTTCTGCTGGCCGACTGCCTTGATCAGATGGCCCGGCTGTATCACGCCCACACGTCATCCACCGCGGCACCGGGAATCGACACCCGAGAGCTGTTCAAGGCGGCCAGCCAGCTACTGATCAAGCAGCGCGGACTGACAGACGCGGTGCACCGTGAGGGCAGGCTGTCTCGCACGGACGTCGACGGTCTTATTTCCTACCAACGACGCATGCTGTCGACGCTGGAGCTGCTGCTGGAGACTCACTGGAGCACCCGCCAGGGACACGAGCAGATCGATACCATGGAGGGGCTGCGGGCCCAACAGCATGTGCTCGCCAGGGATATCGGCACCCTGGCGTTCGAGATACGCACGGGTCGGCCCATCAAGGCCAACATCACGCCTTTTTCGCTGGAAGCCTTTGCCGCAGAGGCCTCCACCGCGCGCAGTGATGATGGCAGAATGCTGTTTGGTCCCAGCGGCTACCTGTGGCTGAACCGCGAGCTGGCCCGCCTCTCCGGGTCCATCGCTGAGCAGCTTGGCAAACTCGAACGCCTCCCCAGCAAGCGACTGCGACGACGAGCCCCGCGTCACGGCCTGCACCAGGCACCCTCTCTCGACAGCAAGGAAGGAAGATCCCATGACCCACGCCAGTCATGACGTCCTGATCATCGGTGGCGGCGTCGCCGGTCTTGCCATGGCCCTGGAGCTGGCCGATCACCGCAGGGTGACGCTGCTGCGGCCCGGCAACGACGATAGAGGGGCCAGCCGCTGGGCGCAGGGCGGGATCGCGGCGGTATTATCCCCCCAGGATAATGTCGAGGCTCACGTACAGGACACTCTGGTCGCCGGTGACGGACTATGCGACGAGCAAGCCGTGCGCTTCACCGTGGAACAAGGTCCTGACGCCATCGACTGGCTGCTTCAACTCGGGGTGCCCTTCACCCCCGAACCAGATCCTAGCCTGGGGTATCCCTATCACCTCACTCGGGAAGGCGGGCACAATGCCAGACGGATCATTCACGCAGAAGATGCCACCGGTCGCGCGGTCATTGATACCCTGAGGGAGCGCGCCCTCCAGCATCCGTCCATTACCTTGCGTGACGACCTGGTCGCCTATGAGCTGATCAGCAACGATCAGGGTCAGTGCTGCGGAGCCCGCTGCCTCGATCCCCAGCATCAGGTCCGGGAACTCATTGCCCAGGACACGGTACTGGCGACCGGAGGCGCCAGCGGACTCTATCTGCACACCACCAGCCCCTCTCCCGCCAGTGGCGAGGGCATGGCCATGGCCTACGATGCCGGTGCGCAGCTGAGCAACCTGGAATTCCAGCAGTTCCATCCCACCTGCCTGTATGACCCGGAGGGTCCTCCTTTCCTGATCAGCGAGGCGGTACGCGGAGAAGGCGGCCTGCTGCTGAATGCGGATGGCAAACGCTTCATGCCAGACATCGACCCACGGGCCGAGCTGGCCCCACGCGATGTGGTGGCAAGGGCCATTGACGCCGAAATGCAACGCACCAACAGCCCCTGTGTGATGCTGGATATCCGCCATCTGGGGGCGGCGACCATTCGGCACCACTTCCCGACGATCCATGCCCACTGCCTGGGGCGTGGCCTGGATATCACCCAGCAGCCGATCCCCGTCGTCCCTGCCGCCCACTATAGCTGTGGCGGGATCAGCGTTGATCAACACGGCGCGACCAGCGTGACAGGGCTGTATGCGATTGGAGAGGTGACCTGCACCGGTTTGCATGGTGCCAATCGCATGGCCAGCAATTCGCTACTGGAGTGCCTCGTGTACGCCCGCTCGGCGGCTCGTCATCTCGCCACGCTAAGGGAGCCACCACGTCAGCATCCGCCGAGCTCGATCATCGCTGGCACCCGCCAGGCTAAGCCGTCCGACATCGTTGAACTACACCAGGAACTGCGCCGAGTGATGAGCGCCAGGGTGGCCATCGTGCGCTTCGACGAGGGCCTCAAGGAGGCGGCCGCCCGTATCGAGACCCTGGCCTCCCGCTATGCGGAGCTGGCCGACGACGCCTGCCCGACACCCGCCCTGCTGGCCCTCCGTCACGCCCTGACACTGGCACGACTGACCGTCGCCAGCGCCCTGGCACGCCGCGAATCAAGAGGCCTGCACTACAATCCCCAATGCCCGCGCCACGCAGACCCCGCGCCCCAGCCTTCACGCTACGCGAGACACTGACACGGAACGCCAACCGCCCATGGCCGTTGCCGCCGCTGACCGTTGCCGCAGATAGGCGCCCGCATTGACGGTTGGCCCAGCCGCCAGCACAGCAAACCAAAGCCCCTCGACATCCGGGGGGCTCACTTCCGGTCATCATCGAGATAGCGTCGATCGTTGAACGTCGCCACCCAGTGCGGGTGATAGAACATCAGAATGCTGAGCAGCATGCCGCTAATAAAGGCTTCCGACGGCATCAGCAGCGGCAGAAAGCGTAGGTATTCACGGACCTGAAACAGCACCTCGGCATTCACCGCGGCAAACCACGCAACGCCCATGGCCGCGAGCCCCGAGGCCAGCGAAGAAAGCGCGGCACAGCCAAAACCGCCGACAAACAGAAACACCATGGGGTGGGCAGGGAGGCGCCTGTCGACCAAACGCCATATGGCGATGGTCACCAGCATGGGCACCACCCCTGTCACGACAAGATTGAGGCCGATAAGCGGCCAGGCCACCCTGCCGGTCACGCACAGCGACAGGTTGACCAGCAGACAGCTCAACAGCGCCAGCGGTGCCCGAAAAACCAGCGTCAGCAGGGTGGTGAAGAGCAAGTGCAAGCTCAGCCAGTCCACCGCCTGGGCACGCAACTGCCACAGCAAGGCCATCATCACGGTGGCGGCCAGCCATCGGTGCTGCAGCCCGGCACTGGCCACCAGCGCCTGCCAGGGCCGCTGGCGCACTACCAGCAGCAAACACCCTGCTGACAGCGCCCCACCCAGCCACAGCATCCAGCCCGCCACCACTACCTCGGCGAACGACATGACCGCCCCCTCCTCTCGGCGAGCTCGACACGTCGCAGCAGGGGCTCAGGCCTGACGTAGCGCTCAGGCGAAGACGACGGTCTTGTTATCGTGGATCAGTACCCGATCTTCCAGATGCCAGCGTAGCCCCCTCGCCAGCACCGTCTTTTCCACATCTCGGCCGAAGCGAACCAGGTCGGTAGGCGTGTGGCAATGACTGACACGGTGGATGTCCTGCTCGATGATCGGCCCGGCATCCAGCTCCTCTGTCACATAGTGGCAGGTCGCACCAATCAGCTTCACCCCTCGCTGGTAGGCCTGATGGTAAGGCTTGGCGCCGGCAAACGATGGCAGGAAGCTATGGTGGATATTGATCACGCGACCGCTGTAGCGCTGGCACAGGTCCGGCGGAAGAATCTGCATGTAGCGCGCCAGCACGATGCTGTCCGCAGCCGACGCCTCTACCAGACGCTCCACCTCAGCGAATGCCGCCTGCTTGTCACCAGCGACGACCGGCACATGGTGGTAGGGAATGCCATGCCACTCCACCATGCTGCGCATATCGTCGTGATTGCTGATCACCGCCGCAATGTCGCAATCCAGCTCCCCCGCCGTCCAGCGATACAGCAGATCGACCAGGCAGTGGGATTCCTTGGACACCATGAGCACCACTCGGCGCTTCTGACGAGTGTCACGCAGCGCCCAATCCATTTCAAACTCCCTGGCTACCGGGGCAAAGGCGTCACACAGCGCCTCCCTAGACATGCCAATCGAATCCGCCAGAATCTCGTAGCGCATGAAGAAGCGTCCCGACGCCAGGTCGGAATGCTGATTGGCCTCGGTAATGGAACCACCATGCCCAGCAATAAAGTTGGAGACACGGGCGACGATCCCCAGTCGATCAGGACAGGACACCACCAGACGATAGAAATGCGACATAACACTTGTCTCTTGAAGCCAACCCTTGGCGTGCCCTTGGCACCACCTCTCGACGCGCTCGATAGCGCGCCACGAAAACCGGCCATTGTAGCGAAAAGTGAGGTAGCGAACGACTCCTGCTGCGCTGCCAGGGGCGTCCTGCGTTGAGTGAGCCGACCTCCATCCCTTATAGTGGCGTTACCTGTCTTCACTATGCCGAGCCCGATGTCGATCCCTCGAATTCAGATTCGTCCACGCCGCCGCTCCCCCCTGCATTTCCTGCCCCTGGGCGGTTGCGGCGAAATCGGGATGAACCTGAGCCTCTATGGCCACCAGGGACGCTGGGTGGCGGTCGATTGCGGCATGATGATTCGCCAGGACCTGCCGGGCGATCCCATTCAAGTCCCGGACACCACCGTCCTGGAGACCCTCGGCATTCAGCCCAGCGCGCTGCTCATCACCCATGGCCACGAGGACCATATTGGTGCCGTTGCCTGGCTGTGGCCCCGCTGGGGCTGCCCGATCATTGCCACGCCCCTGGCGGCGGCCATGCTGAGGATCAAGTTCGCCGAACGCGGCCTGTCCAGCGATGCCATCGAGGTCATCACCCCGGGAGAGGCCAGGGACATCGCAGGTTTTTCCTGTCGCTTCCTCGCCCTGACACACTCGATTCCAGAAAGCTGCGCGGTGTTCATTCAAGCGGGCAATACGCGCCTGCTGCACACCGGTGACTGGAAGCTCGACCCGCAGCCGGTGCTCGGCGAACCTGTTGATGAAGACGCCTTTCGCGCCCTGGCTCCCCTCGACCTGGTCGTCGCCGACTCCACCAACGCGAACGTGCCGGGGCATTCACGCAGCGAGGGAGACGTCGCCAAGGCCATGGCGGACACCATTGCCGGCTGCAGTGGGCGGGTCGTTGTTTCCTGCTTCGCCAGCAACCTCGCTCGTGTGCTCGCAATAGGCCGCGCAGCACGTCGCTGCGGCAGGCGTGTCAGCCTGCTGGGACGCTCGATGGAGAGGATGGTCGGGCATGCGCGCCAGCTCGGGTATTTTGACGATTTCCCGACGCTGGTCCCGGTCAGCGACCTCGGGTATCTGCCCCCTGAAGAGGTACTGGTGATCGCCACAGGAAGCCAGGGAGAACCCCGCGCCGCCTTGTCGCGACTGGCCCAGGGACGACATCCGCATTTCGAGCTGACAGCGGGCGACAGCGTGATATTTTCGGCCAAGGCCATCCCCGGCAACGAGCACCTGATCGAACGCCTGAAACGAGGCCTTGCCCGCTTCGATGTTCATCTCCTCGACGACGCCAGCCACCCACAGCTACATGCCTCTGGTCATCCCGCCCAGGAAGAACTTGAGCGCCTCTATCAGTGGATACAGCCGGCCAGACTGCTACCGGTGCACGGCGAGGCTCCCCATCAGGCCGCCCACCAGGCATTGGCGGAACGGCTCGGCATTGATGCCCCGCTGGCACCCCAAAATGGTGACCTGATCCGTCTCGATCAGGACGGTTTGACGGTAGAGCAGCGCTTTGCGGTATCCCAATGCATCATCGAGCGAGGCGGCATCGATCGGCGCACCTCGCGCTCTTCCGCGCGTCAGCGCCAGGAAGAGCTGTATCTGGCCATCAGCCTGGTGGCAACTGAACGAGGCTGGGCAAGAATTGGGCGCCTGATGCTGGACACCAGCCATTCACTGGGCGTCGACGAAGATAGCTTCAGCGACTGGCTTGACGATCAGCTCGATGAGCTGACAGCCGACACCCTATCCGCCCTGCGTCATGGCCTTTATCCACGCATTCTCGCGTGGCTTCATGACCATCTCCAGCGTCGACCGAAGTTGGAATTACAGCTGATGGCTACCGATATGGAAGGCATTGCAGGGGATCTCTAGGCCCCAAACGAAAGCGGCCCCGGAAGTATCCGGGGCCGCTTGCACGGAGGGGCATCATCGCTAACACGACACCCTCGGTGCCACACCTCAAGGCAGGGCCAGCAACGCTAGCGGTGAAATACCTGCCTTGGGTGGTGTAGCTTACTTGGCATTCTTGGGCGGACGGCCACGCTTGCGCTTGGGCTGCTCGGACACCAGGTCGTCCAGCGACAATCCCGCCTCAGTGATCTGCTCGCGGATTTCCGCCAGTTTCTGCGCTTTCTGCATCTCTTCTTGCTGGCGCTGGCGCTCTTCATCACGCTTTTGATCGATCACTTCCTCGACCACTTCCGCCAGCTTTTGCAGTTGCTCCATGCTGAGCTGTCGGGCCGCTGCGCGTGCCACATTCTTGTTTCGTGCAATGCGTTCCAATGTTTCGCTGGACATAGCTCACTCCATAGCCTTGGCATAAAACGGCGCGCGCCGTGATTCACTTGAAGAAAAGTATATGCAACCTCTGGCTCTTGGCAAGAAATGCAGCAAATATTTCCTGGTCAATTATCAAAAACCGACGTGCCAATACCCATCATACATCGCCTTCCATTCCCCAGCATACCTGGCCATTCCCTTACATGGCGGAGCCTTCAAAAGCGGGTTACCGTGAGTGAAGAAGCAGCACAACGCAACGCGGGCGCCCATGGCGCCCGCGAAAACTTATTCGGCAAATGGCAGGTAAAGCCCCAAGCCATTAGCCACCTGTCATGTTCATGAAGCGCACGACCTGGACATCCCCGTCAGTCGTGAAATGATGCCTTTCCGGCTTCATGGGCATGGCCTCGACGATAGCTCGCTTGAGCCGCTCGATGTCGCCGGGATAACGTCTCAACACCGCCCTCAGGTCAACCGAGTGCTCGTTGCCTAGACACAGCAACAGGCGTCCCTCGACGGTGACGCGAACCCGATTGCAACTTGCGCAGAAGTTGTGGCTATGGGGAGAAATAAAGCCGATGCGGGTATCACTGTCCTCCATCCGGAAATAGCGTGAAGGACCCGCCGTGGCTTCCGCCGTGGACAACAGCGGATGGCGCTGCTCAATCAGCGCCCTGACCTCATCGCTTGAACAGTATGTCTCTGCGCGTGAGTGATCCGAGACGTCGCCGAGGGGCATTTCCTCGATGAAGCTGATATCCAGCTGCTGGTTCCTGGCAAAGGTCACCAGATCCAGCACCTCATCCTCATTGCGCCCCTTCAGCACGACCGCATTGAGCTTGATCCGCTCGAACCCCGCCTCTCGCGCAGCCTCGATACCATCGAGCACTCGACTCAGGTCACCGGTACGGGTCAGGCGGCGGAAGCGCTGAGGATCCAGCGAATCCAGGCTGACATTCAGGCGTTTCAGACCCGCCTGACGAAGCTCGACAGCATGACGCCGAAGTCCGGCACCATTGGTGGTCATTGCGAAATCCCTGAGCCCTGACAAGGCACCGATACGCGCCACTAGTTCACCGATATTACGCCGCACCAGGGGTTCTCCACCGGTCAGACGTATCTTTTCGACGCCAAGCTCGGTGAAGGCTCGCGCCACCTGGGCGATTTCTTCCAGAGTCAGCACCTGTGCCCGCGGGAGGAACGTCATTTCCTCGCTCATGCAGTAAACACAGCGGAAGTCACAGCGGTCCGTCACCGATAGCCTGACGTAATTCACGCGCCGGCCGAAGCTGTCGACCAAGCCGTCGCTCATGCTGTCCGTCATTGCACACCACCTTCCCATCGACGAGCGTCCGCATGGTCCTGACAGCGCTCGGATACCCAATAATCGCCGCTGGCCGTGTGCTCCTTCTTCCAGAAGGGTGCCCGCGTCTTCAACTGGTCCATCAGGAATTCGCAGGCCTCGTAGGCGGCGCGGCGATGAGCACTGGCTACCACCACCAGAACGATGGGATCACCTGGCGCAAGCCGCCCTACCCGATGGATGATAGACACGTCCTCGAGCGTCCAGCGCCGGCGCGCCTCATCCTCGATCTCGGCCAGCGAGGCCTCGGTCATGCCGGGATAATGCTCCAACGTCAACGCTGTGACGTCGGGGCGTTCATTGAAATCTCTGACCAACCCGGTGAAGCTGACGACAGCCCCCACATCGGAGCGACCTTGCAGCATCGCCTGCTGTACGTCACCTGCGTCAAAGCGCTCTTGCTGCACCCGAATCATCATCAACCTCCAGTGACCGGCGGGAAAAAGGCCACCTCGTCATCGCACGTCAGGCGTGTGCTGTCGCTGGCCATCACCTGATTCACCGCACACAGCACCCGACCTTCTTCCAAACCGGAAAAACGCTGGTCCAGCGTCTTCAAGGCCTTCTTGAGGCCTGCCACATCGGCACTGGGTAAACGGTCCAAGGGGACCGAGGTTTCCCCGATACCCAGGCGTTCTCGCAACTCGGCCAGGCATTTCACCCTGACGCTTTGCTGCTCTGCAGAGGCAAGCCCCAAGGTCAATGCAGGACTGTTCTCCGGACTCGTCACGATGGGAGCGACGGTTTCCTGCGCTATCTCTCGGCGACGATAATCTCCGGATTTGCCACCCTGCTTGGCATCCACATGGATCTGGCCAATCTCCATCTCCTTATCGACCGCCTTGCACATGTCATACAGCGTCAGACAAGCCACGGACACCGCGGTGAGCGCTTCCATCTCGACGCCTGTCTTGCCACTCAGCCGACACGTTGCGGACACCCTGACCATGCTCGCCTCGCGATCGATATCGAAGTCGATACTGACCTTGGACAGGGCCAGTTGATGACACAGCGGAATCAACTCGTGGGTGCGCTTGGCCGCCTGGATACCGGCAATTCTGGCGGTGGCCAGCACATCTCCCTTGGGCAGCTGCCCATCGCTGAGCAAGGCCAAGGTCTCAGGCGCCATACTGATAGCCCCTGTAGCCGTTGCTTCACGTCGGGTAGATGCCTTGTCACCGACGTCCACCATATTGGCTTCGCCGCGGGCATTGAGATGGGAAAGCGTCATGTTCAAGCCTCAGGGGAAACGAAAGAGAGGGAATACGGTCACCATATCATTGATGGCAACCGCTGCCTTGTCGGCAGGAATTTCCACCAGACACTCGGCAGCCACCATGGAGGACAGGATACCGGAACCCTGGCTACCTGTATTGACCACCCGCAAGGTCCCGTCATCGCTCCGTTTGAGCACGCCACGACTGTAATCGGTGCGACCTTCACGACTGCGGAAGTCGCTGTCGGCCACCGCCTGCCACGCAGGCGAGCGCAGCTCACGTCCCTGCAGCTTGCGTACAAGGGGAATAACGAAGACCAGACAGGTCACCATGCAGGCCACCGGATTGCCGGGCAGGCCCATAAATGGCGTCGCGCCGTCCCCCATCACGCCGCATGCCATCGGCCTGCCAGGACGCATGGCGATTCGCCACAGGGTCAGTCGCCCCAGCCGCTCCAGGGCAGCTCGAGTATGGTCGGCCTGCCCCACCGACACGCCCCCGCTGGACACCACAAGATCAGCCAGCTGCCCCGCTTGTGCCAGGGCACCCTCCAGCGCCTGCGGGTCATCAGGTACGATGCCCAGATCCAGCACCTCGGCGCCATGCTCCTGCAACATGCCCATCAAGGTGAAGCGGTTGGCATCATAAATCGCGGCATCAGCGCGAGGCTGTCCAGGGGCGGTCACCTCGTCCCCGGTGGAAAACACCGCCACACGGGGCTGGCGTCGCACCTCAACGAACGCGCAGCCCAACGACGCCAGCAACCCCAACGCCGCTGCCTCCAGCCGCCTGCCGGATTCCAGCGCCACCTCACCCCGACGTAGATCCTCGCCCGCCTGGCGGACGTTCTGCCCTCGCTTGACGCGGTCAGCCTGGAGGATGTCGACCACATCCCCGTGCTGCTGAAGTTGCTCGACCATGATCACCGTGTCGGTGCCAGCCGGCAGCGGCGCTCCGGTGGTGATACTGACGCACTCGCCACTGCCCACCCGCCCGGCAAAAGGCCGGCCGGCCAGGGCGGAACCGACGCGCCGCAGGGAGCCTGCGACGCCTTCCTCGGGCCAGCTCAGAGCGATGCCATCCATCGCCGAATTGGTGTGGCCTGGAACATTGAAGGGCGCCGTCACCGGCTTGGCCAGCACGCGCCCATGAGCCTGGGCCAGCGCCACGGACTCCGTCGCCAGCTGGCCATCCACCAGGGTAAGCAGCGCCTGACGTGCCTCATCGACGCTCAGCATGTGCTCACCCAGGTCAAAGCAAGACAAAGAGGACATCATCAGCGTCCCTCCTGCGTCGCCAGCCAGCCGCTCCAATCAGCAGCCCACCGCAACATCCACTCGACCAGCTGGTCGTGGGCATTCAGATCCAGCGTCTCGACCGCGGTGCTCAGGGGAGTATCACAGGCTACCGCCTGCACCCAGGGATCCTCGGTCGCCAGCAGCGGCTTGCCTAACGCGGCACGGTGCAGTTCCAGCTTGGGCATTGGCCAGTCCTTGAACCCCTCCACCAGCGTCAGGTCCGCCTTCAGTGGCGCCACCATGGCCAGCAGCGTCTGCAGGTCCGCTTCCTCAGCTTCGGGAGTCTCCAGCATCATCGCCACCCTTGCCCGGGAGGCGATCAGCACCGGCTCCGCCCCGGCCATTCGCAAGCGGTGACTGTCCTTGCCAGGCTGATCGACATCGAAACGGTGATGCGCATGCTTGATGACCGATACCCGCAGCCCTTTCGCCTTCAGCATCGGTACGATGCGCTCCAGCAAGGTGGTCTTGCCGGTCCCGCTCCAGGCGGCGATGCCCAATACCGGCTGTTGCGGTTGCCATTGCAGCCGGGACCTCATGAGCCCTCCCCTGGACAAGTGGGCTCAAGACGCTGACGCTCTTCTTCAGTGTTGAGGTTGGCAAAAGCGTCCGCACAGTCGCTCAGATCGACCGTGGCCCAGGCATGTCGCGCGTACCAGCGATCGATCTTGCGCTCTCCCTGCGCCAACGCCTGTGCCAGATCTTCACGCAGATGACCTGCCAGCAGCGCTACCACCGGGTGCAGGCGCTCTCCGTCATGGGCCACCAGGATGTCCATTCCCTCACGCCAGCCCGCCAACATGCGTGGGACCAGGTCATGGGGCAGTAGCGGACTGTCGCAGGGCACGACCATGACCCAGGGGCTGTCCGCAGCCTCAAGCGCACTGTAGATGCCCATCAGCGGCCCCTGAAAGCCCTCGGCAGCGTCCTTGAAGACACCATCGGCAAGCGCCGCATAGTCCTCATGATGACGATTGGCATTGATCAGTACAGAACCCACGTGGGGTCGCAGACAGGCGACCGCATGGGCGGCCAGGGGCTGACCCGCAAAGGACACCAGGCCCTTGTCGATGCCTCCCATGCGACGTCCCTGACCACCCGCCAGGACAACACCACATACCTCGCTTGCCTGAGGTTTCACCACAAGAAGCTCCTATTGCTATGTTCGTCATGCATCACTACATGATGCCTCAGGCCGTAGGTAGTCGCCATGCACGCATAGAGGTAGTCCGAGAGCGCGAGGGTGACCCACCCAGGCCATAGCAGGTATCATGTGTCCATCATTTTGCACGACAGCGACTCACGAATGGCGGACACCAGGATGGACGACGGTTTCGATGTCGGCGCTAGGTTGCGCCAACTACGTCAGGAAAAACAGTTATCTCAGCGCGAACTAGCGAAAAGAGCGGGCGTCACCAACAGTACTATCTCGCTTATCGAGCTGAATAATGTCAGCCCTTCGGTCAGCTCCCTTAAGAAGATACTTGACGCCTTACCGGTCTCCATCAGCGCCTTCTTCGCCGCCGACGAGCCCAATCATCCGAGCCCCTTCTATCGCGCTGCGGAGTTGACCGAGATCGGTGATCGCCACCTTTCATGGCGACTTGTCGCCGCCAGACGCCCCGACCGGCGCATGTCGGTATTGCACGAGCGCTATCCACCTGGTGCCGATACCGGCGAGGAAATGCTGGAGCATGATGGCGAAGAAGGCGGTGTCGTCATCGCCGGGGAGATCGAGATCACCGTCAACGGAGAGACGGGGCTGCTTGGCCCAGGAGATGCCTACTACTTTGACTCCCGCCTGCCCCACCGGTTTCGCAATCTGGGGCAGGAAGAATGCGTGATCGTCAGCGCCAATACCCCGCCCACCTTTTCAGATGGTGGCGAACAGATCCATCACTGAGAGCTTGGCTGTTCAGCCCTTGTCCGATCAGGACCGCAGGGACAATCTCACCGCTCACCGAGTGAGCGTCAAAGCAGTGGACGACGCCGCCAGGCTGCGGCGTCGTCCCGGCACTTCGGCTAGGCTTTGTCCGAAAAGTCGACGAGCGAAGGTTAGACAAGGCAAAAATCGGTGAGAAAGCGCAGTTTACGAGGTGTAAATGAGCATTTTGACCGGACTGGCGTACCAGCCGATTTTTAACGCCGTATCACCAAGCGCAGGCACTTTTCGTACAAGCCCTAGTCCTCTTCCCGAGCGCGCGGCAGTACCAAGTTCAGCGCGATGCCCACCAGGGCGGCAAGGCTGACGCCCTGCAGGGCAAACTGGCCTCCACCAAACTGCATGCCACCGATACCGAAGACCAGAATCAACGACACGACCACCAGGTTGCGCGGCGCCGTCAGCGGCTTGCCCGCGCGCACCAGGGTATTCATCCCGACTACCGCAATGGAACCGAACAGCAGCGTCATGATGCCCCCCATGACCGGCGCAGGTATGGTCTGGAGCACGGCTCCCAGCTTGGCCACGAAGGCCAGCAGGATGGCCACCAACGCCGCCGACACCATGAACATCGGATTGAACGCCCGGGTCAGGGTGACCGCCCCGGTTACCTCGGAGTAGGTGGTATTGGGCGGCCCACCAAACATGGCCGCAGAGATGGTGGCGAGGCCATCGCCCAGCAAGGTGCGATGAAGACCGGGCTTTTCCAGGTAGTTGCGGCGCGTGACCGAACCGATGGCAATCATGTCACCAATGTGCTCGACCGCAGGCGCAATGGCCACAGGGATCATGAACGCGATGGCCAACCAGTTGAAGCTAGGAGCGGTAAAGGATGGCAGCGCCAGCCAAGAGGCTTCGCGCACCGGAGTAAAGTCAACGACTCCCATCAACAGGGCCAGCAGGTAGCCCGTCACGATGCCACCCATGATCGGCACCAGGCGCAGCAGACCACGTCCGAACACTGCCAGAATCAAGGTAACCAGCAAGCTCGACATGGACAGAACCATGGCCTGAGCGTAGCCGATCCCTTCGCTGTTCTCACCGGTCGCCATATTGACCGCTACGGGCGCCAGAGCAAGGCCGATCACCATGATGACGGGCCCTACCACCACCGGCGGCAGCAACCGATGAAGCCAGCCGGTCCCCTTCAGACGCACCGCCTGCGAGATCACCACGTACACCAGGCCCGCCGCGATCAACCCGCCCAGAGTGGCTGACACCCCAAAGTGCGCAATCGAGCCCTGAATTGGCGCGATGAAGGCAAAGGAGGATGCCAGGAACACCGGCACCGTCATCCGCGTGGTGAAGTGAAACACCAGCGTACCGATACCGGCGGTGAACATAGCGACATTGGGATCAAGCCCGGTCAGCAGAGGCACCAGCACCAGGGCACCGAAGGCCACGAACAGCATCTGCGCGCCGACCAGCGCGAGTCTGGGCAATGAATCCGACGCCGTCGCTGAGGGTTCGGGTGGCTGAGTTGACGAAGAATGGGGGTCAGACATGAGGGGGCTCCGTGGTGAACAGGAAGTCTGTTGTGGGGCGAGAAGAGACTCATCGCGCCGACAGCCGATTCCAAACGCGGGCCATGTTACCAATCCCGGCGCCCCTTCAGGGCACAATTTTGCGCCAACCCCAGGTCGCCAACGCAGCAATCACGCAACCCTCCCCCTTTTTGCCAAGCGCTAGTCCCCCCTTTGGCTCCCCCTGATGGCTCCCCTTGATGGCTCACTCAGTGCTGCTGAAACTGCTCTGCAAGACAAAGCCCCCCATCCTGAGGATTGGGGGGCCGGCACACACCGCTATACCGGGATTACTCTCGGGTACCCGCGGACATCCAGTCTTCCATCATCTGGTCATAGGGCACCGTGGTGCCCTGGGGCATTTCATTGTCCAGCTTGGCCTTGGGCGAGCCAGGCTGGCTCAGCCACTGCTCGGGATCCTTGGGCTCATTGAGAATCGGCTCGTAGGTGGCAAACACCTTGGCCCGAGCCAGTCGCGCCATGATGTTATCTAGATCTGCCGCCAGATTATCGAGCGCCTCCTGGGCGGAAATATCGCCATTCACCGCCGGTGCCAAGTTCTGCCACCACAATGGCGCCATGCGCGGATAGTCCGGCACATTGGTTCCCGTTGGCGTCCACTTGGCTTCGTTGGGGCTGCGGTAGAACTCCACCAGCCCACCCAGCTTGGGCGCCATCTCGGTCATCTGCTCGGAGAAGATGTCCGACCGCCGAATCGGCGTCAGCCCCGCCATCAGCTTTTCCAGAGACACCGTCTTTGACACGCTGAATTGAGCGAACAACCAGGCAGCACTGCGACGGTCTTCAGGCGTCGAGTCGAAGAAGGTCCAGGCGCCAACATCCTGATAGCCCACCTTCATTCCTTCTTCCCAGTACGGACCCGTCGGTGATGGGGCCATCCGCCATTTGGGATTGCCCTGGTCATCGGTCACCGCCACGTCCGGGCTGACCATGTCGGCGGTAAAGGCGGTGTACCAGAACATCTGCTGCGCCACATTACCCTGGGCCGGCACGGGGCCCGCCTCACCAAAGGTCATGCCCTGTGCCTCGGGAGGAGCAAAGTCTCTGAGCCACTCGACCATCTTGGTGACGGCAAACACCGAAGCCGGGGAATTGGTGGCCCCGCCTCGGCTGACGCTGGCTCCCACCGGATGACTGTCCTCGTCTACGCGAATACCCCAGTCATCCACCGGGTTGCCGAACGGCACCCCAGGGCTGCCCATTCCGGCCATGGATAGCCAGGAGTCATGGAAACGCCAACCCAGCGAGGGATCTCGACGTCCATAATCCATATGGCCATAGACCTTTTGCCCGTCGATCTCGCCGATGTGCTCGCTGAAGAACTCAGCGATATCCTGGTACGCCGTCCAGTTGGTCGGCACGCCTAGCTCATAGCCGTAGAGATCACGGAACTGCTGTTGAAAGTCCTCTCTCTGGAACCAGTCGTAGCGGAACCAGTAAAGGTTCGCGAACTGCTGGTCCGGTAGCTGGTAAAGGCTGCCATCTGGCCCCGTGGTGTACTGAATCCCGATAAAGTCCTCCAGATCCAGGCTTGGCAGCGTCAGCTCCTTCCACTCGTTGGCCATGGCATCACTGAGATTGATGGTCGATCCGTAGCGAATGTGGGTGCCAATGGAATCGGAGTCATTGATATAGGCATCGTAGATATTGCGACCCGACTGCATCTGGGTCTGCATGTTCTGAACCACATCCCCCTCGCCGATGATGTTGTGGGTCACCTCTATCCCGGTCAGCTCGAGAAAGGCCGGCGTCAGCACGTCCCGCTCCCAGGTATGGGTGGTCAACCCTTCCGCCACCGTGTTGATTGCCATGCCACGAAAGGGCTCCGCGGCCTCGGCAAACCACTCCAGTTCGGCGATCCGCTGCTCCCGCGTCAAGGTGGAGTTTGCGAACACTTCATCGGCCAGCCGCTCGATCACTGCGGCACGATCTTCCTGGGCAATGGCGTCGCCTGCCAATAGCAGCAATCCGGCTACACCTACCCTGCTGAGCTTGCGTCTCACGTTCATGGTCACCTCATTGTTATCATTGATGAAGGCCAGCCTCGCTATCGTCGCCAGCCAATGGGTGCAGGCATCCTGTCGGTTACCCCCAGCGCAACAGCAGCACCATCCACACCACCGATAACGCCAATGCCAGCCACAGACCAAGGCTGGTAAAGCCGATAACGGCGAGGTGGATATACGCCGCCGACAGCATGCCGATAAAGAACCGGTCTCCCCGCGTTGTGCTGATCGGAAGAAAACCGCGGCGCTCGCGGCTGGGCGAGATCAGCTCCCAGGTGGTCATCAGCACCAGCAGCAGTGCGATCACGGAGAAGAACATCGCCGTAGGTAGGGTCCACACCATCCAGTCCATGTCGCGGCTCCTTAGGTGCGCCCCAGAGCAAAGCCCTTGGCGATATGATGACGGACGAAAAACACCACCACGATGCCCGGCACGATGGTCAGCACTCCCGCTGCCGCCAGGGTTCCCCAATCGATACCAGAGGCGGTGGAGGTTCTCGTCATGACAGACACGATGGGCTGGGCCTCCGTGGAGGTGAGGGTACGGGCCAGCAGCAGCTCGACCCAGGAAAACATGAACAGAAAGAACAGGGTCACGCCGATGCCTGAGCGAATCATCGGAATGAAGACCTGGACAAAGAACCGCGGAAAGCTATAGCCATCGATAAAGGCGGTCTCGTCAATTTCCTTGGGCACGCTGGACATGAAGCCCTCGAGAATCCAGACCGCCAACGGTATGTTGAACAGGCAATGGGCCAAGGCCACGGCGATGTGCGTATCGAACAGGCCGACCGTGTAGTAGAGCTGAAAGTAAGGCAGCAGGAAGACGGCAGGCGGCGCCATCATGTTGGTCAAAAGCCAGAAGAACAGGTGCTTGTCACCGATGAACCGATAGCGACTGAAGGCATAGGCGGCGGGCAAGGCCACCGCCATGCTGATGACCATGTTCATCACCACATAGGTCATGGAGTTGACGTAGCCCATGTACCAGCTGGGGTCGGTGAAGATCCGGGTGTAGTTGTCGAAGGTCAGCGCCTGAGGCCACAGGGTCAGCTCTCCCAGGATCTCGTTGTTGGTCTGCAGTGACATGTTGACCAACCAGTAGATGGGTAGCAGTACGAACACCAGATAGGCCAGCATCAACCCACCGCGTCGTATCCTGCGTCCGGCCGAGCGCTGGCGACGCCGACGCCTGGCCGCCTGCCGTGCGGCGTGCTCGTTCACCTGGTCAGGGCTGGATGGCAATGGCCTAGTCATGGCGCGGCCCTCCTTGGCGATCCTTCTGCAGATTCATGATGGCGGTATAGAACACCCAGCACACCAGCAGAATGATCAGGAAGTAGATCAACGAGAACGCCGCCGACGGCCCCACATCGAACTGGGCGGTGGCCATGATGGCGAGGGACTGACTGAGAAAGGTGGTGGCACTGCCCGGCCCACCGCCGGTCAGCACGAAGGGTTCCGCATAGATCATGAAGGAGTGCATGAACCGGAGCAGCACGCCGATCACCAGCACATTGGTCAACTTGGGCAATTGGATGTAGCGGAACACCGCCCAGCGTGACGCCCGGTCAATCCTGGCAGCCTGGTAGTAGGCCTCGGGAATCGCCTGCAGACCGCTGTAACACAGCAAGGCGATCAGCGATGTCCAATGCCACACATCCATCAGCACAATGGTGACCCAGGCATCCATCGGATTCGAGGTGATGTTATAGGGATACCCCAGCTGGCGCAGGCTGAAACCCATCAGACCGATATCCCCGCGGGTGAATATCTGCCAGATGCTGCCGACCACATTCCAGGGAATCAGCAGTGGCAATGTCACCAGCACCAGCACCAGCGACGCCCGCCAGCCCCGCTTGGGCATCAGCAACGCGATACCGACCCCCAGGGGCACTTGAATCACCAGAATGGTCAGCGAGAAGGCAAACTGTCGCCCCAGAGCCGCCTGCAAGGCGGGGTCATTGAGCATTTGCACGAACCATTCGGTTCCGGTGAAAAACCGCGTATTGGCGTCGAACACATCCTGTACGGAGTAATTGACCACGGTCATCAACGGCACAATGGCGGAGAATGCCACCAGCAACAGCATGGGCAGCACCAGCCACCAGGCCCGGTTATTCGGCACCTTGTTCATGACGCCACCTCCACCCGCCGTTCATCCACGTAGAGCCCCAACCAACGCTCGGGAAAGTGCAGGTGAATGCACGACGTCGCTGGGTCGAGGGCATCGTCGACCCGTACCTTGCAGGTCAGACTGCCCAGCACGGCAGTGACAATGCGGTAGGTACCAAGATCCTGAAGGTGAGAGACCGTGGCTGGCATGCCGCCGTCGTCCGCGGACACCACCTCGATGAATTCAGGCCGAATGCCGAGGGTCACGTTGTCGCTGCGGGACATGGCATCGCGCAGGGCGTTCATAAAGCCGGGCGACAGCGGCAGCGGCTGCCCACCCACGAGTGCCCCATCGGCGTCGAGCTGTGGCGTGAAGAAGTTCATGCCGGGACTACCGATAAAGTAGCCGACAAAGGTATGTGCGGGGGCTTCGAAGAGTTCCCGCGGCGTCCCGAATTGCACGATGCTGCCTTGGTACATCACCGCGATCTTGTCGGCAAAGGTGGAGGCCTCCAGCTGATCATGGGTCACGTAGATCATCGTGACCGCAAAGCGCTGATGAATCTCCTTGAGCTTGCGACGCAGCTTCCATTTCAGCTGGGGATCGATCACCGTCAATGGCTCATCAAACAGAATCGCCGCAACATCGTCGCGCACCAGGCCCCGCCCCATCGACACTTTCTGCTTTTCATCGGCCGTCAGATTGCGTGCCTTGCGCGGCAGTTGCGCGGTCAGGTCGAGAATGTCCGCCACCTCCTCGACCCGCTCTCTGACACGCTCCTCGGAAGTGCCGACGTTACGCAGAGGAAAGGCCAGGTTGTCGAACACGGTCATGGTGTCGTAGACCACCGGAAACTGGAACACCTGGGCAATGTTGCGCTCTTCCGGCGGCAGCTCATTGACCTGAACACCATCGAACAGCACCTCGCCCTGGGACGGCACCAGTAGACCGGAGATAATATTCAGCAGCGTCGACTTGCCGCAGCCAGACGGCCCAAGCAGCGCGTAGGCGCCTCCCTGTTCCCAGGTATGCGTCATGCGCTCGATCGCAAAGTCAGCCGGACCGGACGGCTGCTGCAGATAGCTGTGCGCCAGTTGCTCAAGACGTATCTCTGCCATCTAGCGCTCCTCCCGATGGATTGCACTCGCGGGGGCGTGTTCGGCTCTGCGTGACATACTGGCCCCCACCTCAGCAGGCACGGCCACCGTCCTGCCCTGCATGTCGAACACGTACAGTCGATGCACCGGCACATATAGCCGCAGCGGAGCGTCTACCTGAAAGCCGTGCACACCCTCCAGATGGGCCACCAGCGACATGCGAGCGTTGCCCACATGGAGAAACGTCTCGGAGCCGCTGATCTCGGCCAGCTCGACGCAGACATCCAAGGCCAGATCATCGTCGGATTGCGGCGCAATCGCCAGGTGGGCAGGACGTACCCCAAAGTGGTAGCGCCCCTCTTCGAGCCGCGACATGCCGGCGTCAACGGCGAAAGCGGGCTCGCCATCAAAACTGACGTGGCCGTCCCGGATCTCGCCTTCGAGCACATTCATGGGGGGTTCGGAGAACATGTCCGCAGCGGTCAGCGACACCGGCTCACGGTACACCGTCGCGGCAGGCCCATGCTGGACCAGGCGACCTTCATGCAGAATGGCGGTGTCGCCACCCAGCGCGAGTGCCTCTGCGGGCTCCGTGGTGGCATAGACAGCGATGCAGTCCCGTCGGGCGAACAGCTCACGCAGCTCTTCCCGAAACTCTTCCCGCAGCTTGTAGTCCAGATTGACCAGAGGCTCATCGAACAACACCAGCTCAGCGTCCTTGACCAGCGCCCGTGCCATCGCGGTGCGCTGCTGCTGCCCGCCAGACAGCTCCAGCGGCTGACGATCCAGCAGTCCCTCGATATGCAGCAGCTCAGCCACCTCCTGCACCCGGCGCCGAAGTTCTGCCTTGGGAACCCGTGCCAGCTTGAGCGGAGATGCAATGTTGTCGAAGACACTCTGGTGGGGGTAGTTGATGAACTGCTGATAGACCATGGCCACATTGCGTTGGCGCACGCCCTTTCCTGTCACGTCTTCACCGTTGATCAGGATACGTCCTCGGCTGGGTTGATCCAGCCCAGCCATCAAGCGCATCAGGCTCGTCTTTCCCGCCAGGGTTCGCCCCAGCAGAACATTGAACGAGCCTGGCGCCAGCGTCAGACTAACGTCGTCAATGTGGGTCTCGTTTGCCACCCTGCGGGTGACACCGTCGAGGATCAGGGTCATGGGCCGTCTCATTCCACCGAACATCGCCCTCCTTCGAAGGCGTCATCTGTACGGTAGTAGAGATTGTCGAAGGCACCCCGGTGTTTTTAAACGAAACCCCTCAATCACCCCGACACATCACCAACAATCCATCACAACACATTGAAATAAAACGTCTTTCACCAATTCATCAACTTTTGTCTAATGCAGAACACTTCTGCGCAGCATCCTCTCGTGCGCAGGCAATGTTGTTTTAGTGAAAAAAAACGCGCCCAATGTTCGTAAAAGAACATTGGGCGCATGTCTCGACAGCCAGTCTGATCA
This sequence comes from Halomonas sp. DP8Y7-3, assembly GCF_019801675.1. NCBI lineage: Bacteria > Pseudomonadati > Pseudomonadota > Gammaproteobacteria > Oceanospirillales > Halomonadaceae > Halomonas > Halomonas sp. DP8Y7-3. The sequence continues at coordinate 48,667 of NZ_JAHVIO010000019.1, forward strand.
ACTCGCCGGGGCGACGGCCGTGACCGACCGCATCATGACCCCGCAGGCGTGGCTGGTCTCAACGAGTACCAAAGATCTTGTCGCCGGCATCGCCGAGACCGGGAACGATATAGCCGTTCTCGTCCAGGCGCTCATCCACGGATGCGGTATAAATCTCGATATCCGGATACGCCTCCTGCACGCGGCGAATGCCCTCCGGCGCCGCGACCAGCACGATCACACGCATCAGCTGACAGCCGCGTTCACGCAGCATGTCGAGCGTGGCGACCATGGAGCCACCGGTAGCCAGCATCGGGTCGATGACTACCGCCATGCGCTCATCGAGGTCGTTGGTAAACTTCGAGAAATAGGGAACAGGCTCCAGCGTTTCCTCATCACGGTACAGGCCAACGACGCTGACCCGCGCACTGGGAATCAGGTCGGTCACGCCCTCCAGCATGCCCAGACCGGCACGCAGGATCGGGACGATCGTCACCTTCTTGCCCTTGAGCTGCTTGACGGTAATGGTGTTGCCACTCCAGCCGTCGATGGCGTGATCTTCCAGCTCCAGATCCTGAGTCGCCTCGTAGGTGAGCAGTTTGGCCACCTCGCCAGCCAGCTCACGGAAGCTCTTGGTGCTGATACCGGCTTCACGCATCAAACCGAGTTTGTGCTGGACCAGGGGGTGATCGATGGCATGGACGCTCATGACGAGTCCTCTTAGATGACGGAGAGGGTGGGACTAGGACGACCTTCGTCGCATGGACGCGGGCGACAAATTGCGCGCCATTCTACCCGTATCCTGCTCTCAGGTTAACCCGCTGCGAACAATCGCCGCTGAGCCTTGCCACCGACGCCTGCACGGCCCGGTGGCGAGGCAGCCCGCTAGGGGCTAGACGGCAACTGCCAGTCGATCGGCCCACGCCCCTGCTCTTGGAGAAACGCATTCGCCCGCGAGAAGTGGTGGTTACCGAAGAAGCCTCGATGGGCGGACAGCGGCGAGGGGTGCGGCGACTCCAGCACCAGGTGACGCTGGCGATCCACCAGCGCTTTCTTCTGGCGCGCGTGGGAGCCCCACAACAGGAACACGCAGGGCCCTGCTTCGGCGCTCACGGTCTGGATAGCGCGATCGGTAAACGTCTCCCAGCCCTTGCCGCGGTGGGAGCCGGCATTGCCCTCTTCCACCGTCAATGAGGTGTTCAACAGCAGTACGCCCTGCCTCGCCCAGGCCTCGAGATGCCCGTGGGACACAGGCTCCACACCCAGGTCCTGGGCCAGTTCCTTGTAGACATTGACCAGGGAAGGCGGCGGCTTGATGCCGGCACGTACCGAAAAGCACAGGCCGTGGGCCTGACCAGGACCGTGGTAGGGGTCCTGGCCGAGAATGACGACCCTGACGTCTTCGAGCGGGGTCAGTTCAAAGGCGCGAAACCAATCCGACGAATGCGGATAGATCACCTTGCGCGCAGCCTTCTCGTCAGCCAGGAAGGCCTTCAACTGCTGCATGTAAGGCGCGTCGAACTCTGCTCCCAGGTGACGCTGCCACGCTCCCGACAACACCTGCCCCATGGCCATCACCGACGCTGGTCGGCCAGGGGCTCCACATAGGCCACACCCATGTCCCAGGGGAACTGGATCCAGCAGTCCTGAGCCACCTCCGTCAGGTACTGATCCACCAGGGGGCGCCCTTCAGGCTTGGCATAGATCGTCACAAAATGCGCCTTGGGCAGCATCTCGCGGACGGCCTTGGCGGTCTTGCCGGTATCGACCAGGTCGTCGACAAGCAGCCAACCTTCGCCGTCGTGATCGACGCCCTTGAGCACCTCGAGGCCCTCTTGCTCCATGTGGTCGTAGCTCTTGATACAGACCGTATCGATCAAGCGCACATTGAGTTCACGGGCGATCAAGGCGGCCGGAATCAGTCCGCCCCGAGTGATAGCGATGATGCCCTTGGTGTCGCGCTCGATCAGCCGATGACACAGCTCGCGCACATCGCGATGCAGCTGGTCCCAGGAGACGACAAAATGACGGTGATAACGATGGCTACTCATGGATCATTCGTCCTCAGTGAACGAGCAAACGGCAAATACGCTGTGACCTGCATCACGAATCTTCTGCGAACCACCCAGGTCGGGCAGGTCCACGATAGCAGAGGTCTCCACCACCTGGCCGCCACTGCGACTGATCAATTCAGCTGCCGCCAGCATGGTGCCTCCGGTAGCGATCAGATCATCGACGACCAGGATACGATCACCATTGCGGAAGGCATCGGAGTGCAGCTCAACCTCAGCCGTGCCGTACTCGAGCGTATAGGTCTGGCTGATGGTGCGAAACGGCAGTTTGCCCTTCTTGCGCACCGGCACAAAGCTGCAGCCCAGCTCGTAAGCGACGGGCGCGCCGACGATAAAACCGCGAGCGTCGATCGCCGCAATCGCGTCCAGATCCATCTCCTGATAGCGGTGCACAAAGCTATCGATGAGCTTGCGGAAGGCGGCACTATTCTGCAAAAGCGGGGTGATGTCACGAAAATTGACGCCCGGCTGTGGCCAGTCGGGAACGGTGCGAATGACAGACTTGATGTAGTCGCCGTAAATGCTCATGGCGGTTCTCGCTAGAAATCGGGTACGAAGGAAATGACAACATCGGGTAGCCCTGCTGACAAGGCTACCCGTCAGATTGACCGCTGAACGGTCCGTCACGCCACCCGCCGCCATTTGCGTCAAAGCCGGCGGCGGAGAGAGGCGGAGGAGCGCCGGTCAATCGAGGAAAATCATCTTGATGGCAAACAGTACGCCCAGGATGACCACGGCAACATTCAGGTCCTTGAAGCGACCTGACAGGGCCTTGATGGCGACATAGCTGACAAAGCCAAAGGCAATACCCTCGGCAATCGAGAAGGTCAACGGCATGGCCAGAGCGGCGATCAGTACCGGGGCCGCCTCGGTGGCATCATCCCAGTCGGCGTGAGCCAGACTGCCCGCCATCAGGGAGGCCACGTACAGCAGCGCCCCCGCCGTGGCGTAGGCAGGTATGGAGCCCGCCAGCGGCGCAAAGAACAGGCTGAGCAGGAACAGTACGGCCACTACCACGGCCGTCAGGCCAGTCCGCCCGCCGGCAGCGATACCTGCCGTGCTTTCGACGTAGCTGGTAGTGGTCGAGGTGCCCAGCGCCGCACCTGCCATGGAGGCAGTAGAGTCGGCCATCAGCGCGCGCCCCAGACGAGGCAGCTTGCCATCCTTGTCCAGCAGTCCACCGCGATGAGCCACACCGACCAGCGTGCCGGAGGTATCGAACAAGTCAACAAACAGGAAGGCAAAGACCACGCTGATCATCGCCACGTTGAACGCGCCAGCGAGGTCCATCGACATCAAGGTCGGTGCAATGGAAGGCGGCATCGACACCACACCGCTGAATTCATTGTGTCCAAGCAGCATGGCAACCAGCGTCACGCCGAGAATGCCGATCATCACCGCCCCGGTGACCCGCAGGTGAGCAAGCGCGGTGATAACGAAGAAACCGGCAAGGGCGTAAAGCGGCGCAGGTTCGGAAAGGTCACCGACTGACACCAGAGTGGCCGGGTTATCCACGATGATGCCAGCATTTTTCATGGCCACCATGGCAAGAAACAGGCCGATGCCGGCAGCAATCCCGAGCCTCAATGTGATCGGAATGGAATTGATGATCCATTCGCGAATGCGGAAGATACTGAGCAGAAAGAAGGTAACGCCCGACAGGAACACCGCACCCAGTGCCGCCTCCCAGGTATAGCCCATCCCGAGCACGACGCCGTAGGTGAAGAAGGCATTGAGGCCCATACCCGGCGCCAGGGCGATGGGGTAATTGGCCCACAGCCCCATGATCAGACAGCCCACCGCCGCGGCCACACAGGTAGCCACGAAGACCGCCCCGTAGTCCATGCCCGCTTCGGACAGGATGCTTGGGTTGACGAAGATGATGTACGCCATGGTCAGGAAGGTCGTGATCCCGGCGATGACCTCTGTCTTCACGGTAGTACGGTGTTCGCTGAGCTTGAAGAAGCGATCGAGGGGACTCTTGCCCTGGTTCGATTCAGGCTGGGGATTGGACATGCGCTAGGTCCTGCACGTGGAGTCAATGAGGGGGTGTCCAGGACGAGAGTCACCGACCGTGCCCCGCCACCCGGTGGCTAGAGACACCATATAGCAGGCCGCCGGGGGACGCACGACGATACTGCACAATGAAGCCAACGCTTGACCGCGTCTGCCACCGAACAGATCGGTGCCAAAACGCACATCGGGCGCGATGCAACAGCACCTGCGCCCGACGGTGGCGACTCTCGAAAGCGCGCTACTCTACCAGAATCGGGTAGGCTTCGGTATAGATCCAGTCCTTGTCCTTTGCCGGGACATGGCAGCCCAGGCAGTCGGTCTGGTAGTCCGCCGACACATTGGTCGCCGGGTCGTCAGTCATGAACAAGGCCCAGCCCCAGCCGTCCCCCCAACTGCCATTGCTGTCGGCAAAGCGGTTGGTTGCGTCCTTGACCATCACAAACCACTGCTTGATGGTGTCGTTCTCGTAGCTCACACCGGCGCCAGTGGTGTAGTCACCGGTGCTATGGGCGCGCAGCTCCTTCACCAGCACGGCACCGTCGGGGAACACGCCGTTTTCCCGATAGGCAGCAATGCTCTCGGGCTCGGTATAGACGTTGTGGAAGCCGCTCGCATCCCCCTCTGGCACAAACCAGGAGCCCAGGTGGGCCATCTCGGTGCGGAAATTATCGGGCAGGTGAATGGTGCCGTCGTCGTCTACCCAGGGCGATAGATCACTTTCGGCGGTCGCCATCGTGGCAAACCCGCACGCTAGGATGCACGCCCCTGCCGCCAATGCCTTGGCTGTCATTTTCATGGTCGTCCTCACTGATCACGGTCGGTGCAAAATCGGAATGTGGCATCCGATTAAGTTAGCACCGCCTCAAGCGAGGAAGGCCCTCGTCTCCTCTGCTACGGGCGCTACGGCACAGCGAGCAAGACGATCTCCGACGTCCACAGCGAACAAGGCCACCACCCCTGATTCAGGCGCCGCCTTTCGCCGCCAACACTCGCTCAACGGTCTCGACAATCGCCTGGGTCTGGGGGTCCACCTCGATATTGACCCTGTCTCCGGGTCGACGATCCGCCAGCGTCGTGCGGGCCAGCGTTTCCGGAATCAGGTCGACGCAGAACGCACCGCCACGGGTTTCCTGACGCAGTGCACCGATGGTCAGACTGATGCCATCGACACCGATATAGCCCTTGGTGAAGACAAACCTGTCCAGCCCCTCCGGCAACAGAAACCAAAGGCGCCGATTATTGGGCGCCTCGTCCAGCTCCACCAGCTCCGCCTGCGCCATGACATGCCCTGACATGGCGTGCCCGCCGATCTCATCGCCAAAACGCGCCGCACGCTCGATGTTGACGCGGTCGCCAATGGATACCGCGCCTAGATTGGTCACCCTGAGGGTCTCGCGCATCAGGTCGAAACTGACCCGATCGCCGTCCACCGCAGTCACCGTCAGACACACCCCGTTGTGGGCCACCGACGCGCCCAGTGCCAGACCTTCCAGCAAGTGCTCCGGCAGGCGCACGACATGGGTGCGAAACGCCTCAGCTTCGATCATGTCGACCACTTCAGCGGTGCCTTGCACAATCCCGGTAAACATCCTCATCTCCTCGCCAGCGAAAAGGCCTCAGCCTTCGATCGGGCCAGTCTATGGATCTCCGCCCTAAAGTTCCATGCAAGCGACGGCCCCGCCCCACGAAAGGCGATGATCAAGCGCCACCCTTGTGGCCTTCCTGGGTCTTCTGCCGGTATTCCCCGTGGGTGGATAAGTGGGCGGGTGAGTCGGCGGTAGACGAACCTCCATCTTGACGCCCCCATCCACGTCGACAAGTGATTGACAGGACTCAGCAAGCCCCCTATTCTTGCCGGCTACATTTTTAGGCGCCGATTTGTACCCGGATTGCGGGCGCCCGTGCCATGACACTCACAAGGTGTCAGCGCATGAAGTGCAGCTAAAAGGGTGTGTCCAGCGTTGATGGCCACCCGCCAGGGTGGCCTTTTTTTTGGACACCCCTTGCTCTTGCCTGCCCTCTGCCTGACCTGCCCATGGTCCTGCCCGCCCCCGGTCACTCGGTGCCCACCCGGTGGCTGACATGATACGACTGACCAACCTCTCAAAGACCTTCGGCACCGGACCACGCGCGGTCCAGGCGCTGAAAAACGTCAACCTGCATGTGCCTCGCGGACAGATTCACGGCGTCATCGGCCTGTCGGGCGCTGGCAAGTCCACCCTGATTCGTTGCGTCAACCTGCTGGAGCGCCCTACCACGGGCACCGTGGAAGTCGACGGCCAGGAACTGACCGGGCTCGCGGGGCCGGCCCTCAATCAGGCCCGCCATCGCATCGGCATGATCTTCCAGCATTTCAACCTGCTGACGTCGCGCACCGTGTTCGACAACGTGGCGCTGCCGCTTGAGCTGATGGGCGTCAAGGGAGCGGAGATCAAGGAACGTGTCACGCCTCTGCTCGAGCTGGTTGGCCTGGCGGACAAGGCCAAGCAGTATCCCGCCCAGCTGTCCGGCGGCCAGAAGCAGCGCGTCGCGATTGCCCGGGCCCTGGCCAGCCGGCCACAAGTGCTGCTGTGCGATGAAGCCACCTCAGCGCTGGATCCGCAGACCACCGCCTCCATTCTGGAACTGCTTCAGGACATCAACCAGAAGCTCGGACTGACCATCCTGCTGATTACCCATGAGATGGAGGTGGTCAAGACCATCTGCCACCGAGTCGGCCTGATTTCCGGCGGCGAGCTGGTCGAGGAGGCCGATGTGGGTGACTTCTTCACCTCGCCACGCACGGCCCTTGGCCGCCACTTCCTCAATGACTTTCTCGAGCTGGAGCCGCCACGGGAGCTGATCGACCGACTCGAACCCCAGGCGGGCGAGCACACTCACCCGGTGGTACGCCTGGCCTTCTCCGGCGATGCAGTATCAACGCCATTGATCTCGCGCCTGGCCCGGGAGTGTGGAGTCGACGTCAGCATTCTGCAGGCCAAGGTCGAGTCCATCCAGGAACGCACCCTCGGCCTGATGATCGCCGAACTGATGGGAGGCGCCGACGACACTCGCCGCGCCCTCGACTATCTGCAAGCCCATGACCTGACAGTGGAGGTGCTCGGCCATGTCCAGCGCGATGTTTAATCTGATTCTCGAAGCCACTCTGGACACGCTGTACATGGTGGCGGTCTCGGGCATTCTCTCCGCCCTGGTCGGCATCCCGCTGGGCGTCCTGCTGTACGTGACTCGGCCTGGCCAGATCCTGGCACAGCCGGTCCTTCAGTCGGTGCTCGGCATCGTGACCAATATCGGGCGCTCGATCCCCTTTATCATCCTGATGGTGGCCATCATTCCGTTCACTCGCATGCTGGTCGGCTCCTCCATTGGCACCAATGCCGCGGCCGTCCCCCTGACCATCGCGGCTATTCCCTTTATTGCACGTCTGGTGGAGGGAGCACTGAACGAAATCTCTCCCGGCCTGGTGGAAGCCGCGCAGTCCATGGGCGCCACGCCCTGGCAAATCATTTCAAAAGTGCTTCTACCAGAAGCACGTGGCGGCATCTTTACCGCATTGACGGTCACCGCCGTCACCCTGGTCAGTTACTCCGCCATGGCCGGAGCCGTTGGCGGCGGCGGATTAGGCGACCTGGGCATCCGCTATGGCTACAATCGCTTCAATCCAACGATCATGCTGATCACCGTCGCTATTCTGGTCGTCATGGTGCAAGTCTTTCAGAGCCTGGGCGACTATCTGGTGCGCAAGAGCAACCATAAATGACCCTCAGCAACATATAGCGAAAACGAATTAGCAAAACCTTTGTTATTCCATTATCATCGCGGCACACGTCATCACCGCCTATGGGAGACACCGATCATGCGCAAGACATTGCTGGGCGCCCTTGCCCTTTCTACCCTGTCACTGGCCATCAGCCAGGCCAACGCTGACGAGCACAGCATCAAGGTAGGCACCGTAGCGGGCCCGGAGACCGACGTCATGCAGGTCGCCGCCGAGCTGGCAGAAGAGCGTTATGGCCTGGACGTGGAGATCATTGAGTTCACCGACTACGTGACACCCAATGCCGCACTCGCCGACGGCAGCCTGGACGCGAACGCCTACCAGCATGAGCCGTACATGAACGCCATGGTCAATGATCGGGGCTATGACTTCGCCATTGCCGGACGCACCTTCGTGTACCCCATCGGCGCCTATTCCGAGAAGTACACCAGCATCGACGAACTGCCGGAGGGCGCCACCATCGCCCTGCCCAACGACCCGTCGAACGAAGGCCGCTCGCTGATCCTGCTGCACAACGAGGGCCTGATCACCCTCGATGATCCGGAGAACCTTGAGGCCACACCGCTGAACATCGTGGAAAATCCCCACGACTTCGACTTCCGCGAAATCGAAGCGGCCCAGCTCCCCCGCGTACTGCCGGATGTGGACATGGCCTTCATCAATAACACCTTCGCTCAGCCCGCCGGCCTGACCCTGGAGGACGCGCTGGTCAAGGAAGGTCCCGAGTCACCCTACGTCAACATCATTGCCGTGCGTAGCGGCGACGAAGACAGCGAAGCCATTCAGCAGCTGGTCGACGCCTACCAGAGCGACGAAGTCGCTGCCAAGGCCGAGGAACTGTTCAAGGGCTCCGCGGTGCCTGGCTGGAAGTAACCCATACTGGCTCTTCGAGGCCGGCCAATGCTGATCAGCATGGTCGGCCTTTTTCACTTCTGCAGGACGGAATCAAGACCTTCATGTCATCCTATGACCTTCTGGTGCGTCAGCTCAGCGCCCTTCTCGACAGCGATGATTGGCTGACCAACGCCGCTCAGACCAGCGCCTTTATCATGCAGGAAGTCGAAGCGCTGAACTGGGCAGGCTTCTATCTTCACAAGACGCCACAGGTGCTGTCGCTTGGCCCTTTCCAGGGCAAGCCAGCCTGCCACCCCATTCCGTTCAACAAGGGGGTATGCGGTGCGGCGGCCCGAAGCCTTGAGACCCAGCGCGTCGACGACGTGCATGCGGTGGCGGACCACATCGCCTGCGACAGCGCATCCCGCTCCGAGCTGGTCGTCCCGATTCTCGATGCCGCAGGCCAGCTGTGGGGAGTCCTCGACCTGGACAGCCCACAGCAAGGGCGCTTCAGCGCCGACGACCAGGCAGGCATCGAGCGCCTGGTAGAGGTCTTTCGGCAGGCCAGTGGACTGAGTTCTGAGTTCTGAGTTCTAAGTTCGGAGGCCTAAGTCTCACCACATCGCTGCCACCTCAAGGGCAGTGACGCCTCCAGGGCGTTACTGCCCTACTCTGCCGGCCGCTACCCCTTCCGCGTGCTCTCTCGTCACCTACCCCTCGCCAGCCTGCCCCTCGTCACCACGCCTCTCGTCAGCGAGGGCATCCTGGGGCTTTACGAGGGGCCACTGACAGGCAGCGGCGCGCTGAAGACACAATGATCCACCAACGAAAAAGGCCCCGAGCAAATAGTGCTCGGGGCCTTTTTCTGGAATCTGGTAGGACCAGGCGGATTTGAACCGCCGACCTCCACGATGTCAACGTGGCGCTCTAACCAACTGAGCTATGGTCCTGCTGTATAACGCTAACTGCGGCTACTGACTGGTAGGACCAGGCGGATTTGAACCGCCGACCTCCACGATGTCAACGTGGCGCTCTAACCAACTGAGCTATGGTCCTGCAAAGATCAGCCTTGCTATTACTGCATGTGCCACTACTACCTGTACCACTACAACAGGCACCGGCACGAAATGTGGCAGAACTGCATAATGGTAGGACCAGGCGGATTTGAACCGCCGACCTCCACGATGTCAACGTGGCGCTCTAACCAACTGAGCTATGGTCCTACACTGTCCAGAGGAACGAATTACCCTTGAGCAACCTTCCTTTACTGGACCGGTCTGGGCGACACCTTGAAGGGCCTCATCCCCGACAACGGATGCGAATTCTACGGGATCGTCAGAATAATGCAAGCCCTTGAGTTCACCGAATGATTTTTTCTGATGGAGCGTGCTCGGCCATGCGCTTTGCCCTCCCCCAACATGAACCACGAGCACCGGGTGAAGACCATCGCCAACCGCTGTCGAGTTCGTTTACGATCACCAGATATCGCTTAGGGAACGCCTGAGATGAATCAGCAACAGCGTCAGGATGCCATCATCGACCTGGTCAGCCGCCAGGGGTACGCCAGCATCGAGCAGTTGACCGACCACTTTGGCGTGACACCGCAGACGATCCGGCGCGATCTCAATGCACTGGCTGAAACGGGACGCATCAGGCGTGTTCATGGTGGCGCCGGCCTGGAATCCAGCACCGTCAACACCGCCTACGCCACCCGCAAGACGCTTAACCTGGATGCCAAGCGACGGATCGCCGCCAGCGTCGCCCGCCAGGTACCTCATCACGCCTCGCTGTTCATCAACATCGGAACCAGCAACGAACTGATCGCTGAAGCGCTGCTGGAGCATCAGGGACTGGAAGTCATCACCAACAACCTGAACGTGGCGTCCATCCTCCACCACAAGGAAGATTTCAAGGTAATCGTGGCTGGCGGCCAGGTTCGCCCGCGGGATGGGGGAATCATCGGCGAAGCCACCATCGACTTCATCCATCAGTTCAAGGTCGACATCGGCCTCATCGGTATCAGCGGGATAGACGAGGATGGCTCACTGCTGGAGTTCGACTATCAGGAAGTGCGCGTCGCCCAGGCCATTATCCAGAATTCACGTCAGGTATTTCTTGCCGCTGACCACTCGAAATTCCGCCGCAACCCCGTGGTGCGGCAAGGCAACGTCGCACAACTCGATGCGTTGTTCACCGACCGTCAGCCACCAGAGCCCATTGCCCGCCTTCTCAGGACACATGACGTGGCCCTGCACATCGCGTGACTCGCCTGTCTCCGCGGCCTGAGGCGAGCCTCCATGGTCGTTTTGCGCGCATGCATTTGTTCGTTAGCCAACATCTGTCTATGCTTATTTTCGAATCCGAAACCCTCTGAACCGTTACCGCCTCTGGCCAAGCGTACGTTCATCCACCACGCTGAAGTCGTCATTCGCGTTTCAGGAAACCTTGCCCATGCAACGCCCTTACATTCTTGCCTTCGACCAAGGGACCACCAGCTGTCGCGCGATCCTGTTCGACCAGGCGACCCGTATCGTTGGCATCGCCCAGAAAGAGTTCACCCAACACTACCCACAGGCGGGCCGTGTTGAGCACGACGCGATGGAAATCTGGGGCTGCCAGATGGGGGTGGCCCGGGAGGTGCTGGAAACCCAAGGGGTCAAACCCAGTGAGGTCGCGGCTATCGGCATCACCAACCAGCGTGAGACTACCCTGGTCTGGGACCGACACACCGGCAAGCCGATCCATAACGCCATTGTGTGGCAGGACCGGCGCACCGCTCCCTTGTGCGATGCGCTCAAGGACAAGGGGCTTGAACAACATATTCGTGACACCACCGGGCTGGTGGTGGACGCCTACTTCTCCGGCACCAAGATCCGCTGGATACTCGATCAGGTCGACGGTGCCCAGCAGCGAGCAGAAGCCGGCGACCTCCTGTTCGGCACCATGGACAGCTGGCTTTTGTGGAATCTCACCCGTGGCGAACAGCATGTCACCGATGTCTCCAACGCATCACGCACCATGCTGTTCAATATTCACTCCCTGGAATGGGATGCTCGCCTGCTGGAGGCTCTCGATATTCCGCTGGCCATGCTGCCGCAGGTCAGATCATCCAGCGAGGTCTATGGCACCACCGCCAAGGAAATGTTCGGCGGGGCGCAGATCCCCATCGCCGGTATTGCCGGGGATCAGCAAGCGGCGCTGTTCGGTCAGGCCTGCTTCGAAAAAGGCATGGTCAAGAACACCTACGGCACCGGCTGCTTTTTGCTGATGAATACCGGCGATACCCCCGTACCGTCGCCGTCAGGCCTGCTGACCACTGTGGCCTGGAGCCTGGACGGTAAGGTCACCTATGCCCTGGAGGGCTCGATTTTCATCGCCGGCGCCGCCATTCAGTGGCTGCGGGACGAACTCAAGATGATCGACGCGGCAGAAGACTCCGAATACTACGCCAGCAAGGTCGAGGATGCCGACGGCGTCTATGTGGTACCGGCCTTCGCGGGTCTCGGCGCCCCCTACTGGGACATGTACGCCCGAGGCGCCATCTTCGGCCTGACCAGAGGCTCGAGCAAGGAACATATCACTCGCGCCACCCTCGATGCGCTGGCCTACCAGACCCGCGACATCATCGATGCCATGCAGGCCGACTCGGGCATCACCCTGAAGGCACTCAGGGTCGACGGAGGCGCGGTGGCCAATAACGTCATGATGCAGTTCCAGGCGGACATGCTCGCGGTCAACGTGGAGCGTCCCCAGGTCATCGAGAGCACGGCGCTCGGCGCCGCTTATCTGGCCGGCATTGCGGTCGGGCACTGGAGCCTGGAGCAGCTGGCCCACAGTGGCGATATCGAACGCACCTTCTGCCCGGCGATGGCCGAAGAGGAACGCGAGCGGCGCTACAAGGGTTGGAAGAAGGCCGTGCGGCGGACCATGAACTGGGAGCGCGACGACACCTGACACCTCCAGGGAGGCGGACTCATGCAGCTGCGTGATACCCATGTGCAACGACTCAAGACCGAGCACTTCGATGTAGTGATCGTCGGGGGCGGCATCAATGGTGCCGCCAGCGCGGCCGCCCTGGCAGGCAAGGGCGTCAAGGTCGCCCTTATCGACCGGGGCGACTTCTCCGGCGAAACCAGCCAGCATTCCTCCAATCTGGTCTGGGGCGGCATCAAGTACATGGAAAGCTATGACTTTGCCCTGGTCAGAAAACTCTGCAAGAGCCGCAACCATCTGATTCGCAGCTTTCCCTCGACAGTGCAGGAGATTCGCTTTCTGACCACCGTCGACAAGGGCTTCCGGCATCACCCACGCACACTATGGCTCGGCACCTGGCTGTACTGGCTGATGGGCAATGCCTTCACCCGGCTACCGCGCTATCTCAACCCCAAAGGCATCAAGGCCAGGGAGCCGATCGTCGATACCGGCAATGCCGTGGGTGGATTCGAGTACTCTGACGCCTATCTACACGACAATGACGCCCGCTTTGTCTTCAACTTCGTGCGCACCGCCCTGGACTATGGTGCTGCCGCTGCCAATTATGTCGAGTCCAGGGGTGCCAGCCGCCAGGGCGGCCACTGGGTGGTCGATGGCTGGGACCATCAGGCGCAGACCTCACTGCGCATCAATGCCAGCGTGTTGATCAACGCCTCGGGCCCCTGGGTGGATGACCACAACCAACGCAGTGGCCAGGTCACCGAGCACCACCACGCCTACTCAAAGGGCATCCACCTGATCGTGCCGCGGCTGACTGATCACCATCGAGTGCTGGCCTTCTTCGCCGACGATGGCCGGCTATTCTTCGCTATTCCCATGGGCCCCCGTACCTGCATTGGTACCACCGATACTCGAGAGCAACGCCCGGAAGTCGCCGTCACTGACCAGGACGTCAGCTTCGTTCTCGACAACATCAACAAGCGTCTGACGCTGGAGCGTCCACTGACGCGCAGCGACGTCATTGCCAGCCGTTGTGGCGTGCGCCCGCTGGCGGTGAAGGCCAGTGCCGACGGCCAACGGGATTTTCTGCAAATGTCACGCAAGCACGCCATCGACACCTCAGGAGAGGATCGTCATATCAGTATCTTTGGCGGAAAACTCACCGACTGTGTGAACGTCGGCGAAGAAATCGTCGCGGAAGTCGCCGCCCTGGGCGTCACCATCCCTGACCCGGATGCACGCTGGTATGGAGAACCCCACGCGGATGATCGACGGGAGTTCATGCACCAGGCACGCCTGCTCGAACTGGACACGATGACGCCGGCCTCATCCAGCGAGGCACTGAGCACGCGACTGTGGCGCCGCTACGGCCTGAGCGCCTTTGGCATGCTTGATCAGATCCGCAGAGATCGCCGACAAGGGGAACTGCTGATAGCGGGCACCGAGTACCTTCGCTGCGAGCTGGAACATGCCGCCAGCAAGGAGATGATCACCCGGATGGACGATTTCCTGCGCCGTCGCTCGAAGATTGCGCTAGTGGTGGACCACGAAAGCCTGCGCGACGCCCCCGGCCTTGAAGAGGCCGCGCGCATTCTTTTCGGCGACGACGCCGAGCAGCAGCTACAGGAATACTTCCACACCCACCGCCCTGCCCCCCGCAAGCTCGCCTGAGCCCACGATGGCGTCAACTCGCGGTGAGGGCTCAGCCCGAAAGCTGGTGGTCCCGGCCACTGACCCTGCCGCTATCCACGCTGCGCTGTCGAAGCCCTGTCGAAGCCCTAGCGAAAAGACGGCTCTCGTGGCCCTATCGTCCAGCGCTACATCTCGTTAGTCTGATCAACGATCTCCCGTTTACCACCACGTCGAAGGACCGCCGAATGGTTGAGTTGATCGCTGATGTCATACTGGTGTCTGTCGTGACGGTGCTCGCAGCTGCGACCCTGATCGCCAGAATCCCCACCCACTGGTGGTGGCTTAGAGCCTGCGAATTTCCGCGCCTACAGCTAGGACTCGCCGCTCTGCTGTGCGCCCTGGCAAGCCCCCTGGCCAGCCCGCTATTGACGCCTTGGTTGATGATCGTCGCCTTGGTGGTGGCGATCATACAGGCGGGATACGTGCTGCCCTGGACACCGCTCTGGCCGGTACAAGTGAAATCGGCGGAAGACGATGTCGCTGACCGCTGCCTGACGCTGATGGTCGCCAACGTGCTGACACCCAATCGCAACAGTGATGGGCTGCTCAAGCTGGTCAGGGACCACGAGCCGGATATGCTGCTGACGCTAGAATCGGATGACTGGTGGGGCAGCCAACTGGATGAGGGGCTCGCTGACAGCTACCCCCACGCTGTTCGCGTCCCCCTGGACAACCTCTACGGCATGCACCTGTACTCTCGCCGCCCGTTGCACGACACCAAGGTCAAATGGCTGATACAGGATGACATCCCCTCCATCCACTGTGGCGTCGAGCTGCCCAGTGGCGAGCAGATACGCTTCCACGCGCTGCATCCGCGCCCCCCGGCCCCCAGCGAGAGCGAAGAGTCGCTATGGAGAGACGCCGAACTGATGCTGGTGGCCAAGCTGATCCATCAGGACCCCGTTCCGACACTGGTCGCCGGTGACCTTAACGATGTTGCCTGGTCCCGCAGCACGCGACTGTTTTGCCGCGTCAGTGGGATGCTGGACCCCCGCCGCGGGCGCGGGCTGTTCGCCAGTTTCCATGCCAACATACCGCTGCTGCGCTGGCCGCTGGACCATGTCTTCGTCAGCGAGCATTTCACCCTGGCGCATATGGAGCGACTTCCCGCCTTCGGCTCGGACCATTTTCCGATTCTTGCTCGGCTCTGCTACCGACCGGCCAGGGCAGACGAACACGACACCCCCGAAGCGGCACCGGCGGAGTTTCGTGATGCCCGGGATACCGTGGAAGAAGCCAAGGAGCGGGACGAGCCTAGCTGACGTCAGCGACCAACGCGGCGAAGCCCTGACCGTGCAGGGCTTCGCCAAAGGCATCAACGGGTCTCGTCGCCGCCACTCGACAACGCTATTCGGGAATGCCCCCTTGGGTAAGGGCGACCGGATCAAGCAGGCGCTGCAGCTCCTCACGTCCCAGCTCGGTTTCTTCCTCGGCGACGTCAATGATCGGGCGCCCGGCCTGGTACGCCTTCTTGGCAATCGCCGCCGCGGCGTTATAGCCGATCACCGAATTCAATGCCGTCACCAGGATGGGATTGCGCGCCAGCGGCTCGCTCAGGTTGTCTTCGCGCACCTTGAAGCTGGCAATCGCCTTGTCTGCCAGCAGTACCGAGGTTTGGGTCATCAGAGTAATGGCCGTCAGCAGGTTGTTGGCGACCAGCGGAAGCATCACGTTCAACTGGAAGTTTCCGCTCTGCCCGGCCACGGTCACCGCCGCATCAAGCCCAATCACCTGGGCTGCCGCCTGGGCCGCCGACTCGGGAATCACTGGATTGACCTTGCCCGGCATGATCGAACTGCCCGGCTGCAAGGCTTCAAGCTCTATCTCGCCAAGCCCAGCAAGCGGGCCGGAGTTCATCCAGCGCAGATCATTGGCGATCTTCATCACCACACAGGCCAGCCCCTTGAGCTGTCCTGACAGTTCGACGGCAGCATCCTGTGACCCCAGACTGGCAAAGAAGCTGTCGTTGGGACTCAGCGTCAGTCCGGTCAGGCGTGACAACTCTTCCGCCATGCGCTGTGCAAATTCGGGGTGGGCATTGATGCCCGTGCCCACGGCGGTCCCCCCCTGGGCAAGGCGACATAGCCGAATCAGGGCACTGTCGAGGCGTTCGATGGCCTGGCCTACCTGACTGGACCAGCCCCCCAGCTCCTGACTCAGGCGCAGCGGCATGGCGTCCATCAAGTGGGTGCGCCCGGTCTTGACCACACCGTCGAGCTCGTTGGCACGCCGATCAATCGTGTCACGCAAGTGCACCAGTGCCGGGCGCAAGCGGCCCGTGACCTCAAGGGCAGCCGATAGATGCAGCGCCGTCGGGATGACATCGTTGCTCGACTGGCCCATGTTGACGTGATCGTTGGGCCCCACTTGAAGGTCATCACGACTGGCCAGGTGGGCGATGACCTCATTGACGTTCATATTGCTGGAGGTGCCAGAGCCGGTCTGAAACACATCGATCGGAAACTGGTCGTCGTGGCGTCCCTCGATGATCTCATCGGCCGCCTCGATAATGGCCTGCCCTCGCGCATCATCCAGCAGGCCGAGGGCCACATTGACCACGGCGGCGGATCGCTTGATCCGCGCAATGGCATGAATGAAGGCGACGGGCATGGCCTGCCCAGATACGGGAAAGTTATTGACCGCACGCTGGGTCTGGGCGCCGTAGAGAGCACCGGCGGGAACCTCCAGTTCCCCCATGCTGTCGCGTTCGATACGTGTCTGCGTCATGGATCACTCCTGATCGATAGTGGCAAGGGTCACGGTCTTCTCCCCCATCCTTCACCATGGTGGCGCCAAGGCCTGCTTGCAAGCGTCATCTCGCTGTCACTGTGCCCTGTCATCGTTGTGCCCATGCGCTGGCGGCGAAATGCCCGGTCCGATCGGCTTAAAACGCATGCACTGTGCCACTTCACGTTTTCCCGCACCTATCGCCAGACTCAGCCCACACACATGTTGCGATGCACAAAACGCTCTGCTATTGTGCACTGCAACAGAAGACACCCAGGCAGCGACCTACAGGGCAACTCCCACGGTCCGGCCTAGCGTGAGTTCGATAACCCAGGAGGTTCTGATGATGCGCACTTTTGACGCCAAAGCACTGTTCAACAACGAGCAAGTCGAGACTCTGTTCTTCGGTCCGGCTCGCGCCTACGCCAACCTGACTGTCGACTTCGCCGAGAAGCTCGCCAGCGCTCAGCTGGACGCTGCCAAGGCTTACGCCGAGACCGGTCTGGCCCAGGCACGCGCCTTCACTTCCGTCAAGGATGCAGAAGGCCTGCGTTCCTACATGGAAGGCCAGCAGAAGGTCGCCAAGGACCTGACCGAGCGCATGAAAGGCGACGCCGAGAAGGTCGTGGCCCTGCAGCAGGACTTCGTCTCCAAGAGCCAGAAGCTGGCCGAAGACAACGTCAAGGCAGCCACTGACACTGCTACCAAGGCGACCGCCAACGCCAAGTAATTCGGCAACGGCACTCGCCTGAACGACGCCAGTCGTTCATCAGCGGCCCCCGATCTCCATCGGGGGCCGTCTTGTATCTGCTGGATCTGCAGGAAGCGTCAAGGCGCTGTCTACCGACACTGCTACCAAGGCGACCGCCAACGCCAAGTAATTCGGCAACGGCACTCGCCTGAACGACGCCAGTCGTTCGTCAGCGGCCCCCGATCTCCATCGGGGGCCGTCTTGTATCTGCAGGATCTGCAGGAAGCGTCAAGGCGCTGTCTACCGACACTGCTACCAAGGCGACCGCCAACGCCAAGTAATTCGGCAACGGCACTCGCCTGAACGACGCCAGTCGTTCATCAGCGGCCCCCGATCTCCATCGGGGGCCGCTTTGCGTTAAGCTGATGGGGCACAGGGCCTAATGACATGAAAAGGAGACCTCGCCATGAAGGCATTCCCCCTGCTGTCACGCGCAACCCCACTGTGGGCCGTCATGCTGCTGGCCGCCCTGCTGACCGGGTGCCAGGGCATCAGTACGACGGGCACGACTCGCGCCCCAGACGTGATCGAGATCGGCGAGCCGGATGTGACAGTGGAGCAGCCAGGCCCGAGGGATGACCAGCCCACCGCCGACCAGGCTCGGGTCCCGCGTGAGATTCCTTTCCCTGCGGACGTCTACGCCAAGCTTCCCAAGAGCGGCAGTGCGGTGCTGTCGGGTCGCCTCACGCTCAACACCGACGCCGGACCGGTGATCGGTGCCAACGAGACCGTCTCGCTCGCTCCCATCACCAAGTATTCCGCCGAAGCGGCGGCCCAGGCGCTGGCAGGCCGTGCGGTGGAACGCGCAGATCCGCGGGCGCGGGAGTACACCCACACCACGCGCACTGACGGCAATGGCTACTTTCAGCTGCGAGACCTTCCCACTGGCGACTTCTACGCCTCCGGGACGGTGGTGGACCCCGCCACCGGCATGCGCCAGATCGTGATCAAGGAAGTCTCGCTAAGCAACGGCGGGCACAGTGAAGTGCAGTTGAGTCGGTAAGTCGACGGCGGCAACCCGGTTGCCGCCTCTACCAATCCAGAGCGCGCTTGACGAAAGGGATCGTCAGCTTGCGTTGCGCCGATAAAGAGGCGCTATCCAGCACGTCAAGACAGCGAAACAACTCGCCAAGCTCGCGGGGACCACGGTGCAGAATATAGCGCGCGACTTCGCCGGGCATTTCCATGCCCCTCACCCGGGCTCGCAATGTCAGCGCGCTCATGCGGTCCTCGTCGGACAAGGGTCGCAGGTGAAAGGTCATGCCCCAGGTCAGCCGTGACGCAAGATCCGGCAGCTGGACATCAAGCTGCCGGGGGGGCCTGTCCGCCGCAATCACCAGCCGCTTGCCGCTGTCACGCAGGCGATTGAAGGCATGAAATAACGCCTCTTCCCAGCGCTTGCGCCCGACCACTCTGTCCAGATCGTCGATGGCCAGCAGGTCGAGCCGCTCGATATCCTCCAGCATCAATGGAGGAAAGTGCCCGAGTTCTTCCAGGGGCAGATACAGCGTCCTGAAATCCCGGCCCGAAGCCTCATGGCACGCCGCCTGGAGCAAGTGGCTGCGCCCGACCCCCTCGCCGCCCCACAGATACAGAAACGACTCCCCATCGTCCTCGAACTGCTGACGCAGGCATTCGACCACGGGGCTGTTACCGCCCGCGTGATAGTTCTCGAAGGTAGCATCATCACGCAGCCCAAGCCCCAGGGGCAGCTGTGCAGGAGACCGGCTCATCGCACATCCTCGTCGGCATTGGCTGCGCGCTGGCGAGCGCCGTCACGTCCCTGCTGATGGGCATCGTACAACGACGAGTTCTTGTAGGTTTCATGCAGGTAGCGCAGCACGACCATCACCATGGCGGCCACCGGCAAGGCCAGCAGCACCCCGGTGAAGCCAAACAGCTGGCCACCGGCAAGCACCGCGAAGATGACCGCCACAGGATGTAGACCGATCTTGTCGCCCAACAGTTTTGGCTGCAGCAGCGTACTCTCTACCAGCTGCCCGAAACCGAACACCAGCGCCACCCCCAACAGAATCAACCAGTCGCCGAACTGGAAAAATGCCACCACGCCAGCCACCGTGATGCCGACGATGACGCCCAGGTACGGAACGATACTGGCCAGCCCCGACAGCAGGCCGATCAACAGGCCAAAACGCACACCCAGAAGGGTCAGGCCTACCGCGTAGATCACCCCCAGGCACAGCATGACGATCAACTGCCCGCGCAGAAACGCCGCCAGCACCTCGTCACACTCCTTGGCCAAGCGCACGGCGGTGGGCTCCCACTGTCGCGGAAGCAGGCGCCGCACCTTGCCTACCAGCACGTCCCAGTCCAACAGCAGGTAGAAGGTCACCACCGGTATCAAGGCCAGGTTGGCCAGCCACCCGGCCAACACCAAGCCGGAGCGAGACACCTGTGCCAGCACACTGGCGGCCAGGGTGCCGGTTTCTTTCCAATTGGCCAGCAGCGCCTGGCGCAGCTGATCGAAGTCGGTGCTCAGGTCGAGACCGGTCCAGGATTGGAGCTGAGGCAGTACCGTGCTCTGAACCCAGTTCAGGATCGCCGGCAGAGCCTCGGCCAACTGACCAATCTGCCGCCCGAGCAGCGGCACTACCAGCAGCAGGGTCAATCCCACCAGCAGGGTCAGCAGCACAAACACGACCGCCACCGACCACTGCCGCGACAACCCGCGATCTTCCAGGCGATCGGCAATCGGGTCCCCCAGATAGGCCAGCACCATGCTGACAAAGAACGGCGCCAGCACCGGTTCGATACTCACAAAAAACCACAGTACGGCAGCTGCGACGGCGACGACGATCCACCACTGCTTGTTCATTCGCTGTTCCCCAAGAGACCACGTTTCCATGTGATGACGGGCCGGCCATGCATCATGGCTGCGACGGACGGTGCACAGTGCTACAATCCTCGCCCCCAACGTGCCCATTGTCTCACGTTCGCCCGGTGGTGCGCACCACGCCCGCGGGTCGACCGACTCCACAGGATCTGTCATGACCGACTCCTCCTCTTCCAAGAAAGCCTCGCTCAGCTACAAGGATGCCGGCGTAGATATCGACGCTGGCAACGCTCTGGTTGACCGCATCAAGGGTGTGGCCAAACGCACCACTCGCCCCGAGGTGATGGGCGGTCTCGGTGGCTTCGGCGCGCTGTGCCAGCTGCCCACCGGCTACCGCGAGCCTGTTCTTGTGTCCGGCACCGACGGCGTCGGCACCAAGCTGAGACTGGCCATGGACCTCGGTCGCCACGACACCATCGGCATTGACCTGGTCGCCATGTGTGTCAACGACCTGGTGGTGGCGGGAGCAGAACCCCTGCTGTTTCTCGACTATTACGCCACCGGCAAGCTTGACGTCGACATTGCTGCCGACGTGGTGACGGGCATCGGCGCCGGCTGCGAGCAGGCGGGCTGTGCCCTGGTGGGTGGTGAAACCGCAGAGATGCCAGGCATGTATGAAGGCAGCGACTACGACCTGGCCGGCTTCTGCGTGGGCGTCGTGGAGAAGGACGAGATCATCGACGGCTCCAAGGTCGGCGCGGGTGATGTCCTGCTTGGCTTGACCTCCTCTGGCCCGCACTCCAACGGTTACTCACTGATCCGCAAGATTCTGGAAGTCTCTGGAGCCAAGCTCGACACCGACATCGACGGTCAGCCGCTGGGTGATGCCCTGATGGCCCCCACCCGGATCTACGTCAAGCCGCTGCTGGAGCTGCTGCGTCATGACGACTATCAGGTCCATGCGCTGTCGCATATTACCGGCGGTGGCCTGCTCGAGAACTTGCCCCGCGTGCTGCCGGAGCACCTGACGGCCCATGTCGACACCAGCCGCTGGCAGCGCCCCGCCGTGTTTGACTGGCTGCAGCAGCAGGGCAACGTCGACGAACATGAAATGCACCGCGTGTTGAACTGCGGCATTGGCATGGTTCTGGTGGTGCCTGAGGCACAGGCCGACCAGATCAGAGCCCATCTGCAGGCCCAGGGTGAAGGCGTGCACCGTATCGGTGTCATCGCCGAGCGCCAGGGTGATGAGGAGCAGGTACAGCTGGAGCAGTCCGGGTCATGAGTGACGGCGTCAACGATGGAGAGCTGAACGGTTTCACTCCCGAGCAGGCCTCCCTGCCCAGAGTCGTCGTGCTGATTTCCGGCGGCGGCAGCAATCTTCAGGCACTGATCGATGCACAGACCCACGATGAGCTGGGCGGCGAGATCGTCGCAGTCGTCTCCAATGTTGCCGATGCCCATGGTCTCAAGCGGGCTCGGGACGCAGGCATCGACGCCGTCGCGCTGCCCCATCGCGAGTACGAAAGCCGCGATGCCTTTGATGGTGCGCTGATCAAGGTGATCGAGCGGCATGAGCCTGACCTGGTGGTACTGGCAGGCTTCATGCGGATCCTGACGCCGCGCTTTGTGCAGCGCTTCCTGGGCCGGATGCTCAATATCCATCCCTCCCTGCTGCCTGCCTATCAGGGACTGCACACCCATGCCCGCGCGCTGGCCGACGGCGTTGCCGAGCACGGCTGCAGCGTGCACTTCGTGACCGAAGAGCTGGACGGTGGACCGGTGGCTATCCAGGCGGCGGTCAAGGTGCAGGCCGATGATGATGAAGCCAGGCTGAAAGAGCGTGTGCTCAGCCGTGAACACCTGATCTTCCCAATCGCGGTACGCTGGTTCCTGGAGGGACGGCTACGCCTCGAGGGCGACATTGCCACCATCGACGGCCAGCCTCTGCCGCCAGGGGGCATGCGCCTGTCTCATGAGGATGCCGCCGAAGAGCTGGACGAGGATGAGTAACAGCGCCACGCCATAAGCTTGCCGGACGCCAACTCCGTCAGCGCCCACGCTGTCTGGCGCCACGAGCTGCAGTCGAAAAAGCCCGCTGACATGGTCAGCGGGCTTTTTTCGCTACCCAGCGCTGATACCCCCTACCGAGGGCTAGCGCTCTTCAGCCATCAGGTACGCGGCAGGGTGACGCCGCGCTGTCCCATGTACTTGCCGCCACGATCCGCGTAGGAGGTGGCACACACCTCGTCGGACTCGAGGAACAGCATCTGCGCCACGCCTTCGTTGGCGTAGATCTTGGCCGGCAGGTTGGTGGTGTTGGAAAATTCCAGGGTCACGTGGCCTTCCCACTCGGGCTCCAGCGGGGTCACGTTGACGATAATGCCACAGCGGGCGTAGGTCGACTTGCCCAGGCAGATGGTCAACACGCTGCGCGGGATGCGGAAGTACTCAACGGTGCGCGCCAGCGCGAAGGAGTTCGGCGGAATCACGCAGACGTTACCCTTGACGTCGACAAAGCTCTTTTCGTCAAAGGCCTTGGGATCGACCACCGCCGAGTGAATATTGGTAAACACCTTGAATTCATCGGCGCAGCGAACGTCATAGCCGTAGCTCGAGGTCCCATAGGAGATGACCCGCCGTTCGTTGACGTAGCGAACCTGGTCGGCCTCGAAGGGCTCGATCATGCCCTCGTTTTCGGCCATGCGGCGGATCCATTTGTCGGACTTGATGCTCATGGGACTTCCTGCTGGGTGCTCAAAGAGTGGACGCGTTCGGTGGGGCCACATGATAGCGGCCCCCCGATGCCACGTCACGATGCAATAGTCACGCCTGCCCTGTGGGTGCTTGACCCGGGTCAGCGCCACCAGGCTACGTTCGTGTCGCTGGGACTGATGCTCTAGTCGCTGAAGCTGATACTCGGGCCATCATCACCGCCCTGGGCACCAACCTGCTCTGCCACCTGGCGAGCCATCTCACGGAAGGACGTCGCGACCTCGCCTTCAGGCTCTGCCACCACGCTCGGCCGCCCACTGTCCACCTGCTCGCGAATCGTCAGGGAAAGTGGCAGCCGGCCCAGCACTCGGGTGTCGTACTCTGCGGCGATCCGTTCGCCACCGCCTTCACCAAAGACCGGCTCGCTATGGCCACACTGACTGCAGGTATGCAGGCTCATGTTCTCGACAACGCCTAGCACCGGCACCTTGACCTTGCGGAACATCTCGATGCCCTTGCGCGCGTCGAGCAGGGCAATGTCCTGGGGCGTGGTAACGATCACGGCGCCATCGACGGGCACCTTCTGCGCCAGTGTCAGCTGGATGTCGCCGGTGCCCGGGGGCATGTCGATGAACAGGTAATCCAGTTCGTTCCAGCGGGTCTGGTTGAGCATCTGCTGGAAGGCGCCAGCCACCATGGGTCCGCGCCAGACCATCGGCTCGCGCACATCCACCATAAAGGCCATGGACATCGCCTGGAGCCCGTGAGCTTCGAGGGGCAGGAACTGGTTTTCCCCACTCGCCTGTGGCCGCACACCCTCACCGACACCCAGCATCTGGGCCTGGCTCGGTCCATAGATGTCGGCATCGAGAACGCCGACACGATAGCCCTCGGCGGCCATGGCCAGCGCCAGATTGACGGTCACTGTCGACTTGCCTACGCCACCCTTGCCGGATGCCACGGCGACGATATGCTTGACCCCTTCGATCACGTCTCGCTCCTGTTACCAGATGGGTGCGGATAGCCCGCCGGGCCAGTATAGAGGCAGCGACGGGCGAGGTTAAGCCGGATCACGCATGAATGGCGTCCACTACGCAACGAGCGAGCCCGTAGGCTCGCTCGTTGCGGGTACTGCGCTCCATCGTTGTTACTGACGGCTATCCTCGGCGGCGTCATCTCCTGTTACCGCGGAAGCGGCGTCACGCACCTTCTCGGCGGCCTGGCGGGCGACATCCTTGACGGTTTCCACTGCACCGGCAGCGCCTGCGGCGACTTCATCCGTCCACCCGTTGGTGGACGCTTCATCCGTTTCGGAGGTCTGCTCGCTCGCGGCGGTGCTGTCTTCTGCACCCGAGGCCGTGCTCTCTTCAGCGCCCGATGCCGTGCTCTCCTCAGCACCCGAGGCCGTGCCTTCTTCACCAGCACCGGCACCAGCGCTCTGCTGCGAGGACTGCTCCTCGTCGCTGGAGGGCTTGCCCGTGGCTTCAGCCGACGCCACATCCTCGTCGTCCGCCGCGCTTTCATTAGAGCCTTGCTCGCTGGCGGCTGCCGCGCTCTCACCGGACGACTCGGTGTCGCTCTGGCTGGCCGGATCGGCAGCCGAACCGGTGGGTGAGGCGCTGTCGTCGCCATTGACCGAGGCCCCATCAGCGACGGAAGTCGGGCGCTGGCCATCCCCCTGGCCGCTGCGGATGACCTCGACCGACCCAGTGCTACCTCCGTTCTGCGCGGAGGAGCTGGAGTGACCGGCCGCCTCAGCGGTAGCACGATCCAGGTTTTCCAGCTCGATGCGCCAGGTATCCAGCTGTCCATTAAGGCGCGCCAAGCGCTGGCGGCGCTCTTCGGCTCGCGCTTCGAGCTCCTTGACCTTGGCAAACAGTTCGTCGCGACGGGCCACCGCCTCTTCGGCGCGGGCCTCGGCCTGACGTACGCGGGCCTCGGACTGCTCGCGCGCTTCGGCGTTCTCGGCAAGAATCTGTTCGAGGCGGGACTGAGCCTGCTCGGCTTGCTGCTGAGCCTCCTGCTGCTCGGTCTCCAGCCGTGCCACCTGCTGTTCGAGATCGCCCACAGACGTCTGTTTTTCCTCGATGCTGCTGCTCAGGTCGGCAAGCCGCTTTTCGGCGTCATCGATGTCACTGGTCAGCGACTCTGACTCGGCCTTGAGGGTATCTCGCTGTTCGATCAGTGACTGCTGCTCGCTCTGGGCTTCTTCCAGCCGGTTGCGAGCGGCCACCAGATCGGATTCCAATGCGGCTTGGGTGGCTTCCAATTCCTTGAGGTCCGCTTCCACCTGGGCGGCCTGTTCCTCGGCGCTGGCGCGAGCAGAGCGGGCGGCCTGCTCCTGTTCCTTCAGCGTCGCCAGCTGTCCGCGCAACTCCTCAAGCGAGGTCTCCGCTTCCTGCCACTGCGCCACCTGGCTTTCCAGCTCGTCACGCTGAGCGGACAGAGTCTCTTGGCTCTCTTCCAAGCCTGCTACCTGCTCGCGCAGGGTCTGAACGCGAGACTCGCTCGCTTCTAGCTCCTTGGAGAGCGCGGTGCGAGCCTCATTATTGGAGCTGGCACTCAACTGGGCACCGATGGCCCAGATCAAGCTCACACCCGCTACCGCTGCAATGCCCTTCACCCGATGATCCGAGAACAAGCCAGAGCCACCTGAAGAGGCGGGTGCAGGCTGAGTCTCGCTACCACGGCCATGTTGCTCGGTATTATTGTCCTTGTCGGGGTTGATCTCTTCCATTCGGGGTCTCCCTGGGGGTGCAATGATTCGCGTCCGTTATCTCTTATCGCGCCGCGCCACACGCCTGCGCCGTGGCAGCGATCCATTCTTGTGCCGTTACTCTTGCGTCGCACTGTCCTTCGCAATGCCCTTCGCCATATTCTTCAACTGGCCCTTCGCGATGCCCGCCGGAACGCTGGTCCAGCTAGTCACAGCATACTGCCAGTGGGCCACAACGTCAGGGGCAGCCATTGGCGAAAGTAGGCCTTAGCAAGCATTATCAAACACTACTCCTGGGCCTGACTCCTGCGGGCTGTGACCGCCACCGCCTGTCTCGGCTTTGACTGCTGGCCGGCCCTGCGGTTCCCCCTGTTGCGTCCTCTAGCGATGGCTCGCCCAAGCATGGCGACTAGCTATCCGGTCTGGCACGCAGGGCCTTGACCTTGCCGCGTTGCTTCTTGCCCTCGAGCCGACGTCGTTTGGCCGCCTTGCTCGGCTTGGTCGGCCGCCTCGCCTTGGGCACTACCAGACCTTGCTGCAACAGCGACTGCAGGCGTGCCAGTGCCGCCGCTCGATTGGCTTCCTGGGTGCGTTCGGACTGCGCCTTGATGATGACCACGCCGTCCTGGGTGATGCGGTGGTCGTTAAGCGCCAGCAGTCGCTCCTTGACGTCGTCAGGTAGCGTCGAACTGGCGATGTCGAATCTCAGATGGATCGCTGACGCTACCTTGTTGACGTTCTGACCACCGGCGCCCTGGGCACGTATCGCGGTCATCACGATATCGCTGTAGGGGATCGACAGGCGTCGACTCAATTGCATGCTCTGCACCTCCTTCGTCCATGCCGGTGCCGTCGTGGCGGTGGGTTCACCGCGCGTTTGACGCTAATGGTGCGTCCGAGCGTATCATGCCTTATCCCTCAAGGACGATTTGGGCCCATGACCGCACCACGCTGGTATCAACACGCCATGTTCACCCTGCTGCCCCGACTGGCTTTGTTCATGTGGCGGGTCTTGAGCCAATTCCTGCATAACCGGGGGATGCTGCTGGCTGGCGGTGTTGGCTTCAATATCCTGCTGTCGACCATTCCACTGTTTGCCCTGATGGTGGTCGCCATGGCCCAGGTGGTGGACGAAGATCAGCTGATCAATGTCATCACCCTGCAGGCGCGCCACATTGCCCCGACCCACGCCGAGGTCATGCTGGAGTCCGTGCGTGCGCTGCTCGACTCGCGGGATGCGATCGGGATCTACGGTATCCCGGTGCTGCTGCTGTTCAGTTCCTTTGCCTTTCGCATGCTGGAAGACGCGTTGGCACTGATCTTCCGCAAACCCGACGTCAAGGACAGCCGCAGCCTGTGGGTCTCCTTTCTGCTGCCCTATGCGTTCATGCTGGTACTCAGCGCTGCGCTGCTGGCGTTGGCCATGGCAGTCAGCCTGGCCAACACCTTGAACGGTCTCTGGATGGCGATCAATGGCAAGGAACTGCCGCTGGCATCTCTGTCGGACACCGCCCTCAACCTGACCAGCTTTCTCGGGGTCTTCCTGCTCTTCAGCGCCATCTACAAGGTTCTGCCGGTGGTGCGAATATCGCTCAGGCGGGCGCTGGCGGGCGGGTTTGCCGCTGCCTTGATGTGGGAAGGCGTCAGGATCGCGCTGGTCTACTATTTCGCTAACCTGTCGCTGGTCAGTGCCGTTTATGGCCCGCTGGCCACGCTGATCGTGGTCCTCTTGAGCCTGGAGATAGGCGCCGTCATTCTCCTTTTAGGCGCTCAGGTCATCGCCGAACTCGAACACAACTGCCGGCTAGGACTGGCATGGCACCAGGATCCACGCCGGCGTCTGGCCACCGCGTCAGCGGTCAATGCCGATGGGTCTCCTTGCCCTTCAGGCGACGAATCAGCCCCATCAGACCCCGGCCGCTGACCATGCCCAGCAGATAGATCACCACGACCAGCAAGGCCATCGGCATCGCGATCGTCCAGCCAAGCAGATTCACCTGCACCATGTCGATGTTCTGCACCACCACAATGGCCACCAGGGCCAGAATCACCACCTTCACCACCAGCCAAACCTTGTCCATTGCTTGAGCACTCCTTGTGCCAATTTTCACTCAATGACATCGTCGCCACGCCGGCCGGACGCGGCAGACAGCCTCCAGGGGGAACGCGGCCCAAGGCACAGGCGACATACCGGGCCAACCGTGCAAAACATGGGCACGCTGGTCGAAACTGTCAAGTTGCGGCGCCAACACGCCTCATCCCGCCCACGTTAGCCCGCCAAGCTCCCTGCTCCGCGCCGCTCAGAAGGTCGACAGGCCGGTGGCTTCCATCACACGATAGCGCCACGCTGCCAGCCGACCACTGGCGTCCCGCTCGCTCCAGGCGCGGCTTGCCCGGTGATGGGGAGGCGACTCCCAGCGCAGGTCGAACCATTGCCCCAGGGCATCGATCACCGGCAGCTCCCGACCTGTTACCTCGACACTGCTTTCGAGATTAAGGTTATCCAGGTTGCGCCGGGTCAGATTGGCGGAGCCAAGGATGACCGCATCGCGTGCAGACGGATCAGCCGTCGCCTCCTTGCGTAGCAGCACGACCTTGCTGTGACATTGTTCTCCCGACGTCAGACACCAACGCACCTGAACCCCCGAGGCCAGCAGTTCCTCGGCAACGGGCTGGTTGGGCAACCCACCCTTGCTGAAACCGAATGCCTCGCGGTTGGGGTCCAGCAGCACCCTCACCGTGGCGCCCCGTGACGCGGCGCGTTTCAGTCCCGCGATCACCTCACGATGGGCCAGGTAGAAGGCGGCAAGATCGAGCCTGTCGCCTGGGGAAGCCTCTTCGATACGCGCCAGCACGGCGTCACGGATGGCTCCCTCAGTCAGCAGTCTTGCCTCGGCGCCTGACGACTGGCGACGGTCAGCGTTGCCTGGTCCTGTCTCTCGACTATCGGGCAAGACCACCTCAACGCCGGACCATGACGCCACCTCAGCCTCCGAGGCGATCACATCCCCGGCCAATGCACCATCGATACGTAGCGCTACATTGGAATGCAGGCTACTGGCGTCATGGGGATTTGCCGTGGAAATCAGCGTCGACCAGCCTCGGGGCGTATCGACCGTCAGTGTCTTGCGATGGTTGGCACGGAAGTTGAGCAGCGCCAGATAGCTTCGTAGCGTCACCGGCTCGCCGCCAAACGCATTGGGCAACCAGCCTCCTTCACTATCGTTGCCGAGACGATGCAGGCCGAGATGCCAGAGTCCGGACCACAGCGGGTTGGAGGCGCGCAGTCTATCGAGCCGAGTCATGACCAGCTCTACCCCGGCGTCTTCCAGGCGCTGGTAGAGCGCCACCTGCTGCCCCCCGTAAAGGGTATTGAGAGGATCGGTGATCACCACGATACGCGGCGCGGGATCACGCTGTCGTGCCGCTATCAACGCGTCCGTCAGACGTTCGGCGATAGGCCTGAAACGTGCGCTTCTCGCCCCCGCCTGGCCCTCCAGGCGATTGAACAGGAACATGTCCATCACGATCAGGCGGCGGGCCTCGCCGATCATCGACACCGCCTCGTCGAAGATCTGCTGATCCAGCTGCTGTTGTCCCCGCCGGTCGTACCAGGTGCGATCGGCAAGCAACGACACCCGCTCGACCGAGCGCATCGGCCACGCCTTGCCCACGTCGCTGGGCAGCGGCTTGACGCTTTGCCAGATGGCCATGCCTAGCCATGCCAGCAACACCACCAGCAGGCTTCCTTTCAGTGCTTTACCCAGCCATCCCATGGCGCTTCCTTTTCGTTGGTCGAGTGGCGCCGATGATAGCGTAAAACCCCGCGCAACAACGGAAGCGCCCGGCACGAAGCCGGGCGCGGTCCCTGAGTCACACCAGCGGGCGTACCCCGCGGCGGCCTCAACTCATGGCCAGGATCCCACCGCAC
Source organism: Halomonas sp. DP8Y7-3 (assembly GCF_019801675.1). Lineage (NCBI taxonomy): Bacteria > Pseudomonadati > Pseudomonadota > Gammaproteobacteria > Oceanospirillales > Halomonadaceae > Halomonas > Halomonas sp. DP8Y7-3. The sequence continues at coordinate 78,605 of NZ_JAHVIO010000019.1, forward strand.
AGGGCAATGACGGCACCCAGCGCGCGCAGCAGGCGCTGTTCGCGCGCGGCCAGCCAGCCACCCAGCGAGCGTGCCAGCAAGGTAATCGCCAACGTCGAGATCGAGAATCCAATGACATAGCCCACCACAGACGCGGCGGCCGGCATCTCGGCGCCGTGGGCGATGCCGTGCAGCGCCATCACCGCCACCACCAGCACACCGCCTAACGCTGTCGGTAAACGCAGCAGCGCCGCTGTCATCACACCAGCCACCAGCACCGACATGGCGATGCCGCTCTCGACACCCGGAAGCAGCGACGGAGAGACCCAGCCCGCCAGGGCGATACCAGCACCCACCAGCATACCCACCAGCGCCAGCAGCGGCGTCAGTCGACGCATGCTGGCGCCCTGCCCAAGACTCCACAGGCCGATGGCTGCCATGGCCAGCAAGTGGTCAAGCCCAAGCCAGGGATGCATCAAACCGCTGGCAAGACCACCGTGCTCTACCCCATGACCGGGATGTGCAAACACCACCGGCGCGGCCAGGCTCAAACCCAGGGCGGCCACCGCCGGAACAACATGAGACGCAGTGATGCGCTGTGTCATGACAAACTCCTTGCAGACAAAAGACGCCACGCCAGGCGCGGCCTTATTCCCTTGCGGAACGCTCAGGCTTGGACCGCCTCGGTACGACGATCGGGCAGCATGCCCCGCTCGAGTATAAAACTGATAATGGTCTCTAGACCGACCCCGTCGTACAGGTTGGCAAAGACAAATGGTCGATCTCCTCGCATCTTGCGAGAATCACGCTCCATAACGTCCAGAGAAGCATGCACCTGCTCAGCGATGTCGATCTTGTTGATGATCAAGAGATCGGACTTGGTAATCCCGGGACCACCCTTGCGCGGAATCTTGTCCCCCGCCGACACATCGATGACGTACAGCGTGAGGTCAGACAGCTCCGGGCTGAAGGTCGCCGACAGGTTATCGCCTCCGGACTCCACCAGTACCAGCTCGAGCCCCGGATGACGCTGATGGAGATCATCGATGGCCGCCAGATTCATGGAGGCATCCTCACGTATCGCGGTATGCGGACAGCCACCGGTCTCGACCCCGAGAATGCGATCGGGCGACAGCGCCTCATTACGGGTCAGGAAGTCCGCATCTTCCTTGGTGTAGATATCATTGGTCACCACGGCGATATCGTAATGATCTCGTAGCGCTCGGCAGAGCTGCCTGAGCAATGCGGTCTTGCCGGACCCCACTGGACCGCCGACACCGACGCGTAGACATTGGGAGGGAGTCGTAGTGCTGATCATGGCCTTCTCCTGGCGGTCGTGTCTGGCCCACGCTCGGGGCCAGGATGATGGTAAGGGCGACGTTCGGTCATGACGTCGATACCTTGTCTTTCATGTCGTCAAGCCATAGCGCTGGGCAAGGGCTTGCTTAGCTGCGAAACAGGCGCGAGTACTGGGTCTCGTGCAGGCTGCTGGCAAGCGCGACGCCAGGCAATGCCGGACCGAGCTCGTCATCTCGCAGCGCCTCGGCGCGCTCCACCGCGTGGACCAGAGCTGGACGCAGCCGTTCTACTATTCGCTGTGCCGCGGTATGCCCCAGGGGCAGTGCCTTGCAGGCCGCTGCCAGCTGGTTCTCAAGCCAGGCCCAGGCAAACCCCAGCATGGCGCTGTGCGGCAGCACCTGGCGCTGCACCGACAGCGCCGCAAAGGCGGTCACATAGCCTGGCGCAGCAGGCAACGCTGTCTCGGGCAGCAGGCCAAGATTGCCCATCAGGCGTGTCAAGGAAGCCCCCAGCTGGCGATCTTCCTCCAACAGCTCACGGGTCTCGCGGACTGCGGCGAGCCAGCGGTCCCACTCTGCAACGAGGGACGCATCGCCTGCCTGCCAGGCCGTCATCTGGCGCATCAGAACCGGCAGTTCACACATCGCCAGGCCATCCTCCAGCACCCCCTCCAACCAGTCACCCAGGCTGGACTCGTCGGTGACCCAACCCAGCTCAAACGCGCTTTCCAGCCCCTGGGACCAGGCGAAGGCCCCAATCGGCAAGGCTGGGCTGACGAGCTGCAACAGGCCCAGCAGCGCCAAGTCGCCTAGCGCAAGGTCCGGTGAGGAAGCCGTCGCCATTGCGGACATCAGACCGGCTCCCTGGACGGGTCCTGAGACTGGCCGGAAGGCGCCTGCGAGTTCGCATGGGAGTGATCGTGCGAGTGCCCGTGCGAATGCCCATGGGAATGCTGGTGCGAGTGCCCGTGCGAGTGCCCATGGGAATGTCCGCCCATGGTGTAGGCGCCCGGCTCCGGATCGAAGGGGGCCTGGTGTCGCTCGAGGATGGCGCCCAGCCGCTCGGCGAGCTCTTCCAGCACATGATCGGGGGCAATCCGCACGTAGCGGCACTCCTGCCCCTGGAAAACGCCGCACCCGATGCCCAGCGTCACATGCCGGTTTCCCAGGTGATAGCACAGTCGCGCCAGGGCCAGGTCCGATTGCGGTCCAGGCAGAATCCAGGCACTCACTACCGGTTCTGGGGCCGCCACTACCCTCACGCACACGCCATCGTCGCTGGACAGTCCGTCACCATGGCGCAGCACCGGTCCGCGCTCCAGGAACAGCCCAGCTCCGCGCCCGCTATCCAAGGTGACCCTCAGGCGTCCCTTGATACGATCGTCATAGGCCAGGGTCAGCGTGTCTTCGGCTTGGTCCTCCGCCAGCGGGCCAAGACGCTGTGTCAATGACAGCAACGTGCTCATCGATATCTCCTAAAATGTAGTGCGGCCGCGACTTGCGGTTCTCCCTATTTCCACCACCTCACCCCACGGGCAGCCCTAGGGTTTGTGCGAAAAGTCGACGAGCGCAGGCACTTTTCTGACACGCCCTAGAACAGGTGGTAGCGCTGTGCAAGGGGCAGTACGTCCAGCGGCTCGCAGGTCAAAAGCTCGCCATCACAGGTCACCTCATAGGTCTGGGCGTCAACCTTGAGGTCGGGGCAGCGATCATTCAGTTTCATGTCGCGCTTGCGGATGCCGCGCACGTTGCGACATGCCACCAGCCGGCTGGCCAAACCCAGTGACTCCTTGAGTCCTGAGTCCAGCGCTGCCTGGGACACAAAGCTCACCCGCGTCGCCGCAGCCGCTTGCCCCAGCGCACCGAACATCGGCCGATAGTGCACCGGCTGTGGCGTCGGAATCGAAGCGTTGGGGTCCCCCATGGGCGCCATGGCGATCATTCCGCCCTTGAGAACCAGAGCAGGCTTGACCCCGAAGAACGCCGGATCCCAGAGCACCAGATCCGCCAGCTTGCCCACCTCGACCGACCCGATTTCTTCGGCCATACCATGGGTGATCGCCGGATTGATGGTGTATTTGGCGATGTAGCGCCGAGCGCGAAGATTGTCCGCACCGCACGCCTCATCCTCGGGCAGCAACCCGCGCTGGACCTTCATCTTGTGGGCGGTCTGCCAGGTACGGCACACCACCTCGCCCACACGCCCCATGGCCTGGGAGTCAGAGGCGATCATCGAGATCACCCCCATGTCCTGCAGGATGTCTTCGGCGGCGATGGTCTCCCGACGAATACGCGAATCAGCAAAGGCCACGTCTTCGGGAATATTCGGGTCTAGATGGTGGCACACCATCAACATGTCCAGGTGCTCATCGACGGTATTCACCGTGTAGGGCCTGGTGGGATTGGTCGAGGATGGCAGCACGTACTCTTTCGAGCAGGCGGTGATGATATCCGGCGCGTGCCCGCCACCCGCTCCCTCGGTGTGATAGGTGTGGATGCCCCGTTCCTTGAAGGCGGCCAGCGTATCCTCGACAAACCCCGACTCGTTGAGGGTGTCGGTGTGGATCGCGATCTGCACGTCATAGCGCTCGGCAACGCTTAGACAGGTGTCGATGGACGCAGGCGTGGTCCCCCAGTCTTCGTGCAGCTTGAGCCCCATGGCGCCTGCCTCGATCTGAGCTTCAAGCGCCTCGGGCAGGCTGGCGTTGCCCTTGCCCAGTAGGCCGATGTTCATCGGCAGGCTGTCGCAGGCCTTGAGCATGTGATGAATGTGCCAGGCGCCAGGCGTGCAGGTGGTGGCATTGGAGCCGGTTGCAGGCCCGGTGCCGCCTCCCAGCATGGTGGTGATGCCGCTGGCCAGGGCCTCATCCACCAATTGAGGACAAATGAAATGCACGTGGGCATCGATGGCACCCGCCGTAAGGATCTTGCCTTCCCCTGCGATGACCTCTGTCCCCGGCCCGATGACGATGGTGACATCCGGTTGGGTATCCGGATTACCGGCCTTGCCGATGGCAGCGATTCTGCCCGCCTGCAGCCCGACGTCGGCCTTGACGATGCCCCACCAGTCGAGAATCAGCGCGTTGGTGATCACCGTATCCATCACCGCGTCATCGACACGCTGGCTTTGCCCCATGCCATCACGGATCACCTTGCCACCGCCGAACTTGACCTCATCACCGTAGTGGGTCGCATCCTGCTCGACCTCGATCCACAGCTCGGTATCCCCCAGGCGCACCCGGTCGCCCACGGTGGGCCCGTAGATGTCGGCGTAGGCTTGACGACTGATCTTCATGACGGGTCTCCCTGAACATCCGATGCAGTACCCAAAGGCCCCATGACCTCGCCACGAAAGCCATAGATGTGACGAGTGCCAGCAAAGCTGACCAGGGTGACCTCACGGGTCTGGCCCGGCTCGAAACGCACGGCGCTGCCGGCAGCAACATCCAGCCTGAAGCCACGCGCCTTGACGCGGTCAAACAAGAGCGCGGGATTGGTCTCGGCGAAATGGTAGTGCGAGCCGACCTGGATCGGCCGGTCGCCACGGTTGGCCACCTCGATGGTCACCCGCTCGCGCCCTTCACACAGTGCGATCTCGCCGTCCTTGAGTTGGTATTCTCCGGGTATCATGCCTCGCCCTCTGATGGTCCGTTGGCAACGGTCTACTCCCATGTCGCTGCTGCAAGCCGCTGCGGCAGACGACACTGAGCAGGCATCCGTTCAGGTAATCGGATGATGGACGGTCACCAGCTTCGTGCCGTCAGGAAAGGTGGCTTCGACCTGAACTTCGTCGACCATGTCGGCAACGCCCTCCATGACATCGTCACGGCCCAGGATCTGTTTGCCGTAGCTCATCATCTCGGCGACGCTGCGACCCTCACGGGCCCCCTCCATGATCTCGCAGCTGATCAACGCGACCGCCTCGGGATAGTTGAGCTTCAGGCCCTTGGCCCTTCGCCGTTCTGCTACTAACCCCGCGGTAAACAGCAGCAGCTTGTCCTTGTCTCTCGGTGTCAGCTCCATCGTTACTTCCTCAAGGTCAGACGACACGACGCTCGCTAGACGACGGTCGGCGTGGAGTCAGGTGAACCAGATGCGCGGCGGACAGGCCGTGCGCTCCAGCAACATCGGTCTTAGCAGTTTCCAGGCAGCCTCACACAGCGTCCAAGCTTCATGCCGCGAGTGCCCGAGATAGCGCAGCAGCAATACACCGTCACGCAGAGTGACCGCCCATGGCTGTTGCATCATCGAGGGTGAAGACAGATCGACGACATCGTCGGTGCGTCCCCGTCGGCCCGCCAGCTGTTCACGCAGCACCTCCACCGCTGCCGCGCCATCGTCCAAGCCTACGGCCCAAAGGGTGGCCTGAACGCTGCAGCCACGCTGGCCCCAGGCGCCGCTGAAGCGGCGGTGAAGCGGATCAAGCGGCTGACGCTCGATCCACAGCGGCTGGCCATCTCGGGCTAACCTGAAGCTCTGTTCCAGGTAGCCGCTGGCAAACGGCAGGTCACTGGCAGGCCGGCCCAGGGCGAGCACCTCCCAACCCAGGCAGCGCGCGTCCCCGTGCAACTCGATCTCGGTAGATTGGCGCCCACGAGAGCCATCGAAGGCAATGGTTTCCTGAGGCAACCACTCGAGGCTGGCGCCGGGCTCGACCACCAGCCGGGTGCGCTGGGACCAGCTCACCTCGTTGCTGTCCGCCCGATACAGCTTGTTAGCGGCAGGGGTCGTGAGTAGTGCGCTGGCACCCCTTGCCACCCGTGCTTGAATGTCCAGCGCATCACCGCTGACCAGCCCGCCCGGTGGATGCAACAGGTAGACGTGGCAGGTGCCGTCGCGTCCTTCGGGGTAAAAGGGCCGCTGCACCCTCAAGGGGCCACGGTGGTCCACTCGGTGCAATCGAGTCGCTGCACCATCATGGCGAAAGCCCAGTGACAGCCTCGCCTCCCAGCGCCGTCCCGCGTCAAAGCGATGGCCGTGCCGATCGGTCACATCCTGTATTGTCTGCGCGCTCATGGCTCTCCCGGACGATGGTTCGTGGTGACGCCGTCTGGCCACGCCACACAATACTGCCCGATGACGGTGCAATGGTCGTACCACCTCACCTTTAAATCCTGTTTTTTACTTTATTATCAACGATATATAGTGCACCGAAAGTGCGCCACGAAGCCCCCTTAGCTATCTAAGGCACCAACTCGGTGCACCGCCAATCGCATCCAGCATCATTTTGGTGCGCATGTCGCTATTGCTGTGGACCTCGTCGCCAGGACTGTGCAGCGTGGTCACTTGTCTGCCTGAGACCTCCCCCGCCCTTCCTGCCGCCCTTCTTCTATCTCCCCTTCACCGTCCTTCCATCGCCTTCCTGTCACGCCGCTTGCTACTGCCGTTAACCCTGCCTTAACCCCCCGCTTGGCTATGCTGCGCGCCTTTGAGAACCCAGGAGACCCATTCTCATGGTTCGGGCCCCTTTCCCTGGCTTACTGGCGGGCGTCCTGCTGTTGACGCTGGCTGGCTGCTCCATGATCGACGAGCCAACCTCCTACCCTGACAAGACCAACGCCTTGATCGCCCAGGTACCGGACTGGTCGGCAGCTGTCGGCGGTAGCGATGTCGGCTCACTCAACGACCTGATCGCGTCCGATGCGCTCGATCAGCTCGTTGAAAAGGCGCTGCAGGCCAACCCCGGCCTGCAACAGACCCTGTTGACGCTGCGTATCCGCCAGACACAGCTGCGCCAGACCGGTGCTGACCGCCTGCCCGAGGTCGAAGCCGGCTTCAGCGCCAGTGACAGCGAAGACAGTGCCAGCACCTACAGCGGCTCAGTCACGGTCAGTTGGGAAGCCGATCTGTGGCAGAAGATTGCCGATCGCACCGCCGCCGCCGATCAGGACGTCGCACAACAGGCGGCCCTGTATCAGGCCGCCCGGGACACCTTGGCGGCCGACGTGATGACCAGCTGGCTTGCGCTGATCGCGCAGCGTCATGCCATCACCATCCAGCAGCAGCGCCTGTCCACCCTTGAAAGCAACGAGTCCCTGATCCTTGAGCGCTATCGCAGCGGGCTCGGCAACCTCGAGGACCTGGACAGCGCGCGAAGCTCCACGGCCAGTGCCCGTGCCAGCCTGGTGGAGTATCAAGAGAGCCTGGCGCAGCAGCAGCGTGCACTGCAGACCCTGCTGGGCGAGATTCCCGATAGCGGCGAGGCGGTGGCCGACGACTATCCCGCGGTACTGACACCGCTGGCAGAGCTGCCAAGTCAGTCGCTGCGTCGCCGACCTGACCTGATCGCGGCCTACCACGCCGTTCAGGCGGCCGACTATCGCACCCACGCCGCCTACAAGGACCTGCTGCCAAGCATCAGCCTGCAGGCCGCCATCGAGGACGTGGCCGACTCGCCATCCCAGGCGCTGCTGACCGATCCGGTGTGGTCGCTGCTGGGTCAACTGACGGCTCCGCTGTTCCAGGGAGGCGAGCTTCGCGCAGCCGCCGACGAAGCCGAACTGGAGACCGCGCAGGCCTACCAGGCGTACCGCGAGACCCTGCTCGAGGCGGTTGGCGAGGTGGAAGATGCCCTCGGGCTCGAGCGCTCGCTCGCCCTGCAACAGCAGCACATCGCCAATGCCCTGGATCGCCAGCAATCTACCCTGGCCCAGTACCAGTCGAGCTACCGCTCGGGGCTGGTCGACATCCTCGACCTGCTCTCGGTGCAACAGCAGACCTACGACCTCGAGGCGCAACTCGATGACCTCAACTATCAGCGCCTGGCCAATCGTATCGATCTAGGCCTGGCACTCGGACTGGGAGTAAACCCATGACACGTCGCTGGAGAAAAGCGCTGCCCCTGAGTCTGGCCCTCGCGGTACTGGCGGCGGTGGTGGTTCATGTCGTCACGCCAGGTCAGGCACGAGGCCAGCACTCGCCACCCAGGCCTGGTGGCCAGCCGGAAGTCGATTCAGGCCAGGTGCAGGCAGGTCAGCAAGACCACCAGCAGGCCCCCCAGCGCACCGAGGTGACGGTGGTCACTGCAGAGACCGCGGCCCACGCTGCCCACATCAACGCCTACGGAGAAGCCAGTGCGCATTTCGAGCTGACTCTGAGCGCCGAGGTGTCCGGGCGCGTCGACGGCATTGCCGACAACTTCGAGGGAGGTCTTCGTATCGGAAAAGGCGAATTGCTGGCCACCCTGGAGGACAGTGGTTACCAGGAGGCCCTGGCCGTCGCCCAATCGACGCTGGCCACTGCCGAGGTGAGCCTGCTGGAGGAACAACGCCAGGGAGAACAGTCCAGAATCGAGTGGCGCTCGTCGGGGCTCACGGGCGAGCCTGACTCGCCGCTGGTACTTCGCGCCCCCCAGCTCGCCGCCGCGCAGGCGGCGGTCGATGAGGCCAAGGCGTCGCTGGCCGCCGCTCGCCAGGACCTCGACCAGACCCGCATCACCGCCCCCTTCGATGCCCTGATCACCGATCGCCACATCGCCCCGGGCAGTTTCGTGCAGTCTGGCACCGAGATCGCCACCCTGGTCAGCACCGACCGCATCGAGATCACCGTGAGTCTGTCCGCCGCGGAATGGGCGCAACTACCGGACTCGGCCACGCTTGCCGCGGGTGACTGGCCCGTCACGCTGACCGATATCGAGAGCGGAGAGCAATGGACCGGCCAGGTCATCCGGGCGCATCACCACCTGGACGCCACCAGCCGCCAGCGCTCTCTGGTGATCGCGGTTCAGGCCCCGTTCGACCAGACCCCCGCCCTGCTGCCCGGCACTTTCCTCGAGGCGAGCCTCAGCGGACGTACGCTCGATGGGTTGTGGCATCTCCCCGCCACCGCCCTCGGCCAGTCCGGACAGCTCTGGTACGTCACCGACGATGACGCTCTGGCCAGCGTCTCGACCGAGGCCGTCTTCAGCGACGGTGCCACGATATACGTAAGACCGCCCGAGGCGATCGCTGATCAGCCGACCCGGGTGGTCGTGCAACCCCTGAGCAGCTACGTCCAGGGCATGCTGGTGACCACCGTGGAGGCCCGTCAGGATGTCTGACACGAGCCATCGCCAAGGCGTGATCGCCTGGTTTGCCCGCAACCCGGTCGCTGCCAATCTCTTGATGTTGCTGGTGATCGCGCTGGGCGTCAGCGCCCTTGGCACCCTCCAGAAGGAGGCCTTCCCGAGCACAGAACCCGACAGCCTAAGCATCTCGGTCAGCTACGACAGTGGCTCGGCAAGGCAGTCAGAAGAAGGACTCGCGATCAAGATCGAGGATGCGCTGGAAGGGGTCATCGGTATCGATTCGATCGTCAGCACCTCCACCACCAGTGGCACCACCGTGACCGTGGAGAAGACCTCCGACTACGACCTGGATACCCTGCTCAGAGACGTCAAGACCCAGGTGGACGCCATCTCCAACTTTCCGGCCGACGCTGACAATCCGGTCATCAGCAAGGCTGAGCGCGAGGAGCACTCGCTGTGGATTCAGCTCTATGGCGACGCTGACCGCGCCACCCTGCAGCAGTTGGCCGACGACCTCAAGGCAGACCTGCTGGCCCATCAGGACGTCAGTCGTGTCTCGATCAGTGGCTGGCTCGATCCAATGATGGCCATCGAGATCGACGAGGGTCGCCTGGAAGCCTACGGCCTTTCGCTCACCGACGTGGAGGAAGCGGTCAATGCGAGCTCGACCAGCACCTCCAGCGCCGTATTGCACAACGCCGATCTCTACCTGCAGCTCAAGGCGTCGCGCCAGGCCTACCTCAAGGATGAGTTCGCCGCCATTCCACTGATCACCACCACCCAGGGCGATCAGATCCGTCTCGGTGACGTGGCCAGGATCCGCGACACCTTCGACGACACCACCTCCAGCCTGTCGCGCTTTGATGGCGAGGACAGCATCGCGTTACAGATCGTCACCACCGGCACCGATGACATTTCAGACTCGGTCATTGGCGCCCGCGACGTGATTCAGCAGTGGCGTGACGATGGGCTTCTGCCCCAAAACGTGCAGCTGGCCACCTGGTACGATCGCAGCACCTCGATCAACGAACGCCTGGCTCTGCTGATCGACAATGCGCTGTACGGCATTCTGCTGGTGTTTACCCTGCTGGCGCTGTTTCTCAACCTGAGGGTCGCGCTGTGGGTGGCCATGGGCCTCCCCTTTGTGTTCTGCGGTACGCTCTACTTCATGGGCGAGCCCTTGCTTGGGCTTACCCTCAACGAATTCACCACCTTTGGCTTCATCATGGCGCTGGGCATCGTGGTCGATGATGCCGTGGTCGTGGGCGAAAGCGTCTACGCCGAGCGCCGCGCCCATGGTGACACCCTGGACAACACCATTCGTGGCACCCTGCGCGTCGCGGTGCCCACCCTGTTTGGCGTGTTTACCACGGTGGTGGCCTTCTTTGCGCTCTCGCAGATAGAGGGCAGGCTAGGCAAGCTCTACGCCCAATTCGCCGCCGTGGTCGGCCTGTGTCTGGTGCTGTCGATCATCGAGTCGAAGCTGATTCTGCCGGCCCACCTGGCGCACCTGAATACCCGCTCCTCGACTTCCCGTCATCGTCTTGGCCGGCTGTGGGGGCGGCTACAGGACGCCGCCTCTGGCGCGATGGAACGCTTCACCCAGGCCGTCTATCGTCCGCTGGTCAAGCTCGCTCTGGTGCATCGAACCAGCGTCACAGTGCTGTTCACGGCGCTGTTGATCCTGGTCCTGGCCATGCCGTTCAACGGCAGCATTCGCATGAGTTTCTTCCCCGATATTGCAGGCGATACGGCGCGCGCCAACATCACGCTGGAAAACGATGCGAGCTACGGCTTGACCCACCGGGCGCTGGACCGCCTGCAGGACAGTGCCATCGAGGCCGACGCCACGCTGCGCCAGGGCAAAGGCGTCAGCGCCATCGAGCACCTGCAGATCACCTCGAGTGATGACCAGTCAGGGACCGTCACGGTCAAGCTTGCCGATGATTCGCCCTACGACCTTGACCAGTTCGCACGCCAGTGGACGGCCCTTGCCGGGCTCCCGGAAGGCACCCGCACGCTGAGTATTCAGAGCCGGCGCAGTGACTTCTCTGCGCTGCGCGTCGAGCTTCGCGCCAGCGACGATAACCTGCTGAGCGCGGCCGGCGACGAGTTCCTCGCGCGTCTTGAAGCCATTGATGCCGTCAGCGGCCTGGAAGACAACCTCCGCCCGGGCCAACCTCAGCTTCAGCTCGACCTCACCGCCCAGGGGCGCGCGCTTGGCATGACCACCGACGAGCTGGCCGAACAGGTCATGCAGGGCTTCAATGGTCAGGTGGTGCAGCGCTATCAGCGCGGCAACGACGAGATAGAGGTGAAGGTGCGCTTTCCCGAGAGCGAGCGCCAGTCGCTGGTCGACGTGCTGTCGTCGCGGGTACGTGCACCGGATGGTACCGTGCTGCCGCTATCCAGCGTCGCTACAGCGAGTCTCGGCTACACCCGCGACACCATCACCCGGATCGATAACCAGCGGGCCATCTATATTTCCGGCGACGTGGACAAGGAGCTGATCTCGGCCACCGAACTGGTGACCCTGCTCGAGCAGGAGGTCGTCCCGGATATCCGCAGCGCCTACCCCGGCGTCGACATCCACTTCGCTGGCGAGGCCGAGCAGCAGCAGGAAACCCAGTCCTCGATGGTCACGGTCTTTGCCTTCGCCATACTGCTGATCTACATGCTGCTGGCGGTCCCCCTGAAGTCCTACGTTCAGCCTCTGCTGATCATGACCGCGATCCCCTTCGGCGTGGTCGGGGCGCTGCTCGGTCACTGGCTCAATGACCTGTCCCTCGGCATCCTGTCCCTCAATGGCATCATTGCCCTATCCGGCGTGGTGGTAAACGACAGCCTTTTGCTGGTGTCCCGTTTCAACGAGCTGCGAGACGAAGGCCTGGCCATCCCGGACGCCATCGTCGCCTCCGCCACCAGTCGCATGCGTGCCGTCGTGCTGACCTCGGCCACCACCTTTGCCGGGCTCTATCCCCTCCTGGGAGAAACGTCCCATCAGGCCCAGTTTCTGATTCCGGCCGCAGTGTCGCTGGCATACGGTATCCTGTTCGCCACCCTGATCACGCTAATCCTGATACCGGTGCTGCTGAGCCTGCAGACCAGCCTCGAGCAATGGCTCACACGCTGGAGGCGACGCACGCCCGGTGAAGACGAGGCCGAAACCCCATGCTGAACGTGCTGCTGGTGGAAGATGACCTGGATCTGGCCATGACCATCGTGCAATACCTGGAGATCCAGCAGATCCGGTGCGATCACGCCAGCAATGGCCAGCGCGGGCTCACGCTCATCCGCGACAATCGCTATGACGTCATCCTGCTGGATCTCAATCTGCCGCGACTGGATGGCCTGAGCGTCTGCCGCGAGGTTCGCCACGCGGGCGATGACACCAGCATCCTGATGTTGACCGCCCGCGACCGCCTCGACGACAAGGTCGATGGCTTCGAGGCGGGCGCCGATGACTACCTGGTCAAGCCGTTCGAACTGAAGGAGTTGGCGCTGCGCATTCGCGCCCTGGGCCAGCGACGCAGCGGGCAGATCAAGCGGCTGCACTACGCTGGCCTGGTGATGGATCTGGTCTCCCTGACGGTGCTTAGAGACGGTCAGCCGCTGCACCTGTCACCTACCGGCTGGCGACTGCTGGAACCCCTGCTGCGCGCATCGCCCGCGGTCGTCAGCCGCCGCGCTCTGGAGGAGGCGGTGTGGGGCGAGGAACCCCCCGACAGCAATAGCCTCAAGGTACATATGCACCATCTGCGCAAGGCCGTGGATCGAGACTTCGATCCGCCGCTGATACACACGATCCCCGGACGCGGGTTCGCCCTGAGGGAGGCACGGGATGATCCGTCAGATACGCCTTAAGCGACAGCTCGCGGCGATCCTGCTCACCTTGGGTGCGCTGCTGGTGGGAGGCTACTCGCTGCTGGCGGCCCACTACTTCAAGCTGGGGATGGACAGCACCATGGTGGGGGCCATGGAACAGGCGGTGCATCAGCACATTCGCCAGCGGGCCGGAGGCACGGCAGAACCCGACCTGGGCGCCTTCACCGTCACCTCGACCTGGCAGCAACAGCCCAGGCAGATCCGCAGCTTGTTGCCACAGCCGCCGCAGCAGGAGACGCGCCTGGTGACGTCGCGTGAGACGAAGCCGAATGGTCGCCGCGGCAGGCTGGTCTTCGCCATGCGCTTTCCCACCGCCGAGGGGACGCTGTTTGTCAGCCACACTCTGACACGCCAGCAGATGTCGAGCCTGGTTCACCGCACAATCCGTGACAACCTCACGAGCCTTCTGCTTATCAGCCTCAGTACCGCCGTCGCCCTGGCACTGGCGATCTGGCTACTGCTGCGTCAGCTAAGCAAGCCGGTGACGCGCCTGGGCCGGTGGGCGCGTGATCTGGAAAGCGCCAACCTGCAGGACCCTCTGCCGGACTTCCGCTACCCCGAGCTGAACGAACTGGCCTCGCTGGTACGCGACAGCCTGTCCTCCCAGCAAGACAGTCTCGAACGGGAACATCGCTTCCTGCGACACTCAAGCCATGAATTGCGCACGCCGATCAGTGTGATGCGAAGCGGCATCGAACTGATCCGCTCGCTACCGCCGGAGCAGGCGCCTGCGGCCCGATCCGTGCTGGCGTCGATCATCGATCGCCTGGATCGCGCCAGCCTGAACATGAAGCATCTGACGGAAACCCTCCTGTGGCTAAGCCGCGACGAGCCCATCGATCTGCCCACCCGTCCCATCGCACTGGACCGGCTGGTACAGGACATCGTCGAAGAACACCGCTACCTGCTACGCGACAAGGACGTCGCCCTCAGCGTGACCACAAGCCCGGCCACCCTGGAACAGTCCGAGGTGGCGCTACGCATGGTCCTTGGCAATCTCATCCGCAACGCCTTCCAGCACACCTGGGCGGGTGACGTCACCCTGCGTCAGCAGGGTAAGACGATCTTTATCGACAACCTGCAGCGCGCCAACGGGCAGGAAGACGGTAGCGGTGATAGCCAAGATGCCGACAACGATGCCCCCGCAGGCTACCCAGATACTGTCGACGACCTGGGCTTCGGCCTTGGCCTGGAGCTGACAGCTCAGCTCACCGAGCGGCTCGGCTGGCACTATCACAACCGGCCGGTGCCAGGAGGACACTACGTCCAGCTCACCCTGGTCGATGCCGCCGAGCCACACGGCTAAAGGCTCCCGCTTCACTCGAGCCCGAGCAAGGCTGGTGGTGCGAGCTGTCGAGCGCCACTTTCGCCCTAGACGGTCAGGTAGCGCTTCACCACGTCATCACTCAATGCTGCTATGTCGCCCTCCGCTACGCGCCGGCCACGATCAAGGATGGCAAAACGATCTGCAAAACGGCGAGCAAAGGGGAGCTTCTGCTCCACCAGCAGTACGGTCAGCCCATCATCGGCGATCAGACGGCGAATGACCTCGCCAATCTGGGCGACGATGTTCGGCTGGATGCCCTCCCCCGGCTCATCGAGGATCAGTAGTTTAGGCTCGAGTACCAACGCACGCCCGATGGCCAGCTGCTGCTGCTGGCCGCCCGAAAGATCCCCGCCACGACGCTGGCGCATTTCCTTGAGCACGGGAAACAGCTCGTAGATGCGCTCGGGTACCTGGCGCAGGCCGTCCCCGCGCGCTGCCAGACCGGTACGCAGGTTCTCTTCCACCGTCAGCAGTGGAAAAATCTGGCGTCCCTGAGGCACGTAACCGATGCCAAGGCGGGAGCGATCTTCCAGCCGACGGCGCTCCAGAGCCACGCCATCCGCGTATTCCAGCGCGCCTCCACGGATCGGCACTTCGCCCATGATGGCTTTCATCAACGTCGTCTTGCCGACACCATTGCGCCCCAGCACGCAGGTGCAGGCCGCTTTGGGCACCTGCAGATCCAGGTCCCACAGCGTATGGCTTTCGCCATAGAACTGGTTGAGCCCACGAATGTTCAGCATTGGCGGGCCCTCCGCTGTGCCAGCGCAGCGAGCCAGCGCGGATATCGCCGTCTTTTCATGCGGGCTCCCCTGACGCGATCCCATGCGACGACATAGGCACTTCGTACACCGGGATCCAGTGGAAAGCGTTCCAGTCCCATCATGCAGCCTCCTCATCGCCACCCAGATAGACCTCGACCACCCTGGGGTCGCTGGCCACCTTGTCCATGCTGCCTTCCGCCAGCACGGAGCCTTGATGCAGCACCGTGACGGTGCGTGCGATGGACCTGACAAAGCCCATATCGTGCTCAACCACCACCACGGAATGCTTGCCGGCCAGTCCCTTCAAGAGCTCGGCAGTACGCTCCATTTCCTGTTCGGTCATACCGGCAACGGGTTCGTCCACCAGCAGCAACCGCGGGCGCTGCATCAACAACATGCCGATCTCGAGCCACTGCTTCTGACCGTGGGACAGGATGCCTGCCTGGCGACGGCTCAAGGCTGACAGGCCGACGGTTTCCATGACCTCTTCGATACGATTGCGCAGGTCAGCATTCCGTCGAGCGACCAGGGTGGGCCACAGACTCTTGTCGGTGGCCATGGCAAGCTCCAGGTTCTCGAACACACTGAGCGCCTCGAACACCGTGGGTTTCTGGAATTTCCTTCCAATACCCAGGCGTGCGATCTCCGGCTCGTTCTTGGTCAGCAGGTTATGACGACTGCCAAACCAGACGCTGCCCGTATCAGGGCGGGTCTTGCCGGTGATGATGTCCATCATGGTGGTCTTGCCGGCACCGTTGGGGCCGATGATGCAGCGTAGTTCGCCGTCGTCGATGGTCAGGTTGAGATCATTGATGGCCTTGAAGCCATCAAAACTGACGGAGACATCCTCCAGATAGAGGATGGGGCCATGGCGGACATCGACCGGGGACGCCTGCGGCACCAGAAAGTCGAAGACACGATCGCGATCGGCCAGACCATGCAGAAAACTCATGGGGTCGCCTCCTGTTTTACCGCCATGTTGTTAGGTGCATCATCGTGCTGACGGCGACGAGACAATAGCCCGGCGATACCCTGAGGCAGCAGCACGGTGACCAGCACGAACAGCGCCCCCAGGGCAAACAGCCAGGCCTCGGGCATGATCCCGGTGAACACGCTCTTGGCATAGTTCACCGCCAGCGCGCCTATGACCGCGCCATACAGGGTCGCCCGCCCCCCTAGGGCCACCCACACCACGACCTCGATGGAAAACAGCGGGGAGAATTCGCTGGGATTGATGATCCCTACCTGGGGCACATACAGGGCGCCAGCGACCCCGGCCAGCATCGCCGAGACGACGAACACGAACAGCTGGTAGCGCTCTACCCGGTAGCCGAGAAAGCGAGTGCGCGACTCAGCGTCACGTACTGCCACGCAGACGCGGCCAAGCTTGCTCACGACAATGGCTCGGCACAACAGAAACCCTATTGCCAGGGCTACGCCTGAGGCGATAAACAAGCCCAGGCGCGTGCTGTCGGCGGACAAGTCGAAGCCCAGCAGCTCCTTGAAGTCGGTCAGGCCGTTATTGCCGCCAAAGCCCATCTCGTTGCGGAAGAACGCCAGCATCAGCGCAAAGGTCAGCGCCTGGGTGATGATCGACAGGTAAACTCCGGTGACCCGTGAACGAAACGCCAGGAAGCCGAACACCAGCGCCAGCAGGCCCGGCGCCAGCAACACCATCAGAAAGGCAAAACCGGCCATGTCGAAGCCATGCCAGTACCAGGGCAGGCTGTCCCAGTCGAGAAACACCATGAAATCCGGCAGCAACGGATCGCCGTAGACGCCACGGTCGCCGATCTGGCGCATCAGGTACATGCCCATGGCGTAACCGCCCAGGGCGAAGAAAGCACCGTGGCCAAGGCTGAGAATGCCTAGATACCCCCAGACCAGGTCCACAGCGACCGCCAGCAAGGCATAACAGAGATACTTGCCGAGCAAGGTAACGGTATAAGTAGAGACGTGTAACGGATGCTCCGGGGCCAGCAGCAGGTTCGCTGCCACCACCAGCGCCATGGTGGCACCGAGCACCGCCAGGAAGATCAGCGTCGACCGCTCGCCAAAGGGACGAGCCAGCCACAGTCGGGATGATGGCATCGCTCAGCCCTCCGCCGCGCGGCCCTTCTGGGGAAAGAGTCCCCTTGGGCGCTTTTGAATGAACAGAATGATGAACACCAGCACCAGGATCTTGGCCAGCACCGCCCCGGCCCAGGGTTCCAGCACCTGATTGATGACGCCAAGCGAGAGCCCCGCCACCAGGGTGCCCCACAGATTGCCGACGCCGCCGAACACCACCACCATGAAGGAATCGATGATGTAGTTCTGACCCAGGTTGGGACCCACGTTGGTCAGCTGGGACAGCGCCACGCCAGCAAGGCCTGCCACGCCGGAGCCCAACGCAAACGTCAAGATATCGACACGGGTCGCCCGAATCCCCATGGAACGCGCCATGGCACGATTCTGGGTGACAGCTCTCACCTCCAGGCCCAATCGCGTCCTGCGCATGACCAGCATCAGCGCGGCAAAGACCAGCACCGCAAACCCGAGCACGTACAGCCGGTTGAGGGTCAGCGACAGCGCATCGTTGATGACCAGCGAGCCGCTCATCCACTCCGGTGTCACCACGGTACGATTCAGGGGAGAAATCAGCGTACGTACCAGCTGCTGCAAGATCAGGCTGACACCAAAGGTGGCCAGCAGGGTTTCCAGCGGCCGCCCCTTCAGAAACTGGATGACGCCCCGCTCGATGGCCACGCCCACCAGCGCCGCCACCAGGAAGCCCGCCGGAATCGCCAGCAGCAGCGCCAGCCCCGGCTGCCCCGGCAACAGCTGCTGCATCGCCCAGGTGGTATAGGCTCCCAGCATGATCAGTTCGCCGTGAGCCATGTTTATCACACCCATCACGCCGAAGGTGATGGCCAGACCGATCGCCGCCAGCACCAGCACCGAGCCCAGCGACAGGCCGAAGTACAGCGTCTCTGCGGCGCGATTGAGCTTCAGCGACTGCTCAATGTCAGCCAGCGCTGCGGACGCCGCGTCGGCCACCATGGCGTCTTCGCTGCGGCTGGCCTGCATCAATGCCGCCCTGACCTGTCCATTCAGGCTGCCGGCGAGGTCCGCGACAGCGGCGCTGTCGCCCTGCTCCAGTCGGTGGATGGCAATCGCCTGGGTCAGGGCCGCCGCCACCTCCGGGTCACTCTCGTTCTGGGCAAGTTCCGACAGGGACTCCACCACCTCGGTATCGACGTCCCCCAGCAGCGCTTTCGCTGCAATCAGCCGCTGTGCGGGATCATCGACGCGCAGATCCAGCAGGGCCAGGGTGCTGTCCAGGTGGCCACGCAGACGATTGTTGATGGCGACCCGGTCAAGCTCGCGCCGCGACACCTCCCCCGCCTCTTCCATGGTGAGGGCGTCTGCCACCGGCCATTGCCGGCCTCGGTTGGCCAGAATCACGACAATGTCGCCGCTGTCCTTGACCTGGGCCAGCTTGCCCTCGGCGAAACTCTCGAGCCATCCGCGTGCGCGCGTGTCACCACTCGCGGCAATGGCATCGATAGCTGCCTCCTTTTCGCGAAAGTTGGCCTCAGCGAGTGCCTGCAGCAGCTCGCGACCAGCGTCTTCCTCTAGAGTTGCACTGGTGTCCTGCGCTGCGGCGTTGTCCTGTCCAAGAGCACATGGCCCAAGAGCGACCAGGCTGACCAGCAGCAGCGCCTTCAACCAGTATCGCCATGCTGTTGTGTTCATAGCGGAATTCCGTGAGCGCCCTTGTCAGATCGTCAAGGGCATCATGATGGGCGTGGTCCTGGCCGGGACGTCATGGCGCCCCGGCCGTGTTTTTGGTAGCGAATGTCACTCCGTGGCAGCAACGTCGGCGCCGCCGCCGCAGCTACCCTGCACCACGTTGTAGTTGCCGCACTCGAGCGGTGCACGCCAGTCGCTGATCAGATCGCGGGAGCCTTCCAGGTAGTCTGACCAGGCATCCCCAGCGACGGTGGAGGGCGTTTCCCACACGACCGAGAATTGGCCGTTGTCCTGGATTTCACCGATCAGCACGGGCTTGGTGATGTGGTGGTTGGGCATCATGGTGGCGTAACCACCGGTGAGGTTGGGCACCGACACCCCAATAATGGCTTCCTTGACGGCGTCCACCTCGGTGGTACCGGCCTTGCGCACCGCTTCTGTCCACATGTTGAAGCCAATGTAGTGAGCTTCCATGGGGTCGTTGGTCACGGCGTTGTCGTCCCCTGTGTAGTCGTACCAGGCGTCGATAAAGTCGTAGTTGGCGTCTTCGTCGACGCTCATGAAGTAGTTCCAGGCTGCCAGGTGGCCTACCAAGGGAGCCGTATCCAGGCCGGACAGCTCCTGCTCACCTACGGAGAAGGCGACGACTGGAATATCAGCGGCATCAACGCCCTGATTGGCCAGCTCACGATAGAAGGGAACATTGGCGTCGCCGTTGATCGTGGAGACCACGGCGGTTTTCTTGCCCGCTCCGCCAAACTGCTTGATCTCGGAGACGATGTTCTGCCAATCCGAGTGACCGAAAGGGGTGTAGTTGACCATGATGTCCTCGTCGGCCACCCCCTGGGACTTCAGGTAGGCCTCGAGGATCTTGTTGGTGGTGCGCGGATAGACGTAGTCGGTACCCGCCAGCACCCAGCGCTCCACGCCGACATCGTTCATCAGGTAGTCGACGGCCGGAATGGCCTGCTGATTCGGTGCAGCGCCGGTGTAGAAGACGTTCTCGGAGGACTCTTCCCCCTCATACTGAACCGGGTAGAACAGCAGCCCATTAAGCTCTTCCACCACCGGCAACACGGACTTGCGAGAGACCGAGGTCCAGTTGCCGAAGATCACGTCGACCTCATCCTGGGCCAACAGCTCACGCGCTTTCTCGGCAAACAGCGGCCAGTTGGATGCCGGGTCAACCACCACCGGCTCCAGCTCGCGACCCAGCAATCCCCCCGCTTCATTCTGCTGCTCGATCAGCATCAGCATGGTGTCCTTAAGCGTCGACTCGCTGATCGCCATGGTGCCGGACAGGGAATGCAGGATGCCGACCTTGATCGGGTCCTCGTCGGCAACGGCGGGAGCCGCCATCGCCACAGACAGTGCTGACAGCGCAAAGGCAGAAAGCGCCAAGGAACGGCGGGCAGGATTGAGCACAGCAGAGGCCGAAGCTAAGGACATGGGAAATTCTCCAGGGTGACGTTGTCGTTATCGGAGTCGTGGCGACAGGTCGCGGTGCGCGATCGTCGCCTCACTCTGACAAAGCAAGTTCCATGCCACTTATGTTTTCACGGGCCCCGGTGTTATCTCCCGGTTCTCTTCGGACTGGCAAAGGCACCCTCTTGGTGCAGCCACCCTAGCCGACTTGCACCAAAAGCAGACGTTGACGTCTGCCATCCCAAAGCCTTAGTAACGTTCTTCAAGACGTTCCGCGCCATCCCGCTAAGAGCCGCCTTACGACTCACCCCCGAGCAGGCACAGGGTGATGACCTTCCCCGCTTCAATATGGAAGGCCACAGGCCACTCGATATGCTCGTGACAAGGCGCCCTCCCGTGGGCTGGTCCAGCAGATTGCCATGCGCACGACGGACGAAAGACAAGAAGGCCAGGCAGCGCACGATGCAGACAGACCTCCGCAAAGTCCACGTAGCGCTTTAGATCAGGAAAGATGGCCTTGTAGATCGCCTCCTTTGCACTGAAAAGAAGCGTCACCGCCATAGACCTCGATAGCCACCCTGGAAGGTGCAGGAGTTCAGCACCACTCGCGACCACCTCTGCCACGCTATCGGCCTCATCAGCGTCCAGACACTGCTCCACGTCAATGCCCACCCCTGCATATAAATCAGAGGGTGCCACGGCGGATAACGCCAGATCGCTGCAGTGAGAGATGCTGCCAAGCACGCCAGGGGGCCACCGCGGAAGACGGTCAGCCCCCCTGCCCGGCACCCCGCTGTCGATGCCCAACAGACCAAGCGCATAGACCGCGCAGAGTCGCCCGGCCCGGTACTCATCGCGCCGTTTCGCTACAGCGCCCTCCAATTCGGACGGCAACGGCACCCTGGCCAGCGCCTGTCGCACAGGCTCCTTGCTGCGCGCCCACGACATTTGCACCGCCCCACTGCTAGCGAGCCAGAAGCCAGCGATAGCGAGCCCAGGCCGGTGCAGTGCCCTCAGCTGGAAGGGCTGGCCGTAGGCCTGTCGATCGCCCGTGAGCGGAGTGCCAGCCCCGCCGATCGAGATGAAGCTCATTCCCCTTCTCGACCGACGGGGGCTGAACGGCTCAGGCAGTCACATTTGACATACTGCATCACCTTCGCCGATACGCTTACGTCTTCAAGGGGTCGGTCAGGTCGTTGACCAGCACCTCGGCGATCCAGTCAACGGCATCCAGCATCCCCATATGGGTCACTCCCGGGCATGGAATGAGGGCGGGTACCGTACGTGAGAACTCGGCAACGTTATTGTCAAAGACCGAGCTCAGCACCAGATCATCGGGGACACCACCAGGCCGGCCCTCGACGGGCGCCACCTCTTCCAGCGCCTTGAACAGCACGACCTGAGTACTCTTCAGCGGTCGCTCAAGGGCGGAGCGCAGCATGTCACGGTTGACCTCGTACAGCTCCTCCCAGCGGTTCAACAGAAACTCATCCGGCGGGATACCCTTGTTGACCAACTCCTGCTCGAAATCATCGCGCACGTCCTTGGCGTTACCAAGAAAGTCCGCGTCCCCCATGTTGAAGTAGGTGTCCAGCAGGTACAGACGAACCTTGGTGAAGCCTCGCTGCTCCAGCTGCCAGGCCATCTCGGTGGCGATATTGCCGCCCAGTGACCAACCCAGCAGGCGCACCTCCTGATCCACCGCCAGATGCTCCTCCATGACCTTGAGGTAGAGCGCTGCAATATTGATCAAAGAGGCTTCCGGTTGGACCACGGTGTGGTTGTAGTTGTCGATGCCGTAACAGGCGTAGTGTTCGCCCATGGCGTCGACCAACGTCCTGTACACATCACTGTTGCCGTAGCCTGCATGAACCATGAACAGCTTACTACCGCTCTCCCTGCCGCCGCCGAGGAAGCGCATCAGCATGCTGAGCTCCTCGCCTTCCCCGCTGGCGATGAACTCGGCCAGCTGGGACACCGTGGTGTAGCGATAGAACGCCGATACGGACACCGTGTGCCCTGCCTGGGCCCGCATCAGGGAGGTCAACTTGATCAGCTTGATCGAGTCTCCTCCCAACAGGAAGAAGTCATCCTCGACGCCGACCCGCTCATGGCCCAGCACCTCTTGCCACTGCTGGCACAGCTGAGCCTCGAGTGACGTCCTGGGCGCCACGTAGGCTTGGGCGGAGCCCTCCAGGGTCGGTGCAGGAAGCGCCTTGCGGTTGAGCTTGCCGTTGATGGTCAACGGAATCGCGTCAATGAACTGGCAGCTGGCTGGCACCATATAGGACGGCAGCCGCTCCGACAGGCGCTGCTTCAAGGTGGCGACCTCGATCTGCTGTTCCTCCGCGGACACCACATAGGCGGCAAGACTTTGCTGACCGGCGTCGCCATAAGCCACCACTACCGCCTGGCGCACCTCCGGCTGAGCCGTCAATGCCGCTTCGATCTCACCCAGTTCAATACGATTGCCCCTGATTTTCACCTGAGCATCATTACGCCCCAGGTAGAGCAGGCCGCCATCCGGTAGCCAGCGGACCAGGTCACCCGTGCGGTAGAGACGATGGCTACCGGGACAATGTGCATCCGGCTCCGGCGCCAGCGGGTTCTCGAGGAAGCGCTCCTGAGTCAGGCTGTCACGGTTCAGATAGCCCCGTCCTACACCGGCTCCACCAATGTAGAGTTCTCCTGTGGCGCCCACCGGGACAGGCAGCATGCCTTGATCAAGAACATATACCTGGGTATTCAACAGCGGCGTACCGATCTGCTGGGCGGCGTCTCCGGGGTGATAGCGATGGGCCGTCGCACAGACCGCGGCTTCGGTGGGACCATAGGCATTGTAGAGACGCAGATCGTCCCGATAGAAGCGGTCAAGCAGCTCGGTGACAGGCGCCTCACCACCCACTACCAGCGTCTTGAGCGAGCGCCAGTGACTCGGGTCGAGCTGCCCCAGCATGACCGGGGGCAGGATGGCCAGTTCGATTTTCTGCTCTTTGGCCACTCGATCAAGCTCGAGCACATCTCGCCTGACCTCGTGAGAACACACGACACAGCGAAGACCACAGGCAAGGCTGACAAACAGCTCAAACACGCTGGCGTCAAAGATGACGTCGGCGAACAGCAGGCTGGTGGCACACTCTTCCACCCCAAACCGCTGTCGCTGGGCCGCCACCAGATTGACCGCATGACGGTGCTCGATCATCGCCCCTTTCGGCACCCCCGTGGTGCCTGAGGTGTAGATGACATACGCCAGACTGTCCGGCGTTGCGACCGCTGTCGCGTCGTCTTCCGAGCCCAGCCAAGCGGCGTCATCGGTCAGCGTCACCAGCCCGGGCATCTGCGCCATGTCGGACCACCATCCCTGTAGCCTTGAACGGTACTGCTCATGACACAGCACCAAGCCGAGGCCAGCATCCTCCACGATAAAACGGGAACGCTCGTTCGGATGCTCCGGCGACATCGGTACGTAGGCGGCCCCCGCCTTGAGAATCCCGAGGATGGCCACGACCAGGTCGACATCGCGATCCAGGTAGAGGCCAATCAACGTATCCGCGGTGATCGGTCGCTGGAACAGCTCGACGTGCTGCTGACGCAGACCATGCGCGACGCGATTGGCTCTGCTGTTCAGCTGTGCATAGCTGAGCTGGACCGCGTCATCGACAAGGGCAATGGCGTCTGGGGTCCTTGCCACCTGGTCCTCAAACAGACCATGCAGGGTCATGGCGGAGGTCAGCGGCTGATGAGTGCTGTTCCACTGGTCCAGCAGTTGCGCTTTCTCCTCTTTAAGCAACAGCTCAATCTCGGAGTGGCGACCGCCCGTCGCCGCGATATGCACCATCTGCCCCACCACATGGGCCAGACGCTCGAGCAAACGCTGAGCGTTATCTTCACTCAACCAGCTGGCGTCAGACTCCAGCTTGAACGACAGCCGCCCCTGGTCCATGAAGACGATCAGCGACAGCGGGTAGTTGACCTTTTCCTGGGCCCCGCGCACATGACGCTTGGTGTCTCCGCTTTCACCGTCGGCCTTGGCCACCGGGTAATTCTCGAACACCACCAGGCTATGAAACAGCCGCTGCGCCCCAGGCTGCAGCTCGGCCAAGGGAATTCCACAGTGGGTGTTCATCTCCAGGGTCGTGGCCTGAACAGTGGCGAGCACATCACGTACCCTGCCATCGGCGGGCCAGTCGATGACCAGCGGCAGCGTATTGATGAACAGACCCGCGCTCTGCTCGATCCCTTGTACCGCAATATCGCGCCCGGAAAGCGTCATGCCGGTGATGGTCTGGGAGGCTCCGCTGTAGACCTGCAAGAGCTTGTGCCAAGCCGTCTGCACAATGGTGTTCAGGGTGACACCCAGCTCGTGACACAGAGACTGCATGCCGTCTTGCACCCGCTCCTCCAGCACCAGACCTGCCGCTACCGGGCTCCGTATGACTCGAGTATCACGCCACTCGCGACCCTCGAGCAGCCCCTCCAGACTGGTCTCACCTTCCCAGGTCACCTTCTTGGCGGTCCAATAGGAGCGGGTAGCGTCTGCCTGTCGCAGCTGATAGCGCTGGGCCTCGGCGTAGGCATCATCGCGCCCCGGACGTGGATGCTCCCCCCGCTCGATGGCATCGAAGTAGCCATGCAGGCTTTGCCACAACAGGGCGGTCGACCATCCGTCGGTCACCGCATGATGGGTATTGACCAGCACGGTCACTCCGTGAGTACCGCGCTGAATCAGCGTGACGCGGAACAGTCCCGGGCGCGACAGGTCGAAACTCTCCAAACGATCCTGCGCCTGAATCTCCTCAATGGTTCGATCATGCTCCTCAAGCGGTACGTCGCTGATGTCCTTAAGACGGAAGCAGTGTTCATCCAGCGTCAGTGATCTCGCCACCACCTGCAGGATATCGCCCTCCTCCCAGTCAAAGCCGATACGCAGGCTCGGATAGTGCTCCACCAACAGCTCCCATGCGCGGCGATAGTGGTCGATGCGCAAGCCCTCTGAATAGTCGACCAGCAGCTGCACGCGGTAGGCATCGTCCTCGGGATGATTCAAGGCATGGAAGATCATCCCCACCTGCAGGCTGTTGGCGGCATACAGCGCCTCGACATCGTAGCGCTGCTCCAGAGAACTTAGACGAGACAGGGTCAACCCTGTGACATCGAAGTCCGAAGGTGTGCGCACGCCACCAGTGCGCGCCGCATCCATGGCCGTGGCGGCCACCTCTTGAAGGCGCTCCTGCAGACGGTCTCTTACCTCGATGGAAACGCTTTCTCCCAGCTGGGTGGTGACGTCAAAGAACAGCTGATCGTCGAGCACGGCTCCGTTGATGTTGATGATAAAGCGATCGCGGTTGTCCGGAGACATGGCCCGCCCGCAGGGCTCCACCACCAGTCCATAGGTCGCCTGCTGCGGCGCTGAGAACTGGCCAAGATAGTTGAAGCTGATCCGCGGCATCGAGGCTTCCGGCAACCAGCCGGCCTGCTTCAGCGCACCGAAGCCAAGACCGCCGTCGGGAATGCCACGAAGTCCTTCCTTGGTCCTGATGATCACCTCTTCAGTGTCACCCTCGGTATTGACCCGCACCGGATACTGGACCGTGAACCAGCCCAGGGTAGACGACAGATCGATTCGATCGTCCAGGGGCTGACGACCATGGCCTTCCAGCAGCAGGGTCACGTCTGACTGCTTCAGCACATCTGCCAGAGCCAGGGACACGGCACTCACCAGCAGGTCATTGATCTGGGTGTGATAGCCGGCAGGGGCCTGATGCAGCAGTGCATCGGTGTCCTCTCGAGAAAATTCCAGCGTCGCCGAGGCAGGTGCTTGCAATGCCTGCTGCTGGCACCTTTCCTCGAGCCACTGCTCCCCGCCATCCGCGGCCACGACATGCCGCCAGTAACTGGCCTGCTCGGTGTGCTCCTGGGCGTAGCGATGGACCGCCGCCACCCACTGACGATAGCTGGTTGTCTTGGACGGCAGGCTGCCACCTTCCAGCAACTGCACCAGATCCCGTGCCAGAATCCGCCAGGACACTGCATCCACCACCAGATGATGCAGGGCAAAACAGAGGCGCGAGCGGCCATCGTCATAGCCGCTGAGGTGGATCACCTGCCACAGAGGTCCACGCTCGATGTCAAACTGGCTCTGATGCCGCGTCAATTCCTGCTGGAGCCACTCATCGTCACCCTCCGTCACCGACAGCGTGATCACCGGGGCGGGCATCATGTCCGGTGCATAGCACTGCCGATACCCTGACTTCTCACGCACGAACCGGCAGCAGAGCATGTCGTGCTGGTGGCTCAGTGCCATCAGGGCATCTTGCAGCTCGGGCACGGTCACGCGCTCGGGTATGGCCACCATGAAGGCCTGATTCCAATGCCCCGGCTGGGCAAACTCCTGCTCGAAAAACCACGATTGAATCGGCAACAGCGAGAACGTGCCGGCAAGCCGGCCCTGCTCGGCATCAATGTCGGCCCCATCCTGACGCTGGGCCAGGCGGGCCGCCAGCGACGAGATGCGAGGCGCGTCAAAGATGTCCCGACCCTGCAAGGCAATCCCCGCCTGCCTCAGTCTGGCGACCAGCTGAATACTGATGATGGAGTCGCCACCAATCTGGAAGAAGTCGTCCTCGATGCCGACCCTTTCACGCCCCAGTACCCGCGCCCAATGCTCGCAGAGTGTTGCTTCCAGGGTGGTGCGAGGCGCCACATAGGACTGCTGGCGATCCTCTTCCTCGGGTTCGGGAAGCGCCTGACGATCCAACTTGCCATTGATCGTCAGGGGAATCGCATCGATGCAGGTGCAGCTCGCCGGCATCATGTAGGACGGCAGCCGCTCCGCCAGCCGATGACGTAGCTCCGCCATGCTGATGGTTCGCTCTGGCGCCAGGATCACATAGGCCGCCAGACTCTGCTGCCCTGGCTGACCGTGGGCGACGACCACCGCCTGACTGATCTCCGGCTGCGACGTCAATGCGGTCTCGACCTCACCCAGCTCGATGCGGTACCCGCGTATCTTCACCTGGTCATCGTTACGTCCGAGATAGATCAGGCTGCCATCCTGCAGCCACCTCACCATATCGCCCGTGCGATACAGACGTGCCCCTTGCTCACCGTGAGTGCTTGCCCCCGCGAAGGGGTCCGCCACGAAGCGCTCCCGGGTCAACGCATCGCGATGCAGATATCCCCGGCCCACCCCAGCGCCACCGATATACAGCTCTCCAACGGCACCGACGGGTACCGGAGCCATCTGCTCATCAAGCACATGCACCTGCACGTTGGTCAGTGGCTTGCCGATCTTGGCGGAGGGATCCCCAGGCTGATAGCGGTGAGCCGTGGCACAGACGGTGCCCTCGGTAGGTCCGTAGGCGTTGAAAAGCCTCAGGTCCTCGCGATGGAAGCGGTCGAGAAAGTCCCTGACCGGCGCCTCTCCTCCCACCACCAGCGTCTTCAACGAACGCCAACAGGCTGGATCCAACTGCCCGAGCATGACCGGCGGCAGTATGGTCAGCTCGATCTGGTAGCTCTGGGCCAGGTCATTCAGCAAGGCCACATCCCGTCTGGCCTCCTGCGAACACAGCACGCAGCGAAGTCCCGACGCCAGACTGACGAACAGCTCGAACACGCTGGCATCGAAGATAATATCCGCATAGAGCAGGCTGGTAGTGCAATCCAGCACGCCAAAGCGCTCTTGCTGGGCCTCGACCAGGTGGACCGCATGGCGGTGCTCGATCATCACGCCCTTGGGGGTCCCCGTCGTGCCCGAGGTGTAGATCACATAAGCCAGGTGATCTTCCTGGGCCATCGGTGCCACGGGCTCAGACGCCCCCAGCCAGGAGGCATCGGCCGCCATTGTCAGCAATACAGGCTTCGATGCGACTTCCTCCATGCATTCGCTCCAGCGGGTCTGATACTCCTGCTGGCAAAGCAGCACTCCCAGCTTGGCATCGTCGGCCATGAACACGGACCGGTCCCGCGGATGCTCGGGCGACAGGGGGACGTAGGCGCCTCCTGCCTTGAGAATGCCGAGGATCGCCACGATCATGTCGACACGACGGTCCAGGTACAGGCCTACCCGAGTATCGGGTGCCATCGGCTGCCCGGCATGGGCGCTGGCGTACTCGTGGCGCAGCCCGTGAGCGACCTGATTGGCCCGTGCGTCCAGCTCTCGATAGGTCAGCGAGGTGTGCTCATCCACCAGCGCCGTGGCCTCCGGAGTGCGCGCCACCTGGGCCTCGAACAGTCCATGCAGGGTGACACCAGAACGACGGGGAGCGCTGGTCGCGTTCCAGTGCTGGATCAACTCCCGCTCGCCCTTCAGCAGAAGCGACAGGTCTACATGGTGCGCATCCGGGGCCTCCACGACTTGCCCAATGACCCTCACTAGCCGCTGCAGCAACGCCATCGCATCGGCATCACTCAACCAGCGGCTGTCCGAGTCCAGGCGGAAGATCAGTTTCCCGCCCATCTCTCTGGCGACAAGGGCGAGCGGATAGTCCAGTTTTTCCTGGATCGCCCGTACCGAGCGCGTCTGCTCCAGGGCGCCGCCCTCTGCCGGCGCCGGATAGTTCTCGAATACCACCAGGCTATGGAACAGCCGCTGCCCTCCCTCCTGCAGCTCCGCCAGAGACACTTCGGTATAGGTGTTCATATCGACGGTCGCACGCTGCACCGCGTTGAGCACATCGCGCACCGTCGCCTTGGCCTCCCAGTCGATGACGAGGGGCAAGGTATTGATGTAGAGACCGATGCTGTGCTCGATCCCTTCTACGGGCAGATCGCGGCCCGACAGCGTCATCCCGGTAATGGTCTGGGTGGCGCCACTGAACCCTTGCAGCAGCTTGTGCCAGGCCATCTGAACCAGCGTATTGAAGGTCAGACCGGAGGCGTGACACAGGGCCTGCATGCGACGATAAAGGTCCTCATCCACGGTCAAGGCCGACGATAGCGGCTGCTGAACCACCCGCGCCTCACGCCATCCGCGGCCCGCGAGCAATCCGTCGAGCGTTGTGGGGCCCTGCCAGGTATTCCGTTTTTGTTGCCACCAGGCCGCGGAACGTCTGCGATGATTGAGATAATGACGCTGAGCCGCACCATAGGCACGGTCGCGACATACCGTGGGGCAGCGTCCCTGAGTCAGCGCATCGTAGAAGCCATGCAGGCTCTGCCACAGTAGCGAGGTAGACCACCCATCGCTGATGGCGTGGTGAACGGTAATCAGCACCGTGGCGTTGCTTTCTCCTCGACTGAACACGGTGACCCGGAAGAGTCCAGGCAACGACAGGTCAAAACCTTCGTCGCGATCAGCCTGGCACGCTTCCTCGATAATATGCTCCTGATCTTCCGGGCGAACGGACGAAAGGTCTCGAACCCTGAAATGGCGATCCGACAAGGCAATCTGGCGTTCTGCCAATTGCAGAATCTCGTCGCCGTCCCAATCGAAGCCAATCCTGAGACTCTCGTACTGGGCCACCAACAGTTCCCAGGCACGTCGATACTGATCCAGGTTGACACCCGTGGTGTAGTCCACCAGTACCTGAACACGATACGCATCATCTTCGGGATAGTTCAGCGCATGGGAAATCATGCCCTTCTGCAAGCTTGTCGCAACGTAGACCGCCTCCACATCGCGGCGATCCGTCAGGCGCAGCCACCTCTCCATCGAGATGCCTTGAATAGCAAAATCAGATGGCGTGTGCCTACCGCTACCACGGGAGGCTTCCAACGCCAATTGCACGACTTCAGCCAGTCTCGTCAGAAAGGACTCGGCCAGCGTGCAGGCGGTCTCAGCCCCTAGGCAGGTCACTAGATCCACCTGTAGCTCACCCCCGACCACCCGGCTGATGACCTGCACTTGCACAATCGACATCGACTCGCCAGCAGGACCTGGATCCACAATGCCGCTCAACTCGGCGTCGAGCAGGTGCTGAGTGTCTTCCGCCACGTCACCCAGGAAGCAAAAGCTGGCCAGGGGCTGTGCTCCTCCCTGTGATGCAGAGAGTGACGAAGTGTCTGGCAAAGGGGCTGGCGAAGGTCGCGATAAGGGGTCTGGCAAGCCGCCCTGTACCATTGGGACGAGTGCGCGGTTCAGGTGTGCTCGCACCGCCTCCTTCACCCCCATCACCAAGGTATCCAGCTCCCCCTTCGCCAACACGGAAAGCATGTAGGGGAAGGTAAATTGCCCGACCGTAGCGTCAAGGTCGAGCGAGGCGTTGCCGCCATGTCGCCCGCCATGACGGCCAGCATGGCGATAGTCTCCCTCCAGCAACAGCATGACCTCCGGCTGCTCAAGGGTGTCAGCAAGGGCCTGGCTCAGTGCACTGATCAACAGCTCGTCCACGCGGCTATGAAAGCCGGCAGGCGCTTCCTTCAGCAGCACCAGGGTGTCTTCCGTCGACAGTGACCGAGTGACACGCTGCCACTCCTGGCTTGCCCCCGCGACAAGCGCGTCTGCCTCAACAGCATGCCTTTCACCGTCCAACGCAGCAGGTAACGTCTGGCCATCAAGCGTAGAGGCGCTTCCTGACGACTCCACCCACTGGCGAAAACTGCTGGTCTTGGCGGGTAGGGGCTCGCCCGCCAGCAGCCTTTGCAGATCCCGCCGCAGAATCTGCAGGGATGTACGATCTGCCAGCAAGGGATGAACGAACAGCATCAGCGCCCCAGGCTTTCCCGCTCTTGCCGTCAGCGCGGACTGCCACAAGGGGTCCACCGCCACGTCACAAGCCATCCATTGGCGGGCCAAGGCCAGCGCCTGGGTCGTCACGTCATGGTCACACCCGTCGAGGGTCGCTAGCGCAGGCAAAGGGGCGTCGGCGATATAGTGCTGTTGCCATTCACCGTCAACCAGCAAGGGGCGACTACGCAGCATGTCGTGCTGATCTGCAAGCCGCCCCAGGGCGACCTTGATCTCCTGTTCACCGACGCCCTCTGGCGTTTCTACCAACACGAGCTGCCCCGAGTCACGTGCCAGCTTGAAAGCGTCGGTCAGCATACTGGTGGCGGCGCCAGCCTGGTAGGCGCCCGAAGACGCCTCCGCCACCGCCGCTGTGTCATGGTCCTGTGGCAACACGGTTAGCTGCTGCGCGTCCGGCTCCACCTGAGTTGCACTGTCTCCCTGACACCTGCCGGCACCGCTCGAAAGCCAGTGACGTTGGGTCGACGCCAAGGCGAAGGCTCCGGACAGCGTTCCCTGTTCCGCTTCATCGACGCTGATGCGTTGCTGCAGCAGTGCTGCGAGTGACGAGATGCGAGAGGCTTCGAAGAGATCGCGTCCCTGCAGGCGAATTCCCGCCTGCCGCAGACGCCCCACCAGCTGGATGGCAATGATGGAATCACCGCCTATCTGGAAAAAGTCATCCTCGATACCCACCCGCTCCAAGCCAAGTGCACTGGCCCAGTGCTCGCACAGCGACTGCTCCAACGCGGTGCGAGGGGCCACGTACTGATCCTGGCCTATCGCCGTCTGGCTCGGGGCCGGCAACGCTCGCTTGTCCACCTTGCCGTTGATGGTCAGCGGAATCGCGTCGATTCCCTGAATGCTTGTCGGCAGCATGTAGGGAGGAAGTCGCTCGGCCAGTCGCTGCCTCAGGCTCGCCAGCTCGAGGCTCTGGCCGTCTACCATCACCACATAAGCCGCCAACGCGTAATGCGGCGACTCCCCCCAGGCAATAACGGCCGCCTGGTGAACGTCAGGCTGGGCCACCAAGGCAGCTTCGATCTCGCCAAGCTCGATGCGGTAGCCCCGCACCTTGACCTGGGTATCGTTACGTCCGAGGTATAGCAGGTGACCACTAGGCAACCAGCGCACCAGGTCACCGGTACGGTAAAGTCGCGTATGCCCGAGGGCACGCTGGTCATCCGTAGCGAAGGGATTGTCGACGAAGCGCTCCCGGGTCAACTCATCACGGCCAAGATACCCCCGGGCAACACCGGCCCCACCTATGTAGAGCTCACCAATGGCGCCTATCGGCACCTCAGCCATATGCTTGTTCAGTACATGCGCCTGAACATTGACTAACGGCGTGCCAATCATTGTCGCCGGGTCACCGGGACGATAGAGATGAGCCGTGGCGCATACCGCTGCTTCGGTCGGACCATACCCATTGAACAGGCGACGTCCCTCGTTGAAGAAGCGATCCATCAACTTGGCGGTCGGTGCCTCTCCACCTACTACCAATGCCCGCAGCGACGACCAACGCTTAGGATCAAGCTGACCGAGCAATACCGGGGGCAAAGTGGCCAGCTCTATCGCCTGCTGCTCGGCCAATTGACTCAGCAGTGCAGGGTCGTGTCGTGCGGCCTGGGAACAAATGACACTCTTCGAGCCTGCTAGGAGGCCCACAAAAAGCTCCGATACGCTGGCATCGAAAATGGTATCTGCGTACAGGAGGCTGGTAGCACACTCATGGGCATCCAGGATCGCCTGCTGAGCCAGTACCAGGTGGACAGCATGACGATGCTCCACCATTACACCTTTAGGCTGCCCAGTGGTACCCGAGGTGTAGATGACGTAGGCGAGATGGTGATCGCTGGCCACCTTAGGGGGGCGTGTCTCTTCACCTAACCAGGCGGCGTCCGGTGTCATCGTCAACACGATGGGGCTATCGGTCACGCCGCTCAGGCCATCGCGCAGTCGCTCCTGATATTGCGCATGACACAAGATGAACGCAGGAGCGGCATCTGCCGCGATAAAACCCAGGCGCTCGCCAGGGTGCTCTGGCGACAGTGGGAGATAACCGGCGCCTGCCTTCAGCGCACCGAGTATCGCGACCACGAGATCCACGGTGCGATCCAGATAGAGTCCTACCAAGGAATCTGGCGCCAGCGCGCTTCCGCGCTGCTGCTCACTCTGGAGCCGCAGTCCATGCGCCACACGGTTGGAGAGCACATCGAGTTCGGCAAAGCTCAGGGTCACCTGGCCGTCGGTCAACGCTGGCGCCTGTGGCGTCTGACGTACCTGGGCCTCGAACATATCGGTCAGGGTCGTGCCCACGGGCAAGGGAGCCGTAGCCGAGTTCCACTGACGCATTGCGGCGAGATCATCTGCACTGGGAAGACACAGACTGGCGACCGTACGGTCCGCTGCCCGCACGCCTCGCGCCATGAGATCGATCATGGCACTCATCATCTGCTCGGCATCCGACTCACTGAAGTAGTGATCGGAATAGATCAAACGAATCTGCAGGCTCCTGCCACTACCGTAGTCCAGCAGCTTGATCTGCAGTGGAAGGATCACATCCGTGGGATTGAGCTCTTCTGTATAGGACGCCACCTGATCGTCAAAATTGTTGTACATCATGACGATGTCGCAGTGATCCTGAGTGCTGTCCTGCTGCATTCGCCGCACTTCGGCGGCCGGATAGCAGCCGTGTCTGAATGCCTTGAGGGTGTTTCGCCCCGCTCTCGCCACCAGGTCGGAGAACGACGCCTCTCGCATCTCTGTGACTGGACAGTGCACCAAGGCCGCATTCGCCTGCATCCCGATGGTCTGCTCTGCACTCTTGCCGCGACGCCCATGGAGAGCCAGACCAAAGACCAGGCTATCTCCCGCCGTCTGTGTCGCAAAATGACAGCCACAGGCAGCTATCAAGACGCTCAGGGGGCTGGCACCCGTGCTTTCACAATATTCTTTGATCGAGCGGTTCACCGCTTCAGGTAGATCTCGGTTCAGCCACTTTCCTTGCTGCTTGGTAGAGCTTCGGTACCAGGCATTCAGACGCGTCACCTCGTGGGATGACAGAAAGTCACGCCAATACGCCTCGTCCTTGCGATACCTGGAAGAGCTCAAATACTCGCGAGCCGAATAGACTTGTGGCAGATAGGCGGGAGACGCCTTCAACCACTCGACACTGGCGTCATCGAGAAGACATTGATACGCCTTTCTCAATGATTCTCGCAGCACCGCCAGGCCAACACCATCGACAAAAACGTGGTGAGTCATCAAGCACAGAAAGTAGGAATTATCACCCAACCCTAGCAAGCTTAAAGACACAGGACCTGTGGATCTATCCGTAAAGTCTGGCGCCCCATCAATCTGCTGTTTCATCCATTCCCTGGCGGCTGACCGGGGATCTTCTGCCTGAGAAAAGTCCAGGCATTCCAGTGATGTCTTCAGTTCACCAAACGGCAGCACCTGCTGGCCTACGCTCCCGTCAGGAGCGATCTCCAGCACCAGCCGCAGGCAATCGTGCTGCTTGACCAACAGCGTCCAGGCGTCAGCCAGGCGTTCCACTTCGCTCTGAGAACCCAAGCGAACTTCATCGTACCACCCCAGTCGAAACTTCGAACTCTTCGGCTCGATCATCTGGGAGACATAGACGCCTTCCTGGACAGGATGTAGAGGATGGATAGCGGATTCTTTTGATGCATCTGAGAGCAATGAAGCAGACATGATCTTGGGCACTCAATTAACGGACTTATTCCGCCATAGATAACCCAACACCACCCACAAAAACACCCTGAACGACATCCAGAGTCAATCACTGACAAAAAAAGGTACGACAAAGCACAGGCCAGGCTAAAAGTGCATAAATATCGCACGAACATCCCACGCAAAAAAGCCAATATAAACGCAAACAAGAGCCACAACAACCACACAAGAAACAGCGCAAAAAGTCCAAAAAAACGCAGAAATGTATGAAACATCATCTACTGAATGATGAATTTTCTCACACCACAAAAGACATTAACTGCTTCAATAGAATCTGTTATATCGGTTTATCTTTATTAGGTATGACCAAGTCAATATGCACACACATCACTAACATTGATGGGAACAGCAAGAACAACACATAGCTGCCCTGACCTTTCCCCTCATCAGCCGCTCGTTGAAAAGGATCTTAACCGCACCCAGTGCCGAGCCCAGTGCCGAGCCCAGTGCCTTAGAACAGCCGCTCGTCTCGGGAGTGACGAGAGCTACCGACAAAGAAAACCGCCAGACCATTGGTCTGGCGGTTTCGCCGTTGATTCAGCCGAACGCTATACCGAGCCTCCAAATCATCAAGCCCCAATATCACCAAGCCCCTGTATCAAGCCCTATGTGCGCCCCAACTGATCCAGCACCGCTTCGGTGAAGACTCGACATCCCGCCTGTCCGCCAAACTCGCGGGGGCGGTGCAGGCCAGCTTCCAGCACCTTATCAATCGCCAGGCGCAAACGCTCCGCCGCCAGCGACAGTCGCTCATCATGGTGGCCCGAGGCCAACCATTCGAGCATCATGGCCCCGGACAGCAGTGTCGCGATCGGGTTGGCGGCATCCTGCCCGGCAATATCCGGTGCGCTGCCGTGGGCTCCCTGGAACAGGCCATGTCGGTCACCAAGTTCCGCCGATGGCGATACGCCCATACCGCCCACGGTGGCAGCACCAAGATCGGAAATGATATCGCCGAAAAGGTTCTCTGCGACGATGACATCATAGAAGTCGGGACGTTTGACCAGGTGGACCGTCATGGCGTCCACGTAAGCGTAGTCCCGCTCAATGTCATCGAAGTCGACGCTGACCTGGTCACAGACCCGTCGAAAGAAGGCGTAGCTTCTCAAGATATTGGCCTTGTCGCAGACGGTCACGCGGTGCTTTCCATCGCGAGGGGCACCTTGACGTCGGCGCGACAACTCACAGGCGAAGCGCGCTACCCGTTCGGTCCCCTTGCGAGTGATCACCAGACTATCGCTGGCCATCTCGTCTCTGAGCACCACCCCCGCTCCGCGGCTGGCATACAGCCCTTCAGTGTTCTCACGCACGATCACGTAGTCGATGGTGCCGGGCTGGTGATGCCTCAGCGGCGACTCCACCCCAGGCAGCAGCCGAATGGGCCGCACGTTGGCATACAGGTCAAGGCCAAAGCGCAGCTTCAAGTGAAGGTCGTTGCCCACTTCAGTGCCATCGTCATAGGTCACCCCGGGAAGCCCCGCAGCCCCGTGCAGAATGGCATGGCTGTCTCGGCATGCCGCCAGCGTCTCTGCAGGTAACACCTCTCCGGTCTTCTGATAGTGACCTGCACCACCATCCAACCACTCAAACATCAGTACATCAGGGCCCAGCAGGGCGTCCAGCACCCTTACCGTCGCCTCAGTGACCTCTGGGCCAATGCCATCACCGGCAATGGTTGCGATGCGATAGCTCACGTGGCGTCCTCTTATGGTTATTGTGTTCAAGAGAACGATCATAACGCATGATTCGGGCATGCTCGGAGAGCGTCTTTCCAACAACGGGTAGACAGCAGTTCGCACCGACATCGTGTTTGCTTGCCGATCGCTAGGATAATCCACTCAGCAGCACGGCCGTGCCCCCACTTCGGCCTTGTGCCTCAAGCCCCGCGCGAATCCCCGCCCGCTCTTCGTCGCTCTTGTTCTGGCTGGCCTTGTGCTTGCCGCTCAATGACTCCACCACCAACTCTACCCCTACGATGCCTCGCTGCATTTTTTGCAGGTAGTCATGTGGCGCATCGTCGATGCTCCACGGGTCGTCCCTGGGCTGTTCAAAACGATCCACCAGGTCACGCAGGTGTGAGGCGAACCAATCACCATCTTCGGGAAAGCTCAGCTGGCCTTGCGCGTGCACCACCTGATAGTTCCAGGTAGGCACCACACGTCCATGAACCTGCTTATCGGGATACCAGCTCGGGGAGATATAGGCATCCGGGCCCTGAAACACCGCCACCGCGTGCGCCAACCGGCGCTGCCACAGACGATTGCCACGTGCGATGTGCCCTCGCAGTACAGTACCTCCCGACGTCTCCGTGTACAGCAGCGGCAGGTGGTTGATATGCATACCATCGTCGCCATGGGTCACCAGTGTTGCGAAGGGATGGCGCTGCATCACTGCCACCATGGCGGCATGCTCCGTCATGGTAAAGTGCTTGGGTTGGTACATAGTTCGTGTGTCCTTGGTAGGGGTATAGAGGCGTCAGGTGTGGAGTGAATGGTGGCGCGTCAGATCTACGCACCACGCTCGACAACCGCCTTTGTCATGGCGGACAGTGACCGCTTCTGCCGCCCGTGCTGATCAAAGTTGTCAGCTGCCAGCCACTCACGATAGAGCGGCTCCAGCAGGCGCCATTCGTGATCCAGCAGAGAAAACCAGGCGGTGTCGCGATTGCGGCCTGCCACTATCCGGTGCTGGCGAAAGATGCCTTCAAAGGTGAAGCCAAGCCGCTCGGCGGCACGCCGCGAGGGCGCGTTCAACGCATCGCACTTCCATTCAAGGCGGCGATACCCCAGCGCAAAGGCATGAGCGGCCATCAGTATCAGGGCTTCACTGGCCATGCGCGTGCGCGACAGAGCGCGCGAGAAGCTGATATGTCCCAGCTCGATGGTGCCATGCTCAGGTTCCAGATTGAGCCAGGACGCGGTACCCAGCGCCTGGCCTGTGTGATGGTCGACGATGGCCACAAACACGGGGTCCGACTGCTTGGCCCGTTGCTCTGCCCAGCGGTAGCAGCCAGCTGCGTCATGGAAGGGACGCCCGCCCAGGTAGGTCCAGCGCCCGACACCATCGTCTGGATCGCTCGGATCGTTGCCTTTCCAGGCCTCCCACAGCGAGCGCGCGTGACGCTGGCCATCGAGTCGCTCGACCCGGCATTGCTGACCTTGCAACGCCTCGCCAGAGGGGATTGGACAAGGCCCATTCCAGCCCTTCACCTCGGCACCCACTGGTTGACCGAAGGCACTTTTACCTTCCCTGCTACCGTCCATCGGCATAGTTCACTCCTTTCTCTCTTTGCTGCCCGAGGGTAGCTGCCTGAGGGTCGCTGCCCGAGGGTCGCTAGCTATGCCATCAAGCGCCGGACGAGGGGGCCAAGGTCAGGGTGTAGCCAAAGAAGGCATCGTTGCGTTGCCAGCCGAGCGCTTCATAAAGCCGCTGGGCAGTGTGGTTGTGGGTCTGCGTCAGCAGGGTCAATTGGCCAACACCGTGTTCCTCGGCCAATCTGACGGCTGCCTTCATCAACGACCTTCCCACCCCCTTGCCACGCCCTTGCGGGGCCACGAAGAGATCGGCAAGCGTCCAGCGTGGACCTAACCGAACCGATGACAGGGTGGGATACAGTTGGACAAAGCCCGTGAGCCCCCCGTCGGCCTCCCACACCAGAATGCGCGAGTCCGCCAAGGCCAGCCGCGTGGTCAGGAAGTCACGAGCGGCAGCGGGATCACTTGGCTGGTCGTAGAACACGCGATAGCTGTCGAACAACACAGACAAGCGATCAAGATCCGCCGTTGTGGCGGGACGAATCATCGACATGTGACTTCCTCCAGAGGTGACAGACCCTGAGTGTGAGAGCATAGTGGTTCTACTTGAAGCACCAGTTACGAATAAATTGAGGGAACCAGTGAGCCACTCATCGTCCCATGCCTCGTGGGTTATCGAGGCCCTGGCACTGACGTTTGCCACAGATGCGGAGGGTACGCTTTCTCATCGGCTGTATATGGCACTGCGCAACTGGATCGTCCAGGGAGACCTCCCCCAAGGCTGCGCCTTGCCATCGTCGCGCCGACTGGCTTCAACTCTGGGGATGGGACGCAACACCGTTCTGGCCGCGGTGGAGCGGCTCAGCGCCGAGGGTTTTGTGGTGTCTCGACCGGGAGCGGGCCTTTACGTGGCGCGTCTCGACCTGCACGACGCCTGGCCACGAGACGTCGATGTTGCCGCCTCCCTCCCCACCTCAGAACCGACGGCCACCCCCTATTCCAACCGCGGTCAACAGCTGCTGGCCAGCTGCGGTGCCATGGACGGACAGCGCCGGGCCTTTACCCCCGGGATGCCGGCCATCGACCAGTTTCCTCGAGAGCTGTGGCAACGCTTGCTCAAGCGACACCAGCACCGTGCCGATGACGATGTCTTTGGCTACGCCACAGGAGGTGGCCACGGGCCGCTACGGGAGGCGTTGTGCGACTACTTGCGGCTGTCACGCTCGGTGCGCTGCCACCCACATCAGATCCTGATCACCCAGGGCGCTCAGCAAGCGTTCGAGCTAGTGACACGGCTGTTGGCAGACCCAGGCGACCGGGCCTGGGTTGAAGACCCCGGCTACGCGGGGGCAAAGGCGTGCTTCGCCTCATCGGGACTCGAGCTGACGCCCATCCCGGTGGACGATGAGGGCCTAAAGACTGACGCGGCGGACAGCGCCAAACCCCCTCGCCTGATCTATGCAACACCGTCCCATCAGTACCCCAGCGGTGCGACCATGAGCATGGCCCGGCGACTGGCGCTGCTCGAGTGCGCCCGACGCCATGGCGCCTACATCATCGAAGATGACTATGACAGCGAGTTTCGCTACACCACTCCTCCGCTGGCATCACTGCAGGGGCTCGCCGGAGGAGACCCGGTCATCTATGTAGGAACCTTCAGCAAGGTGCTCTACCCAGGTCTGCGGCTTGGCTATCTGGTCCTGCCGGAGCCGCTGTTCGATGACTTTCGACGGGCCAACGCGAGACTGCACCGGGAAGGACAATATGTGGCCCAGGCGGCGCTGGCCGACTTTATCAAGGAGGGGCACTTCTCTCGCCATGTTGCCCGCATGCGGCGCTGCTACCGTGAACGCCAGGCCTGCCTGCGACAGGCCTTGGCCCCCGCCGTGGCGTCAGGCCTGTCACTGTCATCGGGGCAATCGGGCATGCACCTGGTGGCCCATCTCGATTCGGTGGCTCAGGAGCAACAGCTGATACGTCGTGCACATGAGGCAGGCATTACGTTATCCGCACTGTCCGATCACTATCTCTGTGCATCACCCAGGGCGGGGCTGGTACTTGGCTACGCGGGATCTACACCGGTACAGCTAGAGCAGGCCGGGAGCTGGCTGGCAACAGCCTGGCTAGCGCAGCGCGGGGGGTAAGCCAGCAACCACGGGCTCCGCCGCTCCCTAGCCAACAACGAAAAAGGGCACCCCTTAGGGGTGCCCAACAACGTCAATCGACCAATACGCACTACCGGGATGTCTTCTGCCCTTCAATCGCCCGGAGTGGTATGGGCCGTCTTGACCGCCATCCGCTTTCTGAGGATGGGACCCACGATGTACGGCAGGATCAGGCCAATACCGGCGAACAGCCACAGACCGATGGCCAGACCGCTGTCCCACAGGATCGTCCAGTCACCGTCAGAGATATCCATGGCATGACGCAGGTTCTTCTCCATTTCAGGACCCAGCAGCAAGCCCAGGATGACCGGTACCAAAGGTATCTCGAGCTTGCGCAGGACATAGCCACCGACCCCAAAGGCCACCATGAAGTACAGATCGAAGGTGGTGTTGGAAATCGAGTAGATCCCCACGAAGGCCACCATGGTCACGATCGGCAGCAGGTACATCGGCGGCACCGATAGCAGCTTCACGAAGATGCCCACCAGCGGGATGTTCAGCACCAGCAGCAGGAAGTTACCGATCAGCAGCGCGGCGATAACGCCCCAGACGATATCGGCGTTCTGGGTGAACATCAGCGGACCAGGGGTGATGTTCAGGGAAATCAGCAGCGCCAGCAGTACCGCAGTGGTGCCGCTTCCCGGCACACCGAGAGTCAACATCGGCACCAGGGCGCCGCTGGAAGCCCCGTTGTTACCGGCTTCAGGGCCTGCCACACCGCGCGGGTCGCCCTCACCGAAGTAGCCCTTCTTGCCCACCACCTTCTTCTCGAGGGTGTAGCCGATAAAGCTGCCCAACGAGGCACCGGCACCTGGCAGCACGCCAGCGATGAAGCCCAGGATGCCACCGCGAATGCTCGAGGGCATGATGCCCTTGATGTCTGCCCAGCTCAGCTTGAGCTTATTGACCTTGATAAGCTTCTGACCTTTACCGACACGGTCCTCGATAAAGAACAGCAGTTCCGAGATGGCAAACAGGCCAACGATGGCGATGATGAAGTCGACGCCCTCGAACAGCTCCAGGGTGCCGAAGGTGTAGCGCTGAACACCGGTGTTATCGATACCGATCGTCGCAATCATCAGACCGATACAGGCTGCCACGACGGTCTTCATCGGGTTCTTGCCAGTGATGCCGCCCAGGGTCGCAAAGGCCAGCAGGAACAGGGCGAAGTACTCCGCAGGTCCGAAGGTCAGAGCGAAGTCGGCCAGCACCGGTGCCAGCAGGATCAGTCCCACGGTGGCGATCAGGCTGCCCATGAAGGACGCCACCGCAGAAATCGCCAGAGCCTCGGCCGCCTTGCCCTTCTGCGCCATGGGATAGCCATCGAGGCAGGTCATCATGGCCGGTTCGTCACCGGGAATATTCAACAGGATCGATGAAATACGCCCGCCATACATAGCCCCGGCGTATACCGCGGTCAGCATGATCAGGGCCGTTTCCGGCTTCAAGCCAAGGGTGAACGCCAGCGGAATCAGGATCGCCACGCCATTGGCCGGACCAAGTCCAGGCAGGGCCCCGATCAGGGTACCGAGAAAGGCACCCAGCAGAGCAAACATCAGGTTATGAGGCGCGAGAGCGACCCCAAAACCATCGATCAGGTAGCCAAGGGTTTCCATCAGCCCACCTCCAGGAAGGACAGCACGCCCAGAGGCAGGGGCAGGTCCAGCGCAAAATTAAAGATCAGATACACCGCGACACCGGAGATACCACCCACCAGGTATGCCTTGCCGGGACGCGCGCCCATGCGCCAGCACAAGGTACCGACCGCCAGTAACGTCGACAGGATAAAGCCCAACGGCTGCAGCAGGCCGGCGTAAAGTACCAGCACAACCAGTGCGATGATCAGCTCGACACCCGTACGACTCCACGGCCAGGCATTGTCCGGGTCAGGGCGCACCACCATATAAAGGCTGGAAAGACCCAGCACTACCGCCAGCAGGTAGGGAAAGGTCTCGGGGCCGACCGCTTCGGCCCCACCAAACGGCTCGGGAAACTGGGAAGCGCCCCAGCCGTACGCGACGGCCAGGACGATCATCAAGACCCCGAAGATGCGGTCGTTGAACATGCTCATTGCTGAATCAGCCCGATGTCTTTGGAGAGCTGGTTGATGTCGGCGATCTGATCCTTGACGAAGGTTTCAAATTCCGCCGCGCTCATGTGGAAAGGCATCAGGCCGTTGCTTTCCATCACGTCCTTCCACTCCTGGCTCTGGTAAATGGTGTCCATGGCATCGACCCAATACTGCTTGGCGTCGTCGGAGATATCAGCCGGCATGTAGAAGCCACGCCAGTTGGGGCCCACCGCGTCGATGCCCTGCTCCTTGGCGGTCGGGATATCGCTGAACTCCCCCGGCAGCCGCTCATCGGACAGCACCGCCACGACGCGCAGGTCACCGGACTCCATAAAGCCCTGGGCTTCGGTAATGTCACCGGTGAAGGCGTCGACGTGGCCACCGACGACCTGAGTCATGGCTTCGCCACCGTTGTTGTAGGACAGGTACGGAATGCGCGGCAGGCTCTCGACGCCAGCTGCCTGTGCCGCGATCAACACCTTGAGGTGATCCCAGCCACCCTTGGCGCTACCGCCTGCAAACTTGACCGAGCGGGGATCTTCCTTCAGCGCTTCCATGATGGCGTTGAGGTCCTGGTACTCGCTATCAGCACTCACCGCGATAACGCCGTAGTCGGCACCCAGCGCACCGACCCAGTTGACCATGTCAGCGGTCATGCCCGGGAACTGGCCCTGGGCCAGACGCGTCGTCGTCGCGGTCGATGCCGCCACCAGCAGCTGCTCATCCCCTGCGCGCTTGCTCACGGTGTGGGCGTAAGCCACACCGCCGCCAGCGCCCGCCATGTTGACGGTCTGGACGCCACGGGGCACCAGATCCAGCTCCTCCAGCACCGTACCGACGCTGCGGCAGGTGAAGTCCCAGCCACCACCCGGATCCGCCGGCGCCAGACACTCCACCTTGCCCTCTGGCTCAAAGGCGGCAGCAGAACCGGCGGCGCCGGTGATGGCAGCAATGGCAATCCATTTGACTGGCGTGTTCGTGGACATGAGATAGCCCTCTGTTGTTGTCGGGTGAGCGATGTCACCGCTGATGACATCTGGTCACGGTTGACGCCGGGATGACGTCTGAAAAAGGTCCTTGTTGGGAGCTGACGCCTAGCTTACAATTCTGTAAGGCAGAATGCCGTTCCCTTGGGTGGAAAGCTAAGCCCGTGCCGTTCCGCGGTCAACGCGCAAAGGCACAATTCCGACCAAAGTTGAATGCAAGACGCATCGCGTTATTGCCACAAAAGGAATGTCCCAGCCATGGCACAGGATCGCGTTGAAGCCGTCGAAAGAGCCCTATCGGTGCTGAACGTCTTCGATACACCCCAGGAGAGTTTCAGCCTGGCAGAGCTCGCCGAGGCGACGGGCTATTACAAGAGCACCCTGCTGCGACTGCTGGCATCTCTTGAGCGTTTCGACTACACACAACGTGGCAGCGATGGTCGTTGGCGGATCGGCAGTGCGCCGGTGCGACTAGCCCGCAGACATGCCCCCAGCCGTGAGCTCGCTGCTCAGGTACAACCTTGGCTTGACGAGCTATCCCTCGAGCTTGGCGAAACCGCCAGCTTGCTCGAGATGATCGATGGCATCGTCCAATGCCGATTGGCGGCGCGGCCCGACCACAGCCTGCGTCACGATCTATTGCCAGGCCATCAATGGCCTGCGCCATCCCCCGGCGACCCGTGCGCGGAGATGCCAGGGGGAATCATGGTCTGCCGTCCTCTCGAGCTGGCGGACCAGCCAGCCATGTGGCTGGCCGTATCCGGCCCCAACGGGCGAGTGAATGAAGATCAGGCCACACTCAGGCTGGATCAGGCGGTCAAGGCACTGACCGCGGGACATGATCATGACGGGAGACACTGATGACGCTGCTGCTGGTGGAAGACGACAGATTGCTGGCTGAGACATTGGTCGATGCACTGGGCATCGGCGGCCAAGACGTCCACCACCTGGACAACGGTGATACGGCCTACACCCTGCTGAAACGACAGCATGACTACGAATTGATCCTGCTTGACCTCAACCTGCCCGGGCGCGGAGGACTCGACGTACTCGAAGCCCTGAGGGCACATGATACCGTCACGCCTGTGCTGATACTCACGGCTCGCGGGGCCGTCGAAGACCGAGTTCGCGGGCTGGATCTTGGCGCGGACGACTACCTTGCCAAGCCTTTCTCGCTGGAAGAGCTGGAGGCCAGAGTGCGCGCGCTGCTGCGACGCAGAGCGCCATCTGGGCTGATGACCGTGGGAGAACTCGGTTTTGACAGCCTGGCGCAGCGTTTCACCCTGGGCGACGAGGCGCTCGCCCTGCCCCCGCGCGAGCAGCGACTGCTGGGCTGTCTGATGCGCCATGCAGGCCAGCCGGTGGACAAGGCGACCCTGGTCCATGAAGCCTTTGGCGATGAGGAGCTGGGCGACAACGCCGTCGAGGTGTACGTGCATCGTCTACGCAAGCGACTTCACGGCCACCAGGTGACGCTGCGTACCGTGCGAGGACTGGGCTATCTGCTGGAAGCCTCATGAGAGGCGATTCCCTGCACAGCCGACTGCTGACCTGGCTGCTGTTGCCCATGTT
The DNA here is from genome assembly GCF_019801675.1 of Halomonas sp. DP8Y7-3. NCBI lineage: Bacteria > Pseudomonadati > Pseudomonadota > Gammaproteobacteria > Oceanospirillales > Halomonadaceae > Halomonas > Halomonas sp. DP8Y7-3. The sequence goes on from NZ_JAHVIO010000019.1 coordinate 123,496, forward strand.
GCTGGTGGGTACCGTGGTGCTCTGGCGCGCCTGGCTCGATGCGCGCCAGACGGCAGACCGTGCCTTCGACAGACTGCTGGATGCCGCGACCCTCGCCATCGCCGAGCAAGCCCAGTGGCAGGAAGACCGACTGTGGCTCGACCTGCCACCAGCGGCTCTCGAGATGCTGGCCACTCAACATGATGAGCGGGTGTTCTACCGTCTGGTGGACGCCCGCGGTGATCACGTCACCGGCAACGCTGACCTGCCCGGCATCGATCTCAGCGGTCGTCGTGCCAGCGACATGGGCTACGCCAACATCAGCTGGAATGGTATGCCAATGCGTCTGGGCGTGCGGCGCTCGCGCCTGGAGGATTGGCGCCTGAGAGAACCCTATGAAATCCGGGTCGCCCACACCCTGGAGGGTCGTGACGCACTCAGCCAGGAGCTCTTCCGCCAAAGTCTGGCCTACCTGCTGGCGGTGGCAGTGCTGTCCGTCGCCGCCCTGATCGTTGCCATACGCCTTGCGCTGGAACCGCTGACCAAGCTTCGACGCCAGATCAGAAGCCGAGACCCGCGCACGCTGGCCCCCCTGGAGCTTGCGTTGCCACGGGAGCTGGCCGAGTTGAGGGACACGGTCAACGAACTGCTGGCTCGCATGCGCCGCGTCAAGGCCAATCAGGAGCGGTTCATCGGCGATGCCTCCCACCAACTGCGCACCCCTCTTGCAGGTCTTTCTGCCCGCGCCGAGCTGGCCTTGCGTCAGACTGATCCGCAGGCCTGGCGGACTGCCTTGAGCGCCATGCATGCCACCAGCCAAGGCGCATCGCGACTCGCCATGCAGCTGCTGTCGCTGACCCGCCTGGACAACCCTGAGTACCAGCCCCAACTGACGCCCACAGGACTGGTGCAGGTAGCCCGCGAGGCCGTGATGACCCACTGGCAACGCTGCCAGCGCAGCGGCGTGGACCTGGGCCTTGATGCCCCTGAAGGGGAGGTCACGGTGCTCGCCCTGGACTGGCAGCTAGGCGAGGCGCTGGCCAACCTTATCGACAACGCCTGCCGCTATGGCGCTCGCCACGTCACGATCGTCGTTACCGATACACCCCCCACCCTGTCGGTAGTGGACGACGGCCCCGGCATCCCCAGCGAACGGCGGCTGCTGGCGCTGCGCCCTTTCCATCGCGGCCAGCAATCCGGCGAAGGCTCAGGCCTTGGCCTGGCGATTGTGGACGGTATTGCCAGGACCCATGGAGCCAGGCTAACCCTGACCGATGGCGGCACTGCACCTTCTCCCGGCCTTAGCGTGAGCATGGAATTCCAGGCCACGGTAACGCCGGACGACCCACCGGTGACGACAAGGCATTCGCTATCATGACGCTGTCCCGCTACGCCTCATCCTCCTGGCGCTGGCGCCGTCTGGGCGCCGTGCTGCTGCTTGGCCTTGCGGGGGTCGTCAGTTCGGCGATGGCGCAACAGGACGAGACTCCCCAGCAGCCCCTGCCCCCTCATGAGCAGGCGCATTTTTCAGCAAAGACGGATGAAGGCGTGCCCCTGATCATTCACGCGGCACTCGACATTCCGTACGCCATGCCGCTGCTCGAGGACTTCCACCAGCGTCACCCGCAGTACGACATTACCTACCGCAACTTCTCCACCCTGGACGTGCATCAGCGTTTTCTCGATGCGCCCGCAGAGGCCGACGTGGTGATTTCCTCCGCGATGCCCTGGCAATACCTGCTGGTCAACGCGGGTCACGCGCAAAGCATCGAAACCCCCACGACGCGACGCTGGCCCAGCGACGCCAAATGGCGCCACGAACTCTTCGCCTTCACGTTCGAGCCCATCGTCATGGTTGTCAGTCGGGCCCTTGAAGAGCGCGTTGGCCCAATCAACAGTCATGCCGACCTGCTCAGCCTGCTGGTGGAACAGTCCGACGCCCTGCAAGGGCGAGTCGTTACCTACAGCCCCGTCAGCGCGGGTGCCGGCTATACCTACGCCATTGAGGAGTCACGCCTGTCACCCCGCTATTGGGATCTGGTCGCGGCACTTGGGCGTGCCGACACCCAGCTGGTGGACACCACCAGCAGCATGCTGGATGGCCTGGCCGACGGGCGCTTTGACATCGGCTACAACGTGCTCGGCAGCTACGCCAGAGAAAGCGTCGCCGCTAGCCCGTCGCTGCGCATGGTGATCCCCGACGATTACGCGTTGGTGATCCGGCGACTGGCCTTTGTCCCTCGCCAGGCCCCCCACCCCTCAGCGGCACGGCGTTTCATCGATTACCTGTTGGGCAGCCACGGACAACGCGTGATCGCTGAGGCCAACGAGCTGGGGGCGTTGCACCCGGAGCTCGATGGCCCAGGCACCGCCAATGCATTGCGCCGCGCACAGCCGGAAGGCCTGCGTCCTACGCCGCTCAGCCCCGGCCTGCTGGCCACGCTGGATGACCTCAAGCGTCGAGCCTTGCTAAGCCGCTGGCAGAGAGAATTCCACGACCAGATCGCCGGCAAGCCAGTCCACGGTCGCTAGACTGGCGTCACCAGCACAAACGCAAGAAGGCCCGCCCGTTGAACACATATCCAACAGGCGGGCCTTCTCATTTGACGACTTAGCGACTTCAACGACGTGCCGGCGCTTGTGACCCCTGGGAGATGCTGTGGCGTTGCTGGCCAAAGCGCCCTGTTACCACTCAGGGAAGGTAGGTCAAAAGGACCGGCGCGGTACCGCGTTTCAACATGCCAAGCTGGCGTGCTGCCTGCTTGGAGAGATCTATCACACGTCCCTTGACGAAGGGGCCGCGATCATTGATCTCCACTTCCACACTCTGTCCCGTATCCCGTCGAGTCACCAATACCTTGGTACCAAAAGGCAGGCTTCGATGGGCCGCGGTAAGAGCTTGCTGGTCGAAGGTGTCGCCACTGGCCGTGCGACGTCCCTGGAACCGATCACTGTAGAACGACGCTTGGCCACGCTGGGAGGCGACATCGCCGTCATCCCTGGCCATCGCCGGGTCACTGGTCAGTGACGTTATCGACAGCAGGATAGCGGCCGCCCAGGCGGCCTGGGTCGATCGCGCAAAGCGTCGACGTTTACGCAAATGGGAGAACATCATCTTGACCTCAGCTAGCCCGCGATGCGCGGGGTTCGTTGCCTGGTGCGACATCTCCAGCAAAGGCGCGCGCTCAATCCGAGCGTTCCCGGGGCGACGGATGCTTGCCATGCATCCACCCACTACTCCCCGCTTGCGCATTATCGAACCAGGCTAATTGTTTGTGCAGCGACACAACGCTACCAACAATAATCAAGGTGGGCGGACGAATAATATCCCGATCATTCAATGTCGGCAAATCACCCAGACAGGTCAGATGGACGCGCTGACGTTGGGTAGTGCCCTGCTCTACCAGCGCTACCGGCGTGTCAGACGCCAGTCCTGCTGCCCCAAGCCCATGGCTGATATGCTCAAGACTGCCCAGTCCCATGTAGAACACCAGCGTCTGCCCGGGGCTGGCGAGGGCCCGCCAATCCAGCTCGCAGCCGCCCTCCTTGAGATGCCCGGTGATAAACCGCACCGACTGAGCATGGTCACGATGGGTCAGCGGGATGCCTGCGTAGGCGCTGCATCCGGAGGCCGCCGTGATGCCGGGCACCACTTCCACCGTCACCCCAGCCTCCACCAGCGTTTCAAGCTCCTCACCGCCTCGCCCGAAGATAAAGGGATCGCCCCCCTTCAGCCTGACCACGCGCTTGCCCTCACGGGCCCACTTGACCAGCGCCAGATTGATGTCTTCCTGGGGCAGACTGTGATCCGAGCGCGCTTTGCCGACGTAGTAGCGCTCAGCCGTCTCCGGCACCAGCTCGAGGATCTCCGGACTCACCAGACGATCATGCAAGACGACCTCGGCCTCGCCGATCCGCCGCCATGCTCGCAGCGTCAATAATTCGGGATCGCCGGGCCCAGCCCCTACCAGACTGACGCTGCCTGCCGGGAACGGGCTTCGATTCGGCAAGGGATTGTGACTCATGGGATGCGACTCCAACGTCAGGACATACGGACGGCGACAAGGCGCCATTATGCCATAATGGAATCAATCATCCAGTTCTTATTCCCTTACCCCCTTTAAAACGAAAGACGCCGCGACGACTGACACGTCACGGCGTCTTGTGCTCATGCCGCAAATGGCTGCGACGTGTGAGCGTTGATCTAGTCGCTGGCCTGCATGCTGCGACGCAGTCGCGGGCTCGCCCACTCTCCAGCCAGGGTCAGGACCAGCAGAATCAGTACCAGCCACAGCCAGTGGGCACCGAAGTCCACGGCCACCAGACCTAGCGCATCCACAAAGATCACCAGGATGGCCAGCGGGCTCACGTAACGCACCATGAACAGCCACAGCGCGTAGATGCCGGCCGGCAGATTCAACTCGTCCTTCACCGCCTGACTCTTGAGTACGAAGCCAGCCAGCAGCGCCATGCCAAGACCACCCAGCGGCATCATCAGTCGCGATGTCAGGTAGTCAAGCCAGTCAAAGAAGTGCTTGCCTGCCAGCGTCCAGTCGGCGCCAACGTTGAAAGAGAGCATCGCCAAGGTACTGATCACCCATAGCACAATGCCGGTCCCCCAGGCGGCAGCCTTACGGCTGACCCCCTTGTTATCGGCAAGCCATGACACGGTTGCCTCGACCATGGAGATGGACGATGTCAGGGCGGCCATGGACAGCATGATGAAGAACAGGATGCCGAAGAGCGTGCCGAGTGGCATCGCCTGAAAGGCCAGCGGCAGGCTCATGAAGATCAGCCCCGGACCGCTGTTGGGCTCCATGCCATTGGCGAAGATGACGGGAAAGATCGCCAGGCCAGCCATCAACGCCACCAGCGTGTCGGCAATCGCCACCGTCAGGGTGGTGCGGCCGATGGAGGCGCGACGCGGCAGGTAGCTGCCATAGGTCAGAATGGCACCGGAGGCCAGGGACAGGGTGAAAAAGGCATGGCCCATGGCCGCCAGCATGCCCTCGCTGGACAGACTGGAGGCATTGAAGGCAAACAGGAAATTGACGGCCTGACCGAAACCTCCGGAGAACATGCCGTAAATGATCATGACCAGCAGCATGACCACCATCCCCGGCATCATCCAACCCACGCTTCTTTCGATGCCTTGCTGAACGCCCTTGCCCACAATCACCATCGTGGCGACCGTCACCAACGTACTCCAGGCGCCAAGAGTGAAAGGATTGGCGTTATTGGCACCAAAAATCGCCGCCATATCGTCGACGCTGGACCCGGCCAGGCCACCGGAGACCATCTTCCACAAATAGGCAAAGGACCAGCCCGCGACGACCACGTAAAACGACAGGATCATGAAGCCACAGAGCATCGCCATCCAACCCAGCAACGACCAGCCAGAGCTGCGGCCCGACTCGGTGACAACGCGCCGAATGGCATCGATGGGACTACCTCGACCACGACGACCGAGCGCAATCTCGGTCATCATGATGGGCACGCCGACGCACAAGATGCAGGCCAGGTAGACCAGTACAAAGGCCCCTCCGCCATACTCTCCGGTCATGTAGGGGAACTTCCAGATATTGCCCAGACCGACGGCAGAGCCGGTAGCGGCCAGAACGAAGCCCCAGCGGCCAAGCCACTGAGTACGAGAGGGTTCGTTGGTTGTCATGAATCACCAGAGATCGCTTGCGCACTATTGTTTGCCCACCATGGCGGTGGCGTCCTCCACGTCAGCCTGTGGCCGAATCAGGGTGGAGGCCAGCGCGCCATTGTGACGGATTTTGTCGCGCTTGGGCAGGCCCGTCATCGTCGCGGCTGGCTGCCAACGCAGTCTATCCCGGTTGACGCCACACCAGCCTCGACGATAACGCTCCTGCCTTGTGCTCAATCGGCGTCGAGCACACCTCGGCGGATCTGGTCTTCCTCGATGGATTCAAACAGCGCCTTGAAGTTGCCCTCACCGAAGCCGTCGTTGCCCTTGCGCTGAATGATCTCGAAGAAAATCGGGCCAATCACTGTCTCGGTGAATATCTGCAACAGCACGCCCTGATCAGGCCCGCCATCGATCAACAGGCTCAGTTCGCGCAGGTCCTCTACCTGCTCTTCGTGATTGGGCACGCGCACATCGACCTTTTCGTAGTAAGTATCCGGCGTGGAGAGGAAGCGAATACCGTTGGCCCTGAGGGCTCGCACCGTGGCGTAGATATCGTCTGTCGTCATCGCCAGGTGTTGAATGCCCTCACCCTTGTACTCGCGAATGAACTCGGCGATCTGTGAGTTATCGTCGGCTGATTCATTGATCGGAATGTGCATCTTGCCGCAGGGCGCTGTCATGGCCCGGGAATGCAATCCGGTCTTCTTGCCCTCGATATCGAAGTATCGATTCTCCCGAAAGTTGGCGATCCGGGTATAGAAATCTGCCCACGGATCCATCTGCCCCCGCTCCACATTGTGAGTCAGATGGTCGAGGTAGCGCAGACCGACGCTATTGTCGTTGGCTGAGCGCCCCTCGATGGCGTCGAAGTCAATGTCGTAGATGGTTCTATTGTGCTCATCGGTTCGCTCGTCGACAAAGTAGAGCAGCGAACCTCCGATTCCCTCCACGGCAGGAATACCCACTTCCCCTGGCCCCACCGGGACATCGACGGGACGCGCGCCTTGTTCCACCGCGTAATCCAGCGCCTGTCGAGCATCAGCGACCTTCCATGCCATGGCGCAGGCACCGGGCCCATGCTGCTGGGCGAAGCGCGCCGCATGGCTGTCAGGTTCCGCGTTCAGTACAAAATTGACGCCCTCTTGCTGGAACAGACTGACGCCTTTGCTGCGGTGGCGCCGGGTCTCCGTGAATCCCATCGCCTCGAACAGCTCACGCAAGGCCGCTATTCCTTCCGCGTCGGGAGCACTGTACTCAACGAACTCGAAACCATGGGTGCCGATAGGGTTATGTATGTCGATGGGAGCTACTGCGGTCATGTGTGCCTCCGATAGTGTCATGGTGGTGTCCGTAAGAGCCGAACCCATGCATCTATCCTAGGCGCCCCCTCCTCCGAGCCACATGCCTCCGAGCGGCGGGCTGCCAGCTGTGTGGCTGCCCAGGCTCCCCTGAAGAGCCGCGGGGTGTAGCGCTGGCCTGACAGCCCTCGACCTTGCACAGGCCCTGCGTAACGCTAGCGTGACAGGCCGTCATGAAACGCTGACAGTTGACGACCTGGCACTGGGCTTTGTCCGAAAAGTCGACGAGCGAAGGTGAGACAAGGCAAAAATCGGTGAGAAAGCGCAGTTTACGAGGTGTAAATGAGCATTTTGAGCCGATTTTTAACGCCGTATCACCAAGGGCAGGCACTTTTCGTACAAGCCCTAGGCGGGATGCAGGGTGAGGATCTGCCACGCCACCAACAGCATCACCGCCGCGATAGCGCCATCGACCCATTGCCAGGCGCGTGGACTGGTCAACCGAGGCGCCAGCGCACGGGCCAGTGCTACCAATCCGAAAAACCAGGTGAACGATGCCATGGTCGCCCCCATGTAGAAGCCCAACGGGCTGTCCTGCAGTGAGCCGATGGCTCCCAGCATCACCAGGGTGTCGAGATACACCTGGGGATTCAGCAGCGTCACTGCCAAGGTGGCCACAATCACACTGCCTAACGTGGTGCTGGCGTCCCTGCTGGCTTCCAGCCCTCGCGGATGCATGACGCGCTTGAAGGCCAGCCACGCCTGCCAGACCAGGAACCCTGCACCTCCAATACGCGCCAGCCACATCGCTCCCTCGCTTTGGGCAATCAGTGCGCCGAGCCCGAGAACCCCCAGACCGATCAATAGCGCATCGCACAGGGCGCAGATGCCAGCAACCCACCAGATGTGCTGGCGCCGAAGCCCCTTGGCCAGGACAAAGGCGTTCTGCGCGCCAATCGCGATGATCAAGCCTGCGCCAGTTACCACGCCTTGCAACACTGACAACCACATGCCGAAAACTCCTTTATCAAGGGCAACACCGCTGATCACATCCATCGCCACGTCAAGCAAGGCGGGGCGCGACAAGGCCGGCATGCCGGGCAACGAAAGCCATAACAGGTCCGGGTGCAAGCCACCCAGGTAGACAAGAGTAAGGAGTGCGCTAGAATTAGAGAAACAACTTATCCGACTGCCTCATTAGAAATTCTAATGAGGCAGCGTCACTTCCAGGGCGACCCATGCTCGATTACAAGTTATTGAATGCCCTCGCCGCGGTACTCGAGCATCAGGGTTTTGAACGCGCCGCCCGAGCGCTGGGACTGACACAGTCCGCCGTGTCACAGCGCGTCAAGCTATTGGAAGCACGCCTGGGACAGCCCGTACTGATCCGCGGCACGCTCCCTACCCCCACCGGGCTGGGCCGGCGACTGCTCAACCACGTCCAGCAGGTTCGCCTACTTGAGGCCGAGCTTATCGAGGAGGCCCCCTCACTGACCGTCGGCTATCGACAGCTGCGCATCGCCATCAACGCCGATAGCCTGGCGACCTGGTGGCCCCAGGCGGTGGGCGACTATCTCAAGCATCAGGCCATCACCCTCGATTTGGTCATTGAAGACCAGGACGTGGGGCTTGAGCGCATGCGCAAGGGGGAAGTCGCCGCCTGTCTATGCGCCAGCGACACCCCTGTACAAGGAGCACGCGTCATTTCACTCGGTGCCATGCGCTACCGAGCGCTGGCGAGTCCCGACTTTCTTGCGCGCCATTGTCCTCAAGGCGCTACCGCAGAGGCGTTGCAGCACTGCCCGGCCATCATCTTTGGCCCCAACGATCAGCTTCAGCACCGTTTTCTGGATGCCCAGGGCGTCACCGGGCCCTTCCCTCACCATCGCTGTGCCAGCGTCGAGGGATTCATAGGACTGGCCAAGGCGGGTCTGGGCTTTGGTCTGGTGCCGGACATTCAAGCCCGGCGAGAGCTGGCCGAGGGAACGCTGGTCGACGTGGTCGACGGCTGGTATCTCGATGTGCCGCTGTTCTGGCATTTCTGGCGCCACGGTGGCGATCCACTTGAACGCCTGGGACATCAATTGGCACAGGCTGCAGCCCATCACCTCATTCCTCTTACCTAAGCCTTAGGAAGGACGGAGCACGAGAACGTGCCTAGTGACTACTGCAACAGCACAGCCGACATGGCGCTGGCGAGCCTTTTTAGAGCGCGCGTCATCGGCGCAAGAAGTTCCTGTAACACAATGTATTACATACACATTTGTCACAGGCGCCCGCAGCATCCAGATACTGCATACCTGTAAAAGCAGAAAAACGTCGTTTTTTCTTAGCCCTTAAGGCTGATATACCCCTTTCGGCTAGCCCTTAAGATGGTGAGTTAAGCCCGATACCTCGGGTTGATCACTCTTCCTGCGGCCAAGGACTGCCTGACCATGGATGACTGCGCTAACACTTCCGCGACCAAGACGCATGCCGATGCGCAGCGTCTTGCTTGCCTACAGCGCGTACCCGGCGTGCTCTTCACTCTTCAACGTGACGCCAGGGGTCGTCTGCAGCTTCCTGCCTTGACCGGCGACGACCCGATGACCCGACGGCTCGCTCCCCTGACCACTGCAAATGACGTGCGCCAGCGGCTCGGCGACCTGCTGGGAGAAGCCTACGGGGAATTCATCCGCGCCATCGAGCATTCCGCCCATTGGCTGTCTCCCGTGTCCACTCGGCTGCGCCTGCCCGTGGGCGAACTCAACCCCCACTGGTATTCCCTGGAGGCCCTGCCGGAGCGCTGTGACGACAGCATTCTGTGGCATGGGCTGCTCATCGACATCGAAGATCAGGTCGCGGAAGAGCAGCGCCTGCGCTACCTCTCTGGTACCGATGAGCTGACAGGACTGGCCAATCGTCGCTCGCTAGTCAGCCAACTGGACAAGGCAGCGTCCATGTCCAACCGCCACGGCGTGCCGCTATCCCTGCTGTTCGTCGACCTGGACCATTTCGCCCTGATCAATGACACCTGGGGGCGAGGGCTTGGCGATCGCGTGCTCTGCCAGATCGCCGCGCTGGCCTCCAGCCAGCTGCGCCAGGAGGACTATCTGGCACGCATGGGCAGCGATGAATTCGCCCTGCTGCTGCCCATGACCCCCGCCGGCCGGGGGCGCGAGCTGGCGGAGCGCCTGCGCGAGAACATCTCACGCCATGACTTCGGTATCGGCCGGCACAAGGTAACGGTCAGCGTAGGGGTCAGTGACTATCAGCGAGGAGTCACCGGCGCGCAACTGATGCAGCAGGTGCACGCCAATCTGGTAGAGGCGAAACAGCAGGGGCGAAACCGGGTCATCCAGCGCTGGAGCCCACAGCGTAGCGATTAACCCTCGGCCCTTTCTGTACGCTAGCGAGTGTCACCCAGCGTGTTCCCACGGTGTCACCGCTGTGGGCCGGCTGCCAACCTGTACTTCATCCCCGGCCCACAACACGGTAGCCTGTCACCCTGCGAATACCGCCGCGTCACCCCTCCCTGTCCGCTGGGTGACAAGGCCACATATTAGAGACTACCCATATTGCCTTCTGCCTCTCCCCGCATCGATGACACCTTGGCATCGGTCTTTGGATATCGTGAGTTTCGTCCCGGCCAGCGCGAGACGATCAACGCCCTTATCGCGGGTCGCAGCGCTGCCGCCATTTTCCCTACCGGCTCCGGCAAGTCACTGTGCTATCAGTTACCCGCCCTGCACCTTCCTCATCTGACGCTGGTCGTGTCGCCGCTACTGGCGCTGATGCAAGACCAGCTCGCGTCCTTGCAACAGCGCGGTATCGCTGCCGCCAGCATCGACTCCAGTCAATCGCCAGAGCAAACGCAGCAGGTCATGTCGGCGGCTCGATCGGGCCACCTGCGTGTGCTGATGGTATCGGTCGAGCGTTTGAAGAATGAGCGCTTTCGCCACTTCTTGCAGGACGTACGGGTATCGTTACTGGTCATTGATGAAGCGCACTGCCTGTCGGAATGGGGACACAACTTCAGACCCGACTACCAGAAGCTGCCGCACTACCGTCATGAATTCGGCATCCCTCAGGTGCTGCTGCTGACCGCTACCGCCACGCCCAAGGTGATTGACGACATGCGGGCCGCGTTTTCCATTGCCCGTGAAGACGTGATCACCACGGGCTTTTATCGCGCGAACCTCGACCTCACCATCGCTCCCGTGCCCGCCGATGAACGGCCCCGATATCTTGCCCGCTGGCTGATCGCCCAGCGCGAACAGGCCCATGGGGAACATGGCAGCACCGTCATCTATGTCACGCTACAGCAAAGTGCACAGCGGCTCGCTGCCTATCTCAAGGCCGCCGGCCTGGAAGCGGCGGCCTACCACGCGGGCCTGGACGCAGACACCCGTGCCCAGCTTCAAGCGGCGTTCATGTCAGGCCAGTTACCGATCATCGTTGCCACGATTGCCTTCGGTATGGGCATCGACAAGTCAGACATTCGCTGCGTCGTGCACTTCGACCTGCCCAAATCCATTGAAAACTACAGTCAGGAAATTGGTCGAGCAGGCCGCGACGGTGCCCGCGCCGAGTGCCTGATGCTCGCCGGGCGAGAGAGCCTCCCTGTGCTCGAGAACTTCGTCCATGGCGATGTACCACCCCGGGCAGGCATCCAGGCGGTACTGGATGATCTGGCGGCGGCGCCGGGTGCCTGGGAGCTATCGCTCAATGCATTATCGCGGCAGACGGATATTCGCGAACTGCCGCTGAAGACGCTATTGGTCAAGCTAGAGCTGATGGGCATCATCCGCGCCAGCCACAGCTATTTTGCCGAGTACCGTTTTCGCCTCGAGATTGAGCAGGAAGCGCTTCACGCTCGCTTCCCTGGAGAAAGAGGGGCTTTCCTGTCCGCCATCATCGAGGCGTCCGACAAGGGGCGCAGCTGGTATCGCCTGGACTTTGAACGCCTGTACCAGCTTGGCCAGGCGCGAGGCCTGGATACCTCCCGGGCGAGAGTGCTGAAGGCACTGGACTATCTCGACCAGCAACAGTGGATTCGTCTCGAGAGCAAGCAGATCACTGAGGTGTATAGCGTCCTGTCCGACGTGGACTCCCAGCATCTGGCCAGCGAACTCCATCAGCAGTTCGTTGCCCGTGCCGACATGGAGCTTCAGCGCCTGGAGGCCATGCTGGCGCTGTTCGAATCCACCACCTGCATCAGCGCCGGTCTTGCGGACTGGTTCGGAGATAGCGACGCGCCACGGGCGTGCGGACATTGCTCGGCCTGCCGCGGAGAGCGGGCGAGCCTGAGCGCCGTCTCGACGACGCTGCCTGCCGATGAGCAAACCTTGCATGGCTGGTTGACGGAGCTCAGTGACGCGCTGAGCGCAACGAAACCGCCCAGAAAGCTGGACGCTGACCTGGCCACACGTTTTCTGTGTGGCATCGTCAGTCCTGCGCTAAGCCAGGCAAAGGCGCGTAAACTCGCCGGCTTTGCAAGTCACGAACAGGTTCACTACCCCCAGGTGCGTGCCGCCGTGATCCAGGTCATCGGATCCTGACACGCCCTGCTCAGGTGCCCCCCAGCCCGTAACGCTTCAGCTTGTTGGCAATGGTGGTGTGGGAGACGCCCAGCCGTCGTGCTAACTGCCGGCTGGAGGGATGCAGCGGATACAGCGCGGCCAGCACCCGACGCTCCACGTCGGCCAGAATATCGTCGAGGGTGCCGTCCAGCTCGATGCCGGCCAGATCGCCAGAGGCCGGCCCCTCAGGCAAGCGCAGGTGCTCCGGCTCGATGCGACCGCTTTCACACAGCGATACCGCCTGGAACAGCACGTTTTCCAACTGCCGCACATTGCCCGGCCATTCATAGCCGGCCATTCGCGCGACAGCGGCGCTGGACAGCTCGGGCAACGGGCAGCCAATCTGCCGGGCAGCGCGGTCGACGAAATGCTCTGCCAGTGCCTGAATCCCGTCCAGGCAGTCTCGCAATGGCGGAACGTTCAAGGACAGCACGTTCAGGCGATGGTAGAGATCCTGGCGAAACAGCCCCTGATCGCATAGCGACAGCAGGTCCTGCTGAGTGGCGCACACCACCCGCACATCAAGGTAGGTCTCTTCGTCAGCGCCGACTCGACGGAAGCCGCCGTCCTGCAAGAACCGCAGCAGCTTGGCCTGAAGGCGCGGACTCATCTCTCCCACTTCATCGAGGAAGATGGTACCGCCCGAGGTCAACTCCAGCAGGCCCAACTTGCCCTCTGGCCTGGCGCCATCGAAGGCCCCCGGTGCATAGCCAAACAGCTCCGTCTCGGCCATGGACTCCGGCAGGCCTGCGCAGTTCAAGGCCATGAAGGGTGCCTGCCCACGGGGGCTGGCCAGATGACACGCCCGCGCCAGTAACTCCTTGCCGGTGCCTGTTTCACCGAAGATCAGCAGCGGGGCATCCAGCGGCGCCATTCGCCGAGCCTCATGAATCAGCGACGCAAGCCGGGGACTTGCGGTGAACATTGCCTCGAAACCACGCATTTCCTGGCGCTGTATCTGGTAGATCCGCTCGCCAATGCGATCAGCGCTATGCAGTGTCACCACCGCCCCCGCCAATGACTCGACATCGTCATGATGCTCACGGTGCAGCGGAGCGATATCGGCAAGAAAGGTGGCGTTCTTCAGGCGGACTCTGAGTCCGTTGACCCTGGCATTGTTACGCCGAATCACATCGGGCAAGTCACAGTCCGGCAGATATCGATCCAGGGACAGACCTGGCACTTCATCTACCCGCACCCCCAGCAGCTGACTCGCCGCGCGGTTGGCCGCGACCAGATGCCCCTCCATGTCGATGGACATGACCGGGTCTGTCAGCGATGAAAGCAGCGCCTCGAGCTCCAGCTGGTGACGCTCACTCGGCATCAGGCTGACCTTGCGCACGCCAAAGACGCCAGACACGTCTTCCAGACGAGGCTTCAACGTCACCCATTGCGCGTTAAGCAGCAATGGCACGTGGAGATAGATGGCATTGCCGCGCTCGCCACCCACTTCGCCACGCGCCACGTTGGCGCCGTAGTCAGCAAGAAGGGACACGATGTCACGCAGGATACCGATGCGGTTCTGGCAATGTACTCTCAGGCGCATGCTGACTTAGCGCTCCTTATCGATAGGCAGAAGATCCACGGGCAGAAATTTGCTGTCACGGCGTCCGACCTCCATTGTCACGTTTTCCTTACAGCTTATCGAAGTCATTGCACACGGGACCTGCCTCTTTGGTCGAGCTATGGCCATGGGCTAGTGCCCTTGCGGCCCTGCTGTCACGTTTTTCTTACACTCGCCTCCCCTTCGTCACCAGATCGACCCGGTTTCTCTACCACAACCCCCTCGCACATGGCCTGCACTCGACCGACACTCTGTTGCAGGACAACACCCGCCTTTTCCGCTCACCATTATCTGGAGGCGCCATGAGCGCACCGTCTACGCACTCGCCTCTCGTTGGCTCACTTCACTCTCCTTCGAACCACTCCGCGGATGCGTCCGTCTCTGGCAAAGCGACGGCCTACGAGGCTCACACTCCTGACCACGATGGCAAGATCCACTGGAGCGAGACGGAGCACCGCACCTGGCAGACCTTGATGGAACGTCAACTGGCGCTGATCGAAGGACGTGTTTGCCACCAGTACCTGGAGGGGCTGGAGCGCCTTGCCCTGCCCACCGATCATATCCCGCAGCTCGATGCGATAGATCGGGTGCTGGACGACGCCACGGGATGGCGAACCGCCGCAGTCCCGGCGCTGATCCCCTTCGATACCTTCTTTGAGCTGTTGGCCAACCGGCGCTTCCCCGTCGCGACCTTCATCCGCACCCCGGAAGAGCTGGACTATCTCAAGGAGCCGGATATCTTTCACGAGATCTTTGGCCACTGCCCCATGCTGACCAATCCGGCCTTCGCTGAGTTCACCGCCACCTACGGGCGGTTGGGCCTGGCAGCCGAGCCCAAGGATCGGGTGTATCTGGCCAGGCTCTACTGGATGACGGTCGAATTCGGCCTGGTGGACACGCCAGAGGGCCGACGCATCTATGGGGGAGGCATCATTTCATCGCCACGGGAGACGCTCCACGCGCTTTCCGACGCACCGGTAACGCGTCGCTTCGATGCCCTCGATGCACTGCGTACGCCCTACCGCATCGACATCCTGCAACCGCTTTACTATGTTCTCGACAGTCTTGACGACCTCCAGACACTGGCCCAGCAGGACCTGATGGCGCTGGTGGAACAGGCCAAGGCGCTAGGACTCTTTGCCCCGCTGTTCACGCCCAAGGCGCGGTCACCCCGCGCCTGACGACCGGCAATTTCTGCCCTACCACTAGCATTTGGAGCTATCCCATGAGCGAACACCCATCGTCCCTGTCACAACAATCCTGCGAAGCCTGCCGCTGGGACGCCCCTCATGCCAGCGAGAGCGAGATGGCCAGCTGGCAAAAACAGCTGCCCGAGTGGCAGATCGTCGAGCGCGATGGCATCATGCAACTGGAGCGGAGCTATCGCTTCCGCAACTTCAAGCAGGCCCTGGCGTTCACCAACAGAGTCGGCGAGATCGCTGAAGAGGCTGGTCACCATCCGGCGCTGTTGACCGAGTGGGGCAAGGTCACCGTGACCTGGTGGTCCCACGAAATGAAGGGCCTGCACAAGAACGATTTCATCCTAGCGGCTAGAACCGACGAGGTAGCAAGTTAAATGTTCGAGAAGATTGAGCGGGTTCCCGGGGATGCCATCCTCGGGCTCATCGAGGCCTTCAAGAAGGACACCAATCCCCAGAAGGTCGATCTTGGCGTCGGCGTCTACCGCGATGCAAAGGGCAACACTCCGGTGATGCGTGCGGTCAAGGAGGCCGAGGCCCTGCTGCTCAACAACGAGACCACCAAGACCTACATCGGCTCACACGGTGCTCCCGAGTACGGTGCCGTGGTCTTGCCCATGGTGCTGGGCCAGGACTCACCGGTGCTGGAAGCTGGGCGTGCCAGTGCCACCCAGTCTCCCGGTGGCACCGGCGCTCTGCGCCTGGCGGCCGACTTCGTTGCCAGCCAGCTGCCTGGCAAGGGCATCTGGGTCAGCGATCCCACCTGGCCAAACCACCACGGCATCTTCACCGCCGCCGGTATCGCACTGCACAAGTACCCCTACGTGGATGCCGACAACCGTCTCGACTTCGACGGCATGCTGGCGGCTCTGAAGCAGATTCCCCAGGGCGACGTGGTGGTCCTGCACGCTTGCTGCCACAACCCGACGGGCTTTGACCTGAACCACGAGCAGTGGCAACAGGTGCTTGAGGTGCTGCAGGAGCGTGACCTGCTGCCGCTGGTGGACTTCGCCTATCAAGGTTTCGCTGAAGGCCTGGATGAAGACGCCTACGCCGTGCGACTGTTGGCCGAGAACCTCGACAATGTGCTGATCACCAGCTCCTGCTCGAAGAATTTCGGCATCTACAACGAGCGTACCGGTGCGCTGATCGTGGTCGCGAAGAACAACGAAGAGATGGAAAACGTTCGTTCGCAAATCGCCATTGTCGCCCGCGAGAACTATTCCAACCCGCCCGCCCACGGCGGAGCTATCGTCGCCGAAATTCTGCACTCGGCCGAGCTCGCCGGCGTCTGGCGTGAGGAACTCACGGAAATGCGTGACCGCATCAACACCCTGCGTCGCGACTTCGTCGAAGCACTGAAGCCTTACGGGCTGAGCGAGAAATACGCGCACATTGCCGAGCAGCGTGGCATGTTCTCCTACACCGGTCTGTCACCGGAACAGGTGGATCGCCTGCGCGATGAGTTTGGCATTTATATGGTGCGCTCCGGCCGTGCCAACGTGGCGGGCTTCTCTCAGGAAAACCTGCCTTACCTGGCCAAGGCGGTTGCCGCGGTCAATAGCTGAGACACCACTGACGCCTCGCCACTACCGCTAAGCGGTGAGGCGTCATTGGAGAAAGAGATAACGCCCGGGTCCAGCCCGGGCGTTGTCGTATGCAGGTCAGCGCAGCAATGCCGGTAGCGCCGTTCAGCCCAGGCCATGCTTGGTTGCCCACACCGCCGCTTCCACTCGGGAGCGCAGGTCAAGCTTCTTGAACAGATGCTTGACGTGCACCTTGACGGTGCCCTCGGCGATGTCGAGTTCACGGGCGATCATCTTGTTGGACAGCCCCCGGGCCAGGGTGCGCAGAATGTCTCGCTCTCGCGCGGTGAGGCAGGACATGCCATCGTCGCCCCCCGCCGGCAGCTCGCCCTTGACCACGCTGGCCAGCAAGGACGCCATTTGCGGCCCCAGCACCACCTGCCCCTGCGCGGCCTCGCGAATCAAGCGCAGCACCTCTTCCGGGTCCATGTCCTTGAGCAGGTAGCCGTCGGCACCTTCCTTGAGCGCCCGCACCACATCATCGTCGGCATCGGATACGGTCAGGATCACGATACGACTCTTGACCCGAGCGTCGCGCATCCGCCTCAGCACCTCAATCCCATCGATCGGATGCATGTTGAGGTCCAGCAGGATCAGATTGGGCTGAAGGTCAATCGCCTTGCGCACCGCTTCCGCACCGTCGGAGGCCTCGCCCACCACCACCAGGCTCGGGTCCATGTCCACCAGCTGGCGAACGCCACGCCGAAAGAGAGGGTGATCGTCCACGATCATCAATCGAAGCATGCTCATTGCCAAATCTCCTGAGTGAGTGCGTCCGACCTATGCCGGACGACACGTTCAGCTGACCGCGACAGGTAGCTGTACCAGCAGGCGCGGCAGAAAGCGGACGGTCACCACGGTGCCACATGGCTTGATGCCATTGACCGAGAGCTTTCCACTCAGGCTCCTCGCCCGCTCTTCCATGATGGCCATCCCATGGGAAATGGATGGATCTGATTGGGGACCGATACCGACCCCATCGTCCTTGATCGACAGCTGATAATGACCCGTCTCTTCTGCGGCAAGACTGACCGTACAGTGGCGGGCCCTGGCGTGGCGCGCCACGTTGGACAACGCCTCGCGCACGATCTGCAGTACATGAATTTCTTCGTTGGGCGTCAGCGCAAGCCCGCTCCATTGCCCTTTCAAGGTCAGCTCGAAGTCGCCCCGCTTGGAATACTCCTGCACCGTCTCATCCAGCGCCGCCTCCAGGCCCGCCTCGTGGATGCGCAGACGGAAGGTATTCAGTAGTTCTCGCAGCTGACGATAGGAGGAGTTCAGCCCATGCCTCAGCTCGGCCACCACTTGCGCGACCTGTTCGTGGCGCTGCTGGTCCAGCTGCATCTGCAATCGCGTCACCTGAATCTTCAGGTAGGACAATGATTGCGCCAGGGAATCGTGTAGCTCTCTGGCAATGACGGCGCGCTCATCCATCAGCGCCAGCCTGCGCTGCTCATCGGACTTTTCCGACAATGACAGGGCCGCTGCGATCAGCCCTGCCACGGTCTCGACCAGCTCGATCTTCCACTGTGCCAACATGTGCCCAGGGGGCTGCTGGACCCGCAGTTCGCCGAAGTCGCGCCCTGCCTCGCGCACGCGCACCGCATACTCATTGCCGCTGCCTGGCGATGGAGAAGATGTCATGCGACTGCACGACTCCGATCGCGCTGTCGCAGTCTCGGCTTGATGATGGGCCGCGGGCCGAGGCACAAGGCGAATCATTTCCTTGCCGGCCCCACCGGTAGTGAGCCTCAGCTCGAACGGTCCCTCGTCGGTGACCGCCTCCAATTGACGCAGGACGTCTTCAAGCTCCTCACGGGTCAATGGCGTCACGCCATTCAAACGTCGCGCCGTCAGGTAAAGCATCCGCAGCGCATCATTACTGCGCTTCAACTCATGCGTCTTGGCCGCCACTCGCTTTTCGAGCTGCCCATACATTTCCGAAAGACTGGCATTCATCTTGTTGATCGTACGCGACAAGAGGCCAAGCTCGTCATTCCCACGGTAGGTCGTTCTACCGGAGAAGTCACCCACCATTACACCATTTACCACCCGAATAAGATCTCTAAAAGGCGGCATGACGCCACACACAATTCTGTACACCACCATCACCATAAAAACAACAAGAATGGTCAGCGACACACCCTGAAAAACTTCCAGAAAGACCACCTTAGACTCCGCATATTTTTGCAGACTCCCAACTAGAATATCCACTTTATCGACGAACTCTGCCACCTGGTCATCGAGGCGAAAGGCATTGCCGCCGTCAAAGGCATGGATATTGGGTCGCAGGTTTTCGTGCCAGCATTCGACCACTCTGTCATAGGCATCTCTCAGGGGGTCATCCACATCGCCAGGAATCAGACTGACAATGGCTGGGCTGGCAAGAGTGGCTTCCATCTGTTCCTGCTGCCAACGGCGCCGGGGATGGTCGGCAGGCAGCAATTCACTGGTCGACAGCAATCGGTAGGCCTGCATCCTCAGCGACCCCGCCTGATTGATGGCATCGGCGTAGCCACCCGCGCTCTGGGCGATAACGATCGAGCCCAGCAGGCTGACCAGCGCCAGACAGGCAATCGCGGCCATCGCGACCAGCATGCGCAGCATCAGAGAGCGGCGCAGGTAAAAGGCGCCGTTCATGGCTGCCCCTCGTGTCTTGTCTTCCACCACCCACTTCTATTGACCCAGATCAAGGGAGTTATCACCTAACCAATATCAGAATGTCTCATTTATGTTTCGAGGCAGATAATACGTGACGAATCTCTTAAAAACACCCGCATACCCCCATGGAGGTAAGAGATCAACGACGCTGGATATACCCTCCCATTCTGTTGATCACAATCAAGTGCCTTGCAGATACATTGTAGCAATGTTTAAGGGGACAAACCGGCACCCCTACTGAGGAAAGCATATGCTTCAACATGACTCCGTACCGCGGCGTCAGCAGAATCAAGCGCTAGGTCTGGCCACCCTGGCCTTCACTCTCTGCTTCGCCGTCTGGACTCTCTTCTCGATTCTCGGCATTCAGATCAAGGAAGACTTCGGTCTTTCTGACACTCAACTCGGCCTGTTGATGGCCACACCGGTGCTGACCGGCTCCATTAGCCGTCTATTCCTCGGCGTACTGACTGACCGTTTCGGTGGCCGTTGGGTGTTCGGCCTGCTGATGCTGATCACGGCCACCTGCGTCTATCTGCTGACCTTTGCCAACAGTTACTCGATGCTATTGGTCGGCGCCCTGGGTATCGGCCTTGCGGGCGGTTCCTTCATCGTCGGCGTCGCCTACACCTCCGCCTGGTTCGAGAAGGAACGTCAGGGTACCGCTCTGGGCATCTTTGGTGCCGGTAACGTGGGCGCTGCCGTGACCAATTTTGGCGCCCCTTTTCTGCTCCTGGCACTGGGCTGGAAGAGCACCGCGCTGGTCTATGCCACCGTCATGGCCATCATGGGCGTCGCCTTCATTGTGCTGGCCAAGGAAGACCCCAGCAGTCGATCTCGCAACGCCGTGCGCCAGCCGCTATCCGAGCAATTTGCGCCGCTGGCCGATCTGCGCGTGTGGCGCTTTTCTCTGTATTACTTCTTCGTCTTCGGCGGCTTTGTGGCCCTCGCCCTGTGGCTGCCCCACTACCTGATCGAGGTCTACGGACTCAGCCTGGGAGCGGCGGGTATCGTCGCGGCGCTGTACACTATCCCAGCCTCGCTGTTCCGCATCCTCGGCGGCTGGATGTCGGATCGCTACGGCGCTCGTCGGGTGATGTACTGGACCTTCCTGGCCTCGGTCATCTGCACCTTCCTGCTGAGTTATCCGCCCACCCAATACACCATCGACGGAGTGCGTGGCCCGGTCGAATTCACCTTCGCCATGCCCCTGGTCGGCTTTATCCTGCTGACCATGGTGCTGGGCTTCTTCATGTCCCTGGGCAAGGCCGCCGTGTACAAGCACATCCCGGTCTACTATCCCAAGAGCGTAGGTCTGGTGGGCGGCGCGGTAGGCATGGTCGGCGGACTCGGCGGCTTCTTCCTGCCACTGACCTTCGGCATGCTCAACGATGTCATCGGCATCTGGCAGAGCTGCTTCATGCTGATGTTCGTCGTGGTCGCCGCGGCGCTGCTGTGGATGCATCACGCGATTCGTAAAGCCGAACGCATCGAGGCTCGCGACCGCTGCGAATCCACCGATCTGCCGGAGCTTTCTACCCCCAGCAAATTCGTGCTGCAGGACTGGCGCCCGGAAGACGAGTCTTTCTGGCAGACCACCGGCCGCAAGATTGCCAGTCGCAATCTATGGATCTCGATCCCCTGTCTGCTGCTGGCCTTCAGCATCTGGATGGTGTGGTCCATGGTGGTGGCCAAACTGCCCCAGGTGGGCTTTGACTACAGCCCGAACCAGCTGTTCTGGCTGGCCGCCCTGCCGGGACTGTCCGGCGCTACGCTGCGCATCTTCTACAGCTTTACCGTGCCGATCTTCGGCGGGCGTCGCTTCACCGCTTTCTCCACGGCCTCACTGATTCTGCCGGCACTGTGGATCGGGTTTGCGGTACAGAACCCTGACACCCCCTACCTGGTGATGGCGATCATTGCCCTGCTGTGTGGCTTCGGTGGCGGTAACTTTGCCTCCAGCATGGCCAACATCGCGTTCTTCTATCCCAAGCGCGAAAAAGGCAAGGCACTGGCCATGAACGCCGGTCTTGGCAACCTTGGCGTATCGGTGATGCAGTTCCTGGTTCCCGTGGTGATTTCTACCGGCAGCTTCGTGATGTTTACCGGCGACGGCCAACCGCTGTCAGACAGCGGCATGCTGTGGCTGCAGAACGCCGGCTTCGTGTGGGTGCCGTTCATCGCTATCGCCACCGTTGCCGCCTGGTTCGGCATGAACGACATCGCCAGCGCCAAGTCCTCGTTCAAGGAACAGTCGGTCATCTTCCAGCGCAAGCACAACTGGCTGATGTGCATTCTCTATACCGGCACCTTCGGTAGCTTCATTGGTTTCTCTGCCGGCTTCCCGCTGCTGACGAAGACCCAGTTCCCGGCCATCGATGCCTTGCAGTATGCCTTCCTCGGCCCGTTTGTCGGCGCCCTCAGCCGTGCCTGGACCGGCGGTCTTGCCGATCGCTTCGGCGGCGCCCGGGTCACCTTCTGGACCTTCCTGACCATGATCGCCGGGGTCATCGGCGTGCTGTTCTTCCTGATGAACAAGACCATGCCGATGGCGTTCTACGGTTTCTTCGCCTCGTTCATGCTGCTGTTCTTTGCCACTGGCGTCGGCAATGCCAGTACCTTCCAGATGATTCCGTCGATCTTCCGCAAGGAAGTGCCGCGTCTGATGCCCAACCTGACCAGTGCCGAACAGCTGGTCCACGCCGAGCGCGAATCGGCCGCCACCATTGGCTTCACGTCGGCGATCGCCGCCTACGGCGCCTTCCTGATCCCGAAGTCCTTCGGCACCTCGATTTCGCTGACAGGCGGACCGGAAGCCGCCCTGCTTGGCTTCATCGTCTTCTACCTGCTGTGTACCGCCCTGACCTGGTTCTACTACAGCCGCAAGGGCGCAGAAATCGAACTCAATCTGGACGCCGGGCCTGCCTGCAAGGGCCGCAGCAAGGACCACCCCAAAGAGGCTTCGGACGCATAGCACTGACATTCAGGACTGACGTTCAGTGCTGACGTTGAGAGCTAGCTCTGAGCTTCAAGACTCCACCAGACCGTGACATTCGAGTCCACAAGGACCGCCTAGCATGGCCCCCGCAAGGGGGCCTTTGAGGAGACCCCCCATGAGTCACTTTCTCGATCGGCTGAGATACCTGACCAAGCGTCCTCCCCAGTTCGCCAATGGACATGGCGAAACGAGGGAAGAGACCCGCGACTGGGAAGATGGCTATCGCGCTCGCTGGCAGCACGACAAGATCGTGCGCTCCACCCACGGGGTGAATTGCACCGGCTCATGCAGCTGGAAGATCTACGTCAAGAACGGCCTGGTGACCTGGGAAACCCAGCAGACCGACTACCCCCGCACCCGCGCCGACCTGCCCAATCACGAGCCACGTGGCTGCCCGCGTGGCGCCAGCTACTCCTGGTATCTGTACAGTGCCAACCGCCTCAAGTACCCGCTGATCCGTCAGGAGCTGGTCAGCCTGTGGCGTCGGGCGCTGGACAAGCACGAAGACCCGGTGGAGGCCTGGGCCTCCATCGTCGAAGATCCGGTGCTGGCCAACCAGTACAAGCGTGCCCGTGGCATGGGCGGCTTCGTTCGCGCCGACTGGGACGAGGCCCAGACCCTGATCGCCGCGGCCAACGTCTATACCGCCAAGACCTACGGTCCCGACCGCATCATCGGTTTTTCACCGATTCCCGCCATGTCGATGGTCTCCTACGCCGCCGGGGCCCGCTACCTGTCGCTGATCGGCGGAGCCTGCCTGTCCTTCTATGACTGGTACTGCGACCTGCCGCCGGCCTCCCCCCAGACCTGGGGCGAGCAGACCGACGTGCCGGAGTCCGCTGACTGGTACAACTCTGGCTATATCATCGCCTGGGGCTCCAACGTGCCCCAGACCCGCACGCCGGACGCTCACTTCTTTACCGAGGTGCGCTACAAGGGCACCAAGACCGTGTCCATCACCCCGGACTACGCCGAGGTGTCGAAGCTCACCGACGAGTGGCTGTCAGCCAAGCAAGGCACCGACGCCGCCCTGGCCATGGCCATGGGCCACGTCATCCTCAAGGAGTTCCACCTCGACTCCCCCAGCGCTTACTTCACCGACTACGTCAAGCGCTACACCGACATGCCCTTCCTGGTGGCGCTGGAGCCCCGGGAAGACGGCAGCTACGCGCCCGGCAAGCAGCTGCGTGCCGCCGACTTTGATGCTTCGCTTGGCCAGGACAACAATCCCGAGTGGAAGACCGTCGCCTGGGACGAGAAGCGCGATCAGCTCGTCGTGCCCCGTGGCTCCATCGGCTTCCGCTGGGGGGAAAATGGCGGCGAGGAAAAAGGCAAGTGGAGCCTTGAGTCACTCGACGCCGACGGCCAGGAGGTCGACCTGCGCCTGTCCCTGGCCGATGCCCATGACAGCGTCGCCAAGGTGGCCTTCCCCTACTTCGGCGGTATCGCCCACGAGCACTTCGACCACGTCGAAGGCAACGAGGTGCTGCACCACTGCCTGCCGGCCAAGAAGCTGGCCCTGGCAGACGGCAAGGAAGTGCTGGCCGTCACCGTGTTCGACCTGATGTGCGCCAACTACGGTATCGACCGTGGCCTCGGCGGCGATGGCGAGGATGACGGCGCCACCGCACTGGACCAGCTGCGTCCCTATACCCCGGCGTGGCAGGAAAAGATCACCGGTGTGCCGGCCAGCCAGTGCATTCGCATCGCCCGCGAGTTCGCCAGCAATGCCGACAAGACCCAGGGTCGCTCCATGATCATCGTCGGTGCCGGGATGAACCACTGGTACCACATGGACATGAACTACCGTGGCCTGATCAACATGCTGGTGCTGTGTGGCTGCATCGGTCAGTCCGGCGGTGGCTGGTCCCACTACGTGGGGCAGGAAAAGCTGCGGCCCCAGACCGGCTGGCTGCCGCTGGCCTTTGGCCTGGACTGGCAGCGTCCGCCGCGCCAGATGAACGGCACCTCGTTCTTCTACAACCACTCGAGCCAGTGGCGCTACGAGAAGCTCGAAGTCAAGGAGCTGCTGTCACCGCTGGCCGACCCCAGCAAGTACGACGGCAGCCTGATCGACTTCAACGTGCGCGCCGAGCGCATGGGCTGGCTGCCCTCCGCCCCTCAGCTCGGTATCAACCCGCTGCGACTGGCGGGCCCCGCGCTTGAGGCCGGCATGTCCACCGCCGCCTACACGGTCAACGAGCTGAAGGCGGGACGGCTCAACTTTGCCGCAGAAGACCCGGACAACCCCCAGAACTTCCCGCGCAACATGTTCGTGTGGCGCTCCAACCTGCTGGGCAGCTCCGGCAAGGGCCACGAGTACATGCTCAAGTACCTGCTGGGCACCCGTCACGGCTTGCAGGGCAAGGACCTGGGTGAGTCCGGTGGCGCCATGCCCAAGGAAGTCACGTGGCACAAGGAAGCCCCGGAAGGCAAGGTGGACCTGTTCACCACCCTCGACTTCCGTATGTCCACCACCTGTCTGTACTCCGACGTGGTGCTGCCCACCGCGACCTGGTACGAGAAGGACGACCTCAACACCTCGGACATGCATCCCTTCATCCACCCGCTGACCGCCGCCACCGATCCGGCCTGGGAGGCGCGTAGCGACTGGGATATCTACAAGGGCATCGCCAAGAAGTTCTCCGAGGTCTGCCCCGGCCACCTGGGCGAGGAAACCGACCTGGTCACCCTGCCGCTGCAGCACGACAGCCCAGGCGAGCTGGCCCAGCCCGAGGTGCTCGACTGGAAGCGCGGCGAGTGCGAGCCGGTGCCCGGCAAGACCATGCCGAGCCTGGTCGAGGTCAAGCGCAACTACCCCGAGACCTATGAGCGCTTCACCTCGGTGGGGCCGCTGCTCGAAAGCATCGGTAACGGTGGCAAGGGCATCAGCTGGAATACCGAGAAGGAGGTCGAACTGCTGCGCGGCCTCAATCACGTCAAGCTGGACGGCCCGGCCAAGGGGCAGCCGCGCATCGAGACCGCCATCGACGCCGCCGAGGTGATCCTGTCACTGGCACCAGAGACCAACGGCCAGGTTGCGGTCAAGGCCTGGGACGCGCTTTCGAAAATTACCGGACGGGACCATACCCATCTGGCGATTCCCAAGGAAGAGGAAAAGATCCGCTTCCGAGATGTGGTGGCGCAGCCGCGCAAGATCATCTCCAGCCCAACCTGGTCAGGCCTGGAAGACGAGCACGTGTCCTATAACGCGGGCTACACCAACGTCCACGAGCTGATCCCCTGGCGTACCGTGAGCGGACGTCAGCAGTTCTATCAGGACCACGCCTGGATGCGCGACTTCGGCGAAAGCCTGCTGGTCTATCGTCCGCCCATCGACACCAAGGCCACCAAGGCCATGGCGATGCCGCGTCCCAACGGCAACCCGGAAATCGCGTTGAACTGGATCACCCCGCACCAGAAGTGGGGCATCCACTCCACTTACTCCGACAACCTGTTGATGCTGACCCTGTCCCGGGGCGGCCCCATCGTCTGGCTATCCGAGGATGACGCCCGCGCCATCGGCGTCGAGGACAACGACTGGATCGAGCTGTACAACGCCAACGGCGCCATTGCCGCCCGTGCCGTCGTCAGCCAGCGGGTCAAGAACGGCATGGCGATGATGTACCACGCCCAGGAGCGCATCGTGAACGTGCCCGGCTCCGAAGTCACCGGCACCCGCGGCGGCATCCACAACTCGGTGACTCGGGTATGTCCCAAGCCGACCCATATGATCGGCGGATACGCCCAGCTGGCCTACGGCTTCAACTACTACGGCACCGTCGGCTCCAACCGCGATGAGTTCGTCATGGTGCGCAAGATGAAGCACGTCAACTGGTTGGACGGGGAAGGACAGGACAGCGTTCAGGAGGCAGTGAAATGAAGATCCGTTCACAAGTGGGCATGGTGCTCAACCTCGACAAGTGCATCGGCTGTCACACCTGCTCGGTGACCTGCAAGAACGTGTGGACCAGCCGTGAAGGCGTGGAGTACGCCTGGTTCAACAACGTCGAGACCAAGCCGGGCATCGGCTACCCCAAGGAATGGGAAAACCAGGCCCGCTGGAAAGGCGGTTGGCTACGGCGCGAGGACGGCACCATCGAGCCGCGTATCGGCGGCAAATGGCGGGTGCTGGCGAACATCTTTGCCAACCCGGACCTGCCGGAGATCGACGACTACTACGAGCCGTTCACCTTCGACTACCAGCACCTGCACCAGGCCAAGCGGGGGCGCCACCAGCCGGTGGCCCGTCCGCGCTCGCTGGTCTCCGGCCAGCGCATGGAAAAGATCGAGTGGGGCCCGAACTGGGAAGAAATTCTTGGCACTGAGTTCGCCAAGCGGCGCAAGGACGTCAACTTCGATCAGATCCAGGCGGACATCTACGGTCAGTTCGAAAACACCTTCATGATGTACCTGCCGCGCCTGTGCGAGCACTGCCTGAACCCTGCCTGTGTGGCCAGCTGCCCCAGCGGTGCCATCTACAAGCGCGAGGAGGACGGCATCGTCCTGATTGACCAGGACAAGTGCCGCGGCTGGCGGATGTGCGTGTCCGGCTGTCCGTACAAGAAGATCTACTACAACTGGAAGACCGGCAAGTCCGAGAAGTGCATCTTCTGCTACCCGCGTATCGAGTCCGGCCAGCCGACGGTGTGCTCCGAGACCTGTGTCGGTCGCATTCGCTACCTCGGCGTGCTGCTCTACGACGCCGATCGTATCGAAGACGTCGCCGCCTCCAAGGACGACCGCGACCTCTACCAGCGCCAGTGCGAGATCTTCCTCGATCCCCACGATCCCGAGGTCATCGCCCAGGCCAAGCGTGACGGCATCGACGACAACGTGATCAAGGCCGCCCAGGAGTCCCCTGTCTACAAGCTGGCCATGGACTGGCAGCTGGCCCTGCCGCTGCACCCGGAATACCGCACCCTGCCGATGGTCTGGTATGTGCCGCCGCTCTCTCCCATCCAGTCGGCGGTGGATGCCGGTCACGTGGAGAGCGATGGCGTGCTGCCCAAGGTCGAGTCCCTGCGCATCCCGGTGAAATACCTGGCCAACATGCTGACCGCCGGTGACGAAGCCCCTGTGCTGCGAGCGCTCAAGCGGATGATGGCGATGCGCGAATACATGCGTGGCAAGCACGTGGATGGCGAGGCTCGCCTCGACGTACTGGACGAAGTCGAGCTGAGCGTGGCCCAGGTCGAGGAGATGTATCGCTACCTGGCCATCGCCAACTACGAGGACCGCTTTGTCATCCCGACCAGCCATCGCGAACTGGCCCGCGAGGCCTTCCCGGAGCGTGGCGGCTGCGGCTTCACCTTCGGCAATGGCTGCCAGGGCGGAAGCGACGATGTCAGTCTGTTCGGCGGACGCAAGCAGACCACCACCCTGGTCGACGTTGAGCAGTACGATCCCGCTCATCCGGAGGTCGAGCATGACTGATGCCGCCACTCAAGGGCCACTCGCCCAGGGCCTGCGTGCCCTGGCCCGGCTGCTCGACTATCCCGACCGAGAGCTGATCGCGGCTATCGATGAGGTCAAGGCCGCCATTGCCGCCATGCCACTGCCGGGGGGAGCCCCCCGGCAGGCCTTGCTTGACTGGTGCGATCGCCTGCGTGATGCCCGCCTGCTGGACGTCCAGGCGGCCTATGTCGCCCAGTTCGACCGCGGCCGCGCTACCTCGCTGTTGCTGTTCGAACATGTCCATGGCGAGTCCCGAGACCGCGGCCAGGCCATGGTCGACCTGCTCAGCGAGTACGAGGCGGCGGGCTTTGCCCTGGACAGCCGCGAGCTACCCGACCACCTGCCGCTGCTGCTGGAATTCCTGTCTACCCGCAGTGCCGACGACATCGCCAGCTGGATCGGCGATGTCAGCCATATCCTGGCGCTGCTCACGGCCCGCCTGGAGAGCAAGCAGTGCGATCAGGCGCTCATCACGCGCACGCTGCTTGCGATGATCGGCGCCGAGGATCAGGTGGACACCCACCGCGAGGCGGTCGAACAGGAGTCACCCGACAACACCCCTGCTGCCCTGGACGCCGTGTGGGAAGAAGAAGCCGTGCGCTTCTCGGCCGAATCGGATCAGGACTGTGCACTGACCTCGGCGGAAGGCAGGCGTCTTGCCGAACGTCGTGGCAGCGTCCAGCCCGACACCATTCGCCTTCCCGATGCCATGCCCTCTCGACCCACTGGAGGTCTGTCATGAACTACCTGCATACCCTGCTGTTCGGCCTCTACCCTTACCTGGCGGGCAGCGTCTTTCTCATCGGCAGCCTGCTGCGCTTCGACCACGGTCAGTACACCTGGAAGACCGGTTCCAGCCAGATGCTATCGTCCAAGCGCATGCGCCTGGCCAGCCCGCTGTTCCACGTTGGCATCCTGGTGATCTTCTTCGGCCACCTGGTCGGCCTGCTGACACCACACTGGGTCTACGCGCCCTTCATCAGCGCTGGCACCAAGCAGGTGTTTGCCATCCTGGTGGGGGGCCTTGCCGGTATCGCCTGCCTGATCGGTGGCGCCATGCTGCTTCACCGCCGCTTCACCGATCCCCGGGTCAAGGCATCCTCCAGCGTCATGGACAACCTGATCATCGTGCTGCTGGTGGTCCAGGTCACCCTGGGCCTGTTGACCATCCCTGCCGCCATGCACCACCTGGACGGTGGAGTGATGATCAAGCTGGCTGAGTGGGCCCAGGCCATCGTGTTCTTCCAGGGGGGTGCCGCCTCCCATCTCGAAGGCATTGGCTTCATCTACCACCTGCACATCCTGGTGGGACTGACCATCGTGCTGATCTTCCCGTTCACCCGTCTGGTGCACGCCTGGAGCGCCCCGCTTGGCTATCTGGGCCGCCGCTATCAAATCGTGCGGCGACGCGCCTGAGGACCCTGATGATGAAAACCATTCCCTTGGAAACCTTGCCGGCCACACCTCGCCTGAGCATCCGCGTTGGCGGCGCCGTCATCGATGAGGCAGATATTGCCGGGGAAATGCAGTTTCATCCGTCATCGGATCGCGAGGCCGCCGCCAAGGCGGCGGCCCGCGCCCTGGTCATCCAGGCCCTGCTTCGACAGCGCGCCGAGATTCTGGGGATCGAGACGGGCACCCTGCATGAACCCGACGAGCGCGCCATTGCCGTCATGCTGGAGCAGGAATTGCAGATTCCGGCACCCGATGACGACGCCTGCCTGCGCTACCACGCCGCTCATCCTGAGCGCTTCTGCGAGCCCGCTCGCTACAAGGTCAGGCACATCCTGCTGGCGGCCGCCCCGGATGACGTAGCGGCCAGGGACGCCCAGCTGGCCCAGGCGGAAACCCTGATCAAGACCCTTCGCCAGCGCCCTGAGCGCTTCACCGAACTGGCCCAGCGGCATTCTCAATGCCCGTCCAAGGACCAAGGCGGCAGCCTCGGCTGGGTGGCGCGGGGTCAAACCGTCAGCGAGTTGGATCGCGCCCTGGACACCTTGCCGGAGGGACTGCATGACCGCGCGCTGCCCTCACGCTATGGCTGGCATGTGGTGTGGGTCGATGCCCGCCTCGATCGTCAGCCACTGCCCTACGCCGAGGTGAAGGAAAGCGTTCAGCATGAACTGACCGAGCAGGCCACTCGAGTGGCCCTGCGCCACTACCTGCTGGCCCTGGAAAGCGAGATTGGCGTGGAAGGCTTCACCCTCGCCGACGAGGACGCCGACGGACCGCTGATGCGCTGAACTCGATGCACAGAGTCCGGGCCCAAGCCGTGCGCCAGCGCAACCTCGACAGCATCACCGTGGCTGGCGCCGAGCTCTGCGACTGACACTCACCCGCACCCTTTTCTTGCTACACGGAGGCCTTGCATGTCACATACGTCAACGAGCGCCGTCTTCATCCCTCTGGATGTTGCCCTGCTTACCGTCTCGGATAGTCGGGGCCTGGCGGAGGACGGCAGCGGCGACTTGCTGGCTGAACGTCTTGCCAACCACGGCCATCGCCTTACCGCGCGGGCGCTGGTCCCCGACGACATCTACCGCATCCGCGCCCAGGTCAGCGCCTGGGTCCTGCGCGAAGATGTTCAGGTGGTGCTGGTCAACGGCGGCACCGGCTTTACCGCACGGGACAATACCCCGGAGGCACTGACGGTGCTGTTCGATAAGGTCGTCGAAGGCTACGGCGAGCTGTTCCGCCAGCGCTCGTTCGAGAGTATTGGCACCTCGACGATACAGTCCCGTGCCATCGGCGGCATCATCGACCGTACCCTGGTCTTCGCCATGCCCGGTTCCCCCAAGGCCTGCGCCATGGCCTGGGATGAGATACTGGCGGCCCAGCTCGATGCGCGCACGCGTCCCTGCAACTTTGTGGCCATGGTCGTCAACGACCCGCAGCGCTGCGCCAGCCGCCAGTCCTCGCAGGCGATGGACCACCGTCTGGAGGAGGTCTGATATGAGCGACACCTGCAGCTGCGACACTCCCAGGGAATCGCGCCCACTCATCGACCTGTGGCAGGCCCGGGATCAGGTCATTGCGCTGGCCACCCCGGTGACGGGAACAGAATGCGTGCGCAGCCATCACGCGCGAGGCCGTGTGCTGGCGACGTCCCTGCATGCCCGCATGGACGTACCCAACGTCGATAACAGCGCCATGGACGGTTACGCGCTGCGCCTGGCCGACCTCAAGGACCATGTGGGGCTACCGGTACTGCTGCGAGTGCCCGCTGGAAGCATGCCTGAACCATTGCCCTTCGGCGGCTGCGCTCGGATTTTCACCGGGGCTCCCATTCCCCATGGCGCCGACGTGGTGGTCCCCCAGGAACACGTGCGACTGGACGACAAGGGGCAGATCTACTTTCCCAAGGACCTGCGCCAAGGCCAGCACATTCGCCGTCGCGGCGAAGAGCTACGCGAGGGCGCACTACTGCTGGACGCCGGTGAGCGTCTGGACGCCATTCGCCTGGCCTTGCTGGCCGCGCAGGGCTTGACCGATGTGCCCTGCCGTCCGCGCCTGCGTGTGGCGATCATCAGCACCGGTACCGAGCTGGTCAACCCGGGGCAGGCGCTGTCGCCCGGGCAGATCTATAACTCCAATGCCGAGATGCTGCATGCCCTCGCCCAGGACCAGCATGTCGAACTGGTAGATCTTGGTAACATCGAAGACACCCGTCAGGACCTCGAGAACGCCCTGCGCTATGCCTCCCGCCAGGCAGACCTGATCGTCTGCTCCGGTGGCGTATCCGTGGGTGAGGAAGACCATGTCAGGCCCTGCCTGGAGCAACTTGGCGGCATCAGCCTCAGTGGCGTGGCGATGAAGCCGGGCAAGCCCTTCACCCTGGGCTACATCGGCGAATCCCAGGCTAGCGGCACCCCATTGCTGGGACTGCCCGGCAACCCCACCGCAGCGCTGGTGTCATGGCACCTGCTCGGGCTTCCGCTATTGCAGCGGCTGCAAGGGCGCAACCTGGCGCCCCTCGCCCGCTTTCCCGTCCATGCAGGGTTTACCTTCCGCGCCAATCCAGCACGCCACCAATTACTGAGGGTATATCTCGACCACAGCGATGTGGCCCCGGTGGCACGCATCGCCGGCGCCCAAGGCTCCAATATGCTGAAATGTGCCGCCCACGCCGACGGCTATCTGGTGGTACCACCAGGCCTTCAGGTGGTGCCCGGTCAACGCCTGGACTACCTGCCCCTAAGTCAGTTCGCCCGTTGATGCTGACACCGCAGCGACGCCGCCAACAGAGGGGCCGAGTATGGACCGTGGCCTCTCTCTATCAGCACCCGACAACGTGATAGCGCCTGCGTCGGCGCCTGCACCTATCGGTGTCACAAACCATATTCCCGCTCTACCCGGGAGACTCGGACCTTGTAGCTGGCATACCAGCGCTCGCGCCCCATGGCCTGAGCTTGACGATGATCGAGCTGGGCCTTCCAGGCGCGGATGGACGCCAGGTCGGCCCAGTAGGATACGGTGATGCCGAGGCCATTTTCGCCGTCCTCACGGGCCGATTCGATGCCAAGAAAACCCGGCTGCTGCGCGGCCAGCTCGACCATCTTGTCCGCCATGTCGGCGTAGCCGTGATCGCCGGCAGTGCGTAGGGACGTGAAGATGACCGCGTAGTAGGGAGGCGTGGGGGTAGCGGCAAAAGGGCTCACCGGGGAAGGTCTCCTTGGGCTGTCTGATCGTTCACTCGGGCCATGGAGTAGGCGCTGACGTAGGTCCCGTTTCTGAAGGCAAAATGTCGCGACTCGCCCTCGATGTCAAAGCCGAATCTTTGGTACGGGGCAACCGCTCGCGCATTGTCGACGTAGACCGTGAGCTCGATGCGTGTCACTGCCAGCCAGTTGTCGCATAGATCCAGCATGCTGGCCATCAGCGCGCGGCCCACCCCCTGTCCCTGGACATCATCTCTCACCCCCATGCCGAAGGTCGCCACATGACGTCTTCGCGGAGAACGACACTGCTCGAGCCCCAGGCTACCGACAAGCTCATCGTTGAGGGTCGCCGCAAGGAAGTGGAAGTGATCATCGAACGACGCCAGGCGTTCCTTCCACAGACGGGTGCTGGGAAATGGCAGTTGCAAGGTGTCGGCAAAGACAGGGGCTCGTTCATAGAGGCTCTTGAGGCCTTCAGCATCATCGGGCTCTGCCCGCCTGACGACAACGTCCATATGGCTAACCTCCCTTCAAGCCATGCTCATTGACGTACTCATCGACGCGACGCCATTCATTGCTATCGATGCTCTGCAGATCGACTTCCTCGACGCTGTCCCAGAGCAGACCTGGCGCCACTCTTACGGTGCGCCTCAAGTAACCCCTCGCCCCAATGTCTTTCATCTGCAATTCGATCACGACGTCCGGATTATCGACATGCCGATAGAGGATCGTCTGTGTTTTATAGGGCGTGACGAGCTCGAAAAGACGCAGCGTTGTCGTCGAGTGGATACTCTTTTCGATGCCAAAAAACACACTGACAAGCCCGACAACCAGCACAACAACAACGAGAAACCGTTTCACATGACGTCACCTCGCGGTACTTTAGCTTGCAGAGGTTTACCTCGCAGAGCTTTACCCCATAGCGCTGACCCTCGCACTACTATGACTCACCCAGCCATCACACCATGGCTCATCAGCATCGTGTACCGACGCCATCGTTCGATAGCGTTGGGAAACAGCCTAATAGCTCGATGTACCACTTTGGCTTTATTCGCCCAAAGTCTCTGCGGACGTTGTTTTTCAGCGACTTCTTTGAGTCCAGCACGACAGCACTCCCGTCCCGCCGGTGAAACACCACCCAATGCCAGAATGGCGTGCCTCTCTCCAGGCGCCACTTGATCGCCAGCAGGGCCCTGTCAGGAAGCTCGTCCCAACCACTGAACGCCGCTTCCCCGGCTGCTGCTTCAACACCCAATGCCCTCAGCAGGCGCCGGACATGATCCGTGCCGGACCACAGCGCGGAATCCTCGGCGAAGATCCCCAGCGCGTTCGCCTTAACCTTCGCCTGTTCGTAGCCGATACCGGCAAGGGCGGCGCAGGCGGCGATACCGCATCCGGAGACTTCTTCCTGCACCACGGGCGTCATCTCCCTGAATCTCCCTCATCCGTACCCATCAAGGCCTCCACCGTGCTCAGAGGAACCCATCCCACCTGCCCCAACGCATTCTCGACACGGCCCCATCCCATCAGCTGATCCAGCACGTGCAGGCGCTCACCCACCTGGGTGTTCAATTCCGTGGCGTCATAGTCCCGTGTGGCGATCCCCCTTTGCGGGTCGTCTGTCGCCTACAGATAGGCAAGAGGCGCCCAACCGACCTGGCCGTTCCGGGTGGTGGTTCTCACCCAGCCCGGATACTCCGTATCCTCGTCACCCAGCAGCACCTCATCGCCGCTCTTGAAGGTAATGGGATCCGGGTATTCAGAGATGTGGGCCCGGCTCGCGACCACCTTCATCGTCATCTTCCCTCCTCTTCTTCTCTCTTCTCTCTTCTCTCTTCTCTCTTCTCTCTTCTCTCTTCTCTCTTCTCTCTTCTCTCTTCTCTATTCTCTCTTCTCTCAACCTCAGCTCCTTTCCACCTTTCCTGCTCAGCGCCTCAGCTCCTTTGCCACGGCTGTCTCGAGACGCATGACTGGCGATGATCGGCAGGCGATGATCGCCAAGGGGCCAACGCCCTCAGCTTACCCGCGCTCAGCAGTAAACGCCCCACCGTGCCAGTGCCGAAAACGGCAGCATCGTCACCGTGCTAAAGCAAACACCAGCGCCGAGGACCATCACCCCACCGGTTGCCTCAAAATAACTTTCTACCAAGTTCTTCTTGCTGTTATCGCCGGATTGACCACCCGCCCAAAGGCCCCTTCCACCTAAGTAAACTTGGCTTTTTCAGCATAGACCCACTTCTTTGCCCTGACGACAGCGGGTAACAATCCCTGGCCTTTTTTCCCCCCATAAACGACGACACCCCGGCGGGCGTTGCCCGTCGGGGTGTCGTGGTGTTGGCATTGTGTCTGGTAGCGTGTTACGCCACCAGCCTGCCCTGGCGGTCTATCGGTTGGGTTTTCACCCTATCGCTTTGCCTTGGCTTTCCTCTGCGGGTTGTCGCTTCACGCCGCGTAGCGAGACACGGCCAGCCCGTTGGGGTCGATGGCGGGTGCACGACCGTCGATCAGGTCAGACAACAGCTGAGCGCTGCCGCAACTCATGGTCCAGCCCAGGGTGCCGTGGCCGGTATTGAGCCACAGGTTGTCGTACTTGGTGGCACCGATGATCGGAGTGGAGTCCGGGGTCATGGGACGCAGTCCCGTCCAGAATTCGGCCTTGGCCAGATCACCACCTTCCGGGAACACGTCGCGCACCACCATGGAGATCGTCGCACGACGCTTTTCCGCCAGGCTGAGGTCGTAGGAGGCAAGCTCCGCGGTGCCGCCAACGCGAATACGGTTGTCGAAGCGCGAAATGGCTACCTTGAAGGTCTCATCCATCACCGTGGACTGGGGCGCACCGCCATCATCGAGCACTGGCAAGGTCAGGCTGTAGCCCTTGACCGGATAGATGGGCAGGCGGATGTCCAAGTCCCGCGCCAGGAACGGCGAGTAGCTACCCAACGCCATGACGTAGGCATCTGCGGTCAACTCTCCGGCACTGGTGTGCACTGCCTCGACCTTGCCAGACACGCGAGTCAGCCGCTCAATGGTGGTGTTGAACATAAACTCGACGCCGAGTTTCTCGCGGCAGTAGTCCGCCAGACGATTGGTGAACAGGTGACAATCACCGGTCTGGTCATCGGGCAGGTGAAGACCACCCACGAACTTGCCGGGCACCCGCGCCAGCGCCGGCTCGACGTCAGCGATGCGACTGGCATCCAGCAACTCATGACGCACACCGCACTGCTCGAGTACCTTCATGTCCTTGCCGACGGCCTCGACCTGCTTTTCGCTGCGGAACAGCTGCAGCAGCCCCTTCTGGCGGTCTTCATAACGAAGGCCAGTCTCATCACGCAGGGCATTGATGCAGGCACGGCTGTGTTCGGCGACGCGTACCATGCGCTCCTTGTTGATGGCGTAGCGCTCGGGGTTGCAGTTGCTGAGCATCTGCATCATGAAGCGACCCATGGTCGGGTCCATCTTGGGCTGGATCTTGAGCGGAGCGTGCTCCTGAAACATCCACTTCACGGCCTTCTGTGGAATGCCCGGCGCTGCCCAGGGAGAAGAGAAGCCGAAGGACACCTGGCCCGCATTGCCATAGCTGGTCTCCATGGCAACGGAAGGCTGGCGGTCCACGACCCGGACCTCATGACCCTGACGTGCCAGATAGTAGGCCGTTGTTACACCCACCACACCTGCGCCCAGAACCAATACCTTCATGTCGCCGCTCCTCTATTCTCATTGTTGGTGCCACGCCCGTCAGGGGCGCTGTCATGCCAGCCGTTGATGCAATGAGCCGCAGCTACGGGCTGCGGCTCGACATGACGCGAGTATAGAGGGGCTAAACCAGTGTTTTATTCTTTTTTTGCCCTTATGCACGAGATGGGAGAACGTTTTTTACCCACTAAGTAGAAGCATTAATCGCTTAACGACACAAAAAAAGCAATATCCACTACCCCTTCAAACCGCAGTGCCGCAGCGCTTGGGTCGCGACAGGGTGCGGCGCAACAGCAGGTAAGCGGCAAGGCCCGCCAGCAGGTTACCCAGCGCGGCTCCCATGCCGAGACCGCTGACCCCGCCTATCAGGATCACCCCGAGCCACAGACAGGGTAGATAGCACACAAACAGCCTGGCCGCGGACAGCAGCATCGCCCGCATCGGCCAGCCAAGCGCATTACCGGCGGACACTACCAGCATGCAGACTCCCAAGGCGGCGTAGCTGGGTGGCATGAAATGCATCAAGGTCGCCAGTGATTGGCTGACATCCTCCGTCCCGGCCAGCATGCCGGCCAACCATGGCGCGGCCAACGCCAGGACGATACCAAGGGCCAGCTGCCACCCCACGACTACCTTCAATGCCAGCCGCATCAGACGGTGAACTTGAGACCAGTCCCCCGCCCCATAACAGCGTCCGAGCCAAGGTGGCAGCGACATGGTCAGCGCCAGCACCACCATCAGCGACACGGTTTCCAGGCGGCTGGCCAGGCCCCAGGCCGCCACTGCCGCATCACCCAGCCCCGACACGGTCGAAATCGCGAGCATGGCCGCGAGCGGCGGCATTAGCTGGCTGATCATGGCGGGACAGGCAACACTGGCAAAGGCCTTGCCAGAGCTTCGCCACTCCTCGCCGAGGCCTTTTAACGCGAGCCACTCGCGCCCCTTCAGCTGCCAGGCCAAGACGCCAAGGCCGCTGCCGAAGGCCAGTACCGTTGCCCAGGCAGCGCCGGGCAGCCCCAGCCCCTGCCAGTCACCGATACCAAAGATCAGCACAGGGTCGAGGGCGAGGTTCACCAGGCTGGTCAGGACCATCATGCTGCCAGGCAGGCTGGTATTGCCGTGGGCACGAAACAGGCTATAGCCAAAGTACACCAGGGCGCCTAGCCAGGCCGCGATCAGCTGTGGCGCCCAGTAGGCACGAATCAGCGCTCGCGCATCGCTGTCAGCCCCCAGGGCACTGAAGATCGGGGTCTGCAGGACCCACAGCAGCAGCGCCAACGCCCCGATGGCGAGCGTACCCATCATCAGCGACAGGCTTCCCAGGCGCTGTGCTCTCACCGCCTCGCCCGCCCCCAGCGCGCGCGATATCAGGGCGGCAATGGCGATCCCCATGCCAACCTGGACACCAATCACCAGAAACGACAGGGGAAAGGTATAGGACTGCGCCGCCAGGGGAGCTGTCCCCAGGCGCGCCACAAATGCAGAGTCGACGAGTTGAAAGCCGAGCAGCGATAGCACCCCGATCGCCATCGGCCAGGTCTTGCGCCACAGGGTTGACCCTAAGGCGCTGGAGTCGGAACTTAGGTGCACGGTATCTCCGATTGGTAGGTCTGGCCGCGTATGGTATAGCAACGCCGCAGCGCGCTCACCCTATCCCGCAACCACAGACCCCGGGCCTGGGCCCGGGGTCGTCGTACAGCCTGCGTGACGCCGCGTGTTACTGGCGAATGCCTTCGAACGTCACGTAAAGCTCAAGGCTGCGCATCGCTTCGGGGAACTTGCTCATGTCGATGTCGTAGTCGCCCAGCGCGAGCTCGGTCGAGCCCTCGAAACCTGCGCGGTAGCCACCCCAGGGATCTTCGCCCTCGCCCAGCAAGGTCACCGGCATTTCGATGGTATTGGTCACGCCATGCAGGGTCAGGTCGCCGGTCAACACGCCTTCTCCATCGCCGGTGGACTCAAACCCGGTTGAGGTGAAGGTGGCCGTCGGATACTCGTCGGCGTTGAGGAAGTCGCCGCTCAGGATATGCTTGTCGCGTTCAGCGTGATTGGTCGTCAGGCTGGTCACGTCGACCTCGAGCTGCGCCGAGGCGCTGGCAGTGTCTTCACCATCGTAGCTGAAGGTGCCGTCAAACGACTCGAAGCTGCCGAGAATGTAGGAGTAGCCGAGGTGGCTGATCTTGAACTGGATAAAGGCGTGCTGCCCCTCCGAATCAATGGCGTAATCAGCGGCCTGAGCTTGCGCCAGGGGCAATAGAGAGCCAGCGGCCAGTGCGGCAATAGCGGTCTTCTTGAGCATGTCTTTCTCCTTGTGATGACGTCAGTCGTGCTTGAGTGACGTAACGCGTTCAACGACCTTTCGATTCGGCCGCATGTCGTCCTTGCTGAGACAGCCGAGGATCGAGCATACGCCGCAATGTGTCCTGACGGTCGACATAGTGGTGCTTGAAGGCCGCCAGTGCATGTCCCGCCGACAGAATGATCAGCACCACAGCGCTGTACCAGTGCACCACCCCAGCCCGTGACGCCTGCTCAGGCAAGTCACTGATCACCGCGGGAAGCGTGAACATGCCGAGCACCTCGATGCCCTTGCCATCCGCGGTAGAGATCAAGTACCCGCTGATCAGCACCGCCAACATCAGTACATAAAGCGCCAGATGCCCCCAGGAGGCCGCCCGACGTTCCAGCCGCGACCCGTGGGCGGCAGGCGTCGGCTGTGCCAGGCGCCAGGCTATCCTGCCCAGAATCACCAGCATGACCAGAACGCCGATGCCGCGGTGCCACCAAGGTGCCAGGTGATACCACTCACTGTAGTAGTCGAGTCCCGTCATCCACCAGCCCAGGGCGAACAGCCCGACGATGGCTACCGCACTGCTCCAGTGCAACACAATGGCGAGAAGCCCCCAGCCCCTTGGTGAATTGCGCCACATGACGGCGTCCTCTGATTCATCGATGAAATCGAGCTTAACTCATGTTGAGGCGCCAATCCGTGGAAAAATTCCGAATGATTGGTTCAATAAAACTGAGTCTGTCGTGGGGCTGAGCCCTCACGCTGCGTCGGCGTTATCGCTTGCGCAAAGATCGGACAGCTACACAGAAACGCTGCGAGCACCATCGGCTCTCCCCATGACTGTCAGACCAGGCCCCAGCTCCGACGTTGGAGCCAGAGATGGTAAGGACGGAGTGCCAGTAGGCGCGATGGGGTTCGTCTGGATAGAACGACGCTAGATAGAGTACGGCTGAACAAGGACGGCTGAACAAGGACGGCAGAGCCGTGAACACCGCTCAACGAATAGCATTGGAAAACACGGACGGTGACGCAGACAGGAAGGAAGCATCAGCGGTCCACGAGACGGAAGTGGATCTGCTCTTACGGGGGCCAGGCGACCCCCGCAAGAGCGAAAACGATCAGCGCAGCGCGTCCAGGCCGCGAGCCAGATCAGCCTTGATATCGTCAAGATGTTCGAGCCCGACCGCAATGCGAATCAGATTCTCGGAAATCCCGGCGATGGCTTTCTGCTCATCGGACAGCCGCCCATGCGTGGTGGTGGCCGGGTGAGTGATGGTGGTCTTGGCATCGCCAAGGTTGCCGGTGATCGATAGCATGCGGGTCGCATCGATCACTGACCAAGCCTGCTCGCGGCCCCCTTTCACCTCGACCCCAAGCACCGCGCCAAAGCCCTGCTGCTGCTCACGCGCGACCTCATGCTGGGGATGGCTTTCCAATCCACTGTAGTGCACGCGCTCCACTGCAGGGTGGGCTTCGAGCCACTGTGCCAGTGCCAGAGCAGAAGCTGCGTGGGCCTGCATGCGAAGACTCAAGGTCTCAAGGCCCTTGGTAAAGATCCAGGCGTTGAAGGGGCTAAGGCACGGCCCACAGGTCCTGACCACGCCAAAGACTTCCTCGAGCTCCTTGTCACGGCCCACCACAGCCCCACCAATCGCTCGCCCCTGACCGTCCAGATACTTGGTGGCAGAATGCACCACCAAGTCCGCACCTAGTGCGAGTGGACGCTGCAGCGCAGGGGTCAGGAAGCAGTTATCGATGGCCAGCAATGCATCGTGACGATGGGCCAGGTCTGCCAGTGCACGAATGTCCGCCACCTCGGAGAGAGGGTTTGACGGAGTCTCGGCAAACAGCAGGCGAGTCGCCGGCGTAATGGCCGCTTCCCAGGCAGACAGATCCGACAGCTCGACGTAGCGGGTCTTGATGCCGAACTTGCCCAGATACTTGTCGAACAGGCTGACCGTCGACCCGAACAAGGAGCGTGAGGCCACGATCTCATCGCCTGAGGACAGCAATGCCAGCGCCGTGGAAAGAATGGCTGCCATGCCAGAACTGGTCGCGACACAGCGCTCGCCGCCTTCCATCGCGGCCAGGCGGCGCTCGAAGGTGCGCACCGTAGGGTTGGTGAAGCGCGAGTAGATATTCCCCGGCTCCTCACCACCAAACTTGCGCGCCGCTTCGGCTGCACTGCCGTAGACAAAGCTCGAGGTGGTGAAAATCGGCTCACCATGCTCCTGCTCGTGGGTGCGATCGTGCCCTGAGCGAATCGCCAGGGTGTCGATGTTCCATGTATCCTGCGTCGAATCCTGCATCTTGCTCTCCCTGACTGACGGCCGACGACCCCGACACCGGGCCTGGTCAGGAATCGACCCGGCCCGCTGCGCTGGCTATCAGTCTATATCGTCCTGATTGTGCATGCCGACCAGTGCGTGATCTCCGGCACTTTGTTCCTGCTTGGCACCGTCATTACGCGACGCTTCCAACTCGGCCAGGTACGCCTCGTCGATGTCTCCGGTAATGTACTTGCCATCAAACACCGAGCAGTCGAACTCGTCCAGAGCAGGATTGACTTCACGGCAGGCTGCCTTGAGGTCCTCGAGATCCTGGTAGACGATGCGATCGGCACCGATCAGCTCGCCCACTTCGGCCTCGCTGCGCCCGTGGGCAATCAGCTCGTTGGCCGCCGGCATATCGATGCCGTACACGTTGGGATAACGCACGGGCGGTGCGGCAGAGGCAAAGTAGACCTTGTTGGCCCCGGCGTCGCGGGCCATCTGAATGATCTGCTTGCAGGTGGTCCCGCGGACGATGGAGTCATCGACCAGCAGTACGTTCTTGCCCTTGAACTCGACATCGATGGCATTGAGCTTCTGGCGCACGGACTTCTTGCGCTGGGTCTGCCCCGGCATGATGAAGGTACGACCGATATAGCGGTTCTTCATGAACCCTTCACGGTAGGTCACGCCCAGGTGCTGTGCCATCTCCAGCGCCGAGGTGCGGGAGGTGTCGGGAATCGGAATGACCACGTCGATATCGTGTTCTGGCCATTCGCTCTTGATGCGATCGGCCAGCTTACGGCCCATCTGCAGGCGCGTGCCATAGACGTAGGCACCGTCCAGCAGAGAGTCGGGGCGAGCCAGATACACATGCTCGAAGATACAAGGCGCCAGCACCGGACGGTCCGCACACAGCTGGGTGTGATAGTTGCCGTCCATGTCCACGAAGATGGCCTCGCCCGGCGCCAGGTCACGCTCAAGCTCAAAGCCACCCACGTCCAACGCAACAGACTCGGACGCAATCATGACTTCCTGGCCGTCACCCTGGTCACGGGTACCAAACACCACGGGACGAATACCCTGAGGATCACGGAACGCCACCAGGCCAACGCCGTTGATGACCGCCACCGCGGCATAACCACCGCGGCAACGCCGATGCACGCGACGCACCGCGTCAAAGATATCGCCAGGTTCCAGGTGCGGCCCCTGCTTGCCCAGCTCATGGGCGAACACGTTGAGCAGAACCTCGGAATCGGAGCTGGTGTTGATATGGCGCAGGTCCGACGAGAACAGCTCTTTCTTGAGCTGCTCGGAGTTGGTCAGATTACCGTTGTGAGCCAGCGCCAGCCCGTAAGGAGAGTTGACGTAGAACGGCTGGGACTCGGCCTCGCTGGAAGAACCGGCGGTAGGGTAACGGACATGGCCAATACCCAGATTGCCCTTGAGCCGCGCCATGTGGCGAGTGTGAAACACATCACGAACCAGACCATTGCTCTTGCGCAGCAGGAAACGGCCTTCGTTCCAGGTCATCATGCCCGCCGCGTCCTGACCGCGATGCTGTAGCACCGTCAGAGCGTCGTAGATTGCCTGGTTAACCGCCTGCTTGGCCATCAGGCCGACGATACCGCACATTCAACTTACCTCATTTGCCGTGAAACGCCGGCCGCAAGGCCAGCGCAAGAGTCGTCTGTCACTGCCGAAGTCAGAGCGCCGTAGCGTTTGCTCTGCTCGCATCGTCGATGGCAGGTCCTTCTGCCTCACCGCCCGAAGACGGCGAAGATGGTACCGGGGATTGTCCTTGAGAGTGCCCTTGAGACGGCGTCTGCATGTCTGGCTGCGGAAGCTCGCGCAGAGACTCGGGGAAATCCGGCAAGCGCCCGTCAAAGTCACTCAGCTGCCCCAGCCCCCAGTCACGCAATTGCTCGAAATGGGGGCGCACGCTGGCGTCTTGCCAGGCCTTCAATTGATCCAGCGGAGTAAATCCGATCAGCAGCGTCACCAGGGTCAGCACGGCTGTCGCCTTCACCCCGCCAAACACTGCGCCGGTGAGTCGGTTAAGAAACCCCGCCCCGACCCACTCCACCGCTGCCTGCACCATGCGGATCAGAATACCCCCGACCAGGATGGTAACGATGATGATCAACACGAAGGCGACGATCAGGCGGCCGTCCGGGCTCTCTATCCAATTGCCCAAGAGATCGGCAACGGGCTCGGAAAACATCCGCGCCGCCAACAGGGCCACGATCCAGCTCGCCAGGCCAAGCGCTTCCCTGACCAAGCCACGCACGAAGCCCGCGCCCACTGCCAAGGCCAGTGCCGCCACAAATACCCAGTCCACCCAGGTCGCAAGCATCAGCTATCCACCTTGACCAGCAAGCCCTGAAGGTTCTCACGAGACTTGAGCTCGCCCATGACCCCCTCGGCATCTTCCGAGGCCGCAAAAGGCCCCACGTAGACGGTTGTCAGCGAGTTGCTGCGGGCACGCGAGTAGGCAGGATAACCTTGATCGCGCAGCTTGTTCATCAGTCGATCAGCATTGGCGGACTCACCGAAACTGCCCACCTGAACGGCCCATTCACCGCCCTGCACCGCGGACGTGGCGGCGCGCCCCTCTCGCTGATCCGCCTGGCGCGCCAAGGCAGCGATGGGATCTTCGGCAGGTTCCTGACGCGGCGAGTCGGTAGAGGAAGACGAGGTGGAATCAGAGGACGAAGCGCCCTGGCCTGCCCCATTCTGGCGACCGGCGTCGGCGTTGGTGCCGGCTGTCACTTGCTCTGCGGGCCCCGCGTCAACCTGTGACTGGTTAGACGCATTGCCGCTGTTCTGCTGCTCACCCGATGAGGCCGACTCATTGGCCCCCAGCGTGCTGGGCGGCGTGGGGTCCGCCACGTCACGGCGCTCTACGTCCACTGGAGGGTCAATGGTCAGCACCGGCTCGGGCCGCTGCTGCTCTGACTCTGGCTCATCGAACAACAGGGGAATAAAGATGACACACAAGGCCACCACGATGATGATTCCGCTAACGCGCTCGCGCATTCCGTATTTCATGTCGCTCCCTCGCAGGCATTGCCGGTTCCGGTCTGTCGGTCGCTCTGACGCTCCCCCTGACATTCCCTCTGACGCTCCCACCTCGCCAGTATGGCAGCAACGGTGAAGAAGGAACCGGTGACCAGAACGTCATCCGCTTCGCCGAAGCGCGATTCAAGCCAGTCCGCCCCTGCGTCAGGAGTGTCAGCCTGGTGCATTACGACGCCCCCCAGCTGTTCAATGCGCGCGGCCAGGTCCTGGCTGGGGCGACCTCGCGCCCCCTCGAGAGTCACCGGGACCCAACCATCGACCACCGGCGCCAGCTCAGCCAGGACGCCATCGGCGTCCTTGTCCTCCAGCATACCGATCAGGCACCACAGGCGCCCGCTTGGCTCGTCACCCTCTAAGGCGTGTCGACGGCTGTGGAGACGAGTGGCCAGGTAGGCGGCGGCATGAGGGTTGTGGCCGACATCCAGACACCAGCGACCCTGCCACTGCATGCGCCCCGGTAGCGATACCTGGGCAAACGCGGTGCGGCAGGCCGATGCCTCCAGACT
The DNA here is from genome assembly GCF_019801675.1 of Halomonas sp. DP8Y7-3. Lineage (NCBI taxonomy): Bacteria > Pseudomonadati > Pseudomonadota > Gammaproteobacteria > Oceanospirillales > Halomonadaceae > Halomonas > Halomonas sp. DP8Y7-3. The sequence continues at coordinate 167,956 of NZ_JAHVIO010000019.1, forward strand.
GCCCCGTGCCAGCCACAGCGCCTGGAGCGCACTAGCGGCATTATCCCGCGGCAAGCCCGGGTCGGGCAGACCTCCCACGCGAACCGTCGCGCCGTCCAACGCAGTGCCCTGCCAGGACCAGCTGGCATCGCTGTCCTGCTGGGTGACTGAACCAGAGGGCGACTGGGGAGCCGACAGATACGAGGCGTGCTGGAACGCCTGGCCAAGGGCGAAGACTGTCGCACCAATGCGGGCAGCATGCCCCGCCACGCTGTCGGGTAGAGCGGTACTACCGAGCACAGCGGGCTTGCCGGAACGCATGATCCCAGCCTTCTCGCGGCCAATCACGGTGATATCGTTGCCGAGAAACGCGGCATGGTCCTGGGCCACGGTGGTGACCACGGCCACATCCGGGTCAACCACATTGACGGCATCCAGCCGCCCTCCCAGACCCACCTCAAGAACGGCCAGCTGAGGCTTGGCTTGGGCGATGGTCCACAGCGCCGCCAGGGTTCCCACTTCAAAATAGGTGAGGCTGACCGGCGTTGGCGACAGCCGGGCCTGCTCGACCCGAGCAAACCCCTCCATCAACACCGCATCGCTGGCCTCACGCCCGTCGAGGCGCAGGCGCTCGTTGTACCGCACCAGATGCGGCGAGGTGTACGCCGCCGTCGTCATCCCGTGGGCCCGCCCCAAGGCTTCCAGCATGGCCACAGTGGACCCCTTGCCGTTGGTGCCGGCCACGGTGATCACCGCCTCGGCGATGGGCTCCGCGGTCAGCCCAAGCCTGCCGGCGACCGCGGCAACACGCTCGAGACCGAGGTCGATGCCCACAGGATGGGCAGCTTCCAGCCGAGCCAGCCAAGCGTCCAGAGTGGTGGGAAGGGCGTGCTCGTCCATGAATCAGCGCGGAGCGTCCTGGGGACGGTCAGCGTGGCTGTCCTCCGACGCAGACCCGACATCCTCATCGTCCACTGCACGCAGGGCCTCTGACTGTGGCGCGTCGGCCATGGCCAGGTTGCGCTCGGCTGCCTCGGCGGCATCCACCAGGTCGGGCGCATCCTCGTCCGGCAAGCCTGCCGCCGGTTGATGGGTCAGCTTGCGCAGTACTCCACCAATACGGGCCCGCATGTCATGGCGATGGATAATCATGTCGACGGTGCCGTGCTCGAGCAGAAACTCGCTGCGCTGGAAGCCTTCAGGCAGCTTTTCGCGCACGGTCTGTTCGATAACGCGGGGCCCGGCAAAGCCGATCAGCGCGTTAGGCTCGGCCACGTTCAGGTCGCCCAGCATGGCCAGGGAGGCAGACACGCCACCGAAGACCGGATCGGTCAGCACCGAAATGTAAGGCACACCCGCCTGCTTCAGGCGCTCCAGAGCGGCAGAGGTCTTGGCCATCTGCATCAACGAGAACAGCGCTTCCTGCATGCGCGCACCGCCGGAGGCAGAAAAACATACCAGCGGCTGGCCCTGTTCCAGGGCAATGGTCGCGGCACGCACGAACTTTTCACCCACCACGGCGCCCATGGACCCGCCCATGAAGGTGAACTCGAAGGCCACCGCCACCACCGGGATGCCATCCAACGAACCGCGCATGGCGATCAGGGCGTCATTTTCGCCGGTATCCTTCTGGGCCGCCGCCAGGCGGTCCTTGTACTTCTTGGAGTCACGAAACTTGAGACGATCTACCGGCTCCAGGTCAGCGGCAATCTCTTCGCGACCTTCCTTGTCGAGGAACCAGTCCAGGCGCTTGCGTGCCGTCAGGCGCAGATGATGGTCACACTTCGGGCACACATTGTGATGCTTTTCGAGTTCGGGCAAGTACAGTACCGACTCGCACTTGGGGCACTTGCGCCACAAGCCATCCGGCACGCTCGCCCGACGATCCTTGCGCTGAATGCGGCCCACCGAGGGCACAATCTTGTCTAGCCAGCTCATGTCAGAAGTCTTCCGTTGCAACGGCCGCCGGCCATGGCCGACGACAGGGTCGAATCTCTACCCTGGATGCCTGTCAGGCGTCCAGGGCATGGCGTATCTCTGTCATCACCGCCTTAATCTCGGCGATGGCGTCATGAGGAGCGTCACAGTGTTCAGCAATGCGCGATACCAGGGCGCTGCCGACGATCACACCATCGGCGACCTTGGCCACCTCTGCTGCAGAGGCCCCATCCCGAATGCCGAAGCCGACGCACAGCGGCAGATCGGTCAGCTGCCGCAGGGGCGCCAGATGCGCTGCTACGTCGTCAGCATTGAGTCGCGCCGAACCAGTCACTCCCTTGAGCGACACATAGTAGAGATACCCATGCGCGTGGGCGCATATTGTAGCGGCACGCTCAGGTGAAGTGGTAGGGGCGACGAGAAAGATTGGCGACAAATCCTCAGCTTCCAGCAGCGGGCCAAGCTCGTCTGCCTCTTCCGGAGGCATGTCGACCACCAACACGCCATCGACACCGGCGGCACGTGCCTCCCGTGCGAAGCGCTCGATCCCGAGGCGCTCGATAGGATTGAGATACCCCATCAATACCACCGGCGTCTCCTGGTCACGCTGGCGGAAGGTAGCGACCATCTCCAGCAGGTCCACCAGGCGGGTACCATGCTTCAACGCCCGCTCACAGGCCTTCTGAATCACCGGACCATCGGCCATGGGGTCGCTGAATGGGACGCCGAGCTCAATGACATCGGCACCCGACTCCACCAGTGCGTGCATATAGTCCACGGTCACGCCAGGCACCGGGTCGCCCCCGGTAATATAGGGCACCAGCGCCTTGCGGCCCTGCTCGGCGAGAGAACGAAACCGCTGTTCGATTCGAGACATGGGATCCCCTTGTGCTTCCTTAAAGGTCGATACCGTCGATCTTGGCGACAGTGAGGATATCCTTGTCACCGCGTCCGGACAGGTTGACCACAATATTCTGGTCGGGTGACATGGTCGGCGCCAACACCTTGGCATGGGCCAGGGCGTGGGCCGACTCAAGCGCTGGCATGATGCCTTCCACATGGGTCAGTTCACGAAAGGCCTCGAGCACCGCGTCGTCATTGGCGGCTACATAGTTGACCCTGCCCACGTCCTTCCACAGTGCGTGCTCGGGACCGACACCGGGGTAATCCAGCCCTGCCGAAATCGAATGCGTGTCGCTGACCTGGCCTCCTTCATCGGACATCAGGTAGGTACGATTACCGTGGAGTACGCCGCGAGGTGCGCCGGATGCCAGGGGCGCCGCATGACGGCCGCTGTCCAGGCCATCGCCACCCGCCTCGACGCCGTACATCTGCACGCCATCATCCTCGACGAAGGGATAAAACAGGCCCATCGCATTGGAGCCACCGCCTACACAGGCCACCAGGGCGTCGGGCAGACGGCCAAATTCGTCCAGCGACTGCTGCCTGGCTTCCCGTCCGACCACGGCGTTGAAGTCGCGCACCAGCTGCGGATAAGGGTGAGGGCCTGCCACGGTGCCGATGATGTAGAAGGTATCGTCGACGTTGGTGACCCAGTCTCTCAACGCTTCGTTCATGGCGTCCTTGAGCGTGCGCGTGCCCGACGTCACCGGGATCACGTTGGCCCCCAGCAGACGCATGCGATAAACGTTGAGCTTTTGCCGCTCCGTATCAGCCTCACCCATATAGACATCACAGCGCAGCCCAAGCCGCGCCGCCACGGTAGCGGTCGCCACGCCATGCTGGCCTGCCCCGGTCTCGGCAATCACCCTTGGCTTGCCGCTCTTCTTGGCCAGCAGCGCCTGGCCGATGGTGTTGTTCACCTTATGGGCGCCGGTATGGTTCAAGTCTTCGCGCTTCAACCAGATCTGTGCGCCACCCAGTTGCTGCGACCAGCGACGGGCGTGATACAGCGGCGACGGCCGCCCCACGTAGTGGGCGAGGTCATGATCGAATTCAGCCTGAAAATCAGGGTCGTTCTTGAGGCTCTGATAGGTGCGGTCCAGCTCATCCAGGGCGAAGCTCAAGGTCTCGGATACGAAACGCCCGCCGTAGGCCCCGTAATGGCCCCTGGCATCTGGCCAGCGGGACAGCTCACTGAACTTGCTCATGTCGGACTCCTTCAGAGTTGTCTATTGGGCTCTGCGTCATTGGCATGTAACAACGCCCCCGCACCTTCGGCGACGACTGTTGCCCCAAGCAAGCGCCCGTCTTGAGCGCCCTTCCTAGACGCTTGTCTGGTTCGCGACCCTGTCGCCCAATGCCACCGCATTGACGAAGGCACGCATCCGCCCAGCATCCTTGATCGCGGCAGCACTTTCGATGCCCCCCGACACATCCACCGCATGGGGCCTCACCTGGCGGATCGCCTGGCTGACGTTGTCGTCGGACAAACCGCCCGCGAGGATAACAGCTTTACCCAGCCCTGGTGGAATTCGGCTCCAGTCGAAAGTATCACCGGTACCACCTGGCACACCTGGGCGGTAGGCATCGAGCAGCAGCCCCCGCGCGCTGTCGTAGCAGCGTGCGGCGGCGTGTACATCCAGCCCGTCGCGCATTCTCAGGGCCTTGATATAGGCACGATCATAGCGCTCGCACTCGGCGGCGGACTCATCACCGTGAAATTGCAGCAGGTCCAGCCATGGCAGGGCCCGACTCACCTCTTCCGGGGCGGCATCGACAAACAGCCCCACCCGCGTAATGAACGCCGGCACCCGAGCCGTCAAGCGCGCCAGCTGATCCACGTCGACGGCCCGCTTGCTGCCCGCCCACAGTACGAAACCGATGGCATCAGCACCCAACGCCACGGCGGCGTCGACGTCCTGTTCCCGGGTGAGGCCGCAGAACTTGACCCGAGTACGCTGCATTGGTGCTGTCATGACCTTTCCTCAGACGTCTTGGACGGCGCTCCATCCAGCTCCTCGGCGCGAACGGCTCGGCGTGTCTCGGCAATCGGGCGGCCACGTCGAAACTCGACCATCGGACAGTCCGGCAAGGGACGCTCACCGGTCCACTCACCCAGGAAGGCCAGTAGGTTGGGCCCCAGAGGCTCCGCCGGCAGCTGCCACTGCTCATCATACAGGGTGTCGACAAAGTGCAAGCCGCAGCCGGGGGCGGTGACGTCGCTCTTCTGGCGATCGCGCAACGCCAACAGCCGCTGAATATAATCGGTGCCCTGCTCGCCACGTCCAACGGTGACCAGCGCGCCAACGATGTTACGGACCATGTGATGCAGGAACGCATTGGCCTGCAGGTCGACCACCACCAGCGGGCCATGCCGATGGACTTCTATGAAGTGCAAGTGCCGCCAGGGCGTCTTGGATTGGCAGCCTGCCGCGCGAAAGCTTGAGAAGTCATGCTCGCCCACCAGAGCCTGGGCAGCCACGTGCATGGCGTCCGCATTCAGAGGGTCACGGCACCAGGTGGCATTGGCACGCTCCAGCACCGGCCGACTGGGCTGATTCAAGATCACGTAACGGTAGCGACGGGCCAGGGCCTTGAACCGGGAGTGAAACTCATCCGGCACCTGACGAATCCAGCGGATGGCGATATCGCGAGGAAGGTTGGCGTTACCGCCAAACACCCAGGCCTTTTCCGAACGCTGCACAGGCGGATCAAAGTGGGCGATCTGCCGCGTGGCATGCACGCCAGAATCAGTGCGGCCGCTGCAGTGCAAGGTGATCGGTGCGCCCGCCACCTTGGCCAGCGCCGCCTCTACTGCGCCCTGAACAGAGGGCGCGTGCTTGAGCCGCTGCCAGCCACAGTAATGGGTTCCATCGTACTCAACGCTGAGCGCGAGCCGACCCTCCATGGGAGTACGTTCGTCAAGGTGATGAAAGAAGGACATACGACCTGCAAGCCGAAGAAAGCGGTGGCCACGCAGGAATCTGCGCGAATGAGAGGTGCATTATCCCTTAACCGCTCGGTGACGACCAGCCTTGCCACAGGCAGGCGCTGCGACCAGCGCATCTTGCTCGAGGAGCGTCCGCCTGGTCGACCAACCAGGGCACTCCAGACCGTGACGATGCAGCCGAGAAACGACATCGGGGCACCCTGAGGTGCCCCGATACATTTCACTACCTTATCCACTGCCTTGACGCCAGTCTTAGCGTTCGCGCAGCACCTTGAGCATCCGCTTGAGCGGCTCGGCGGCCCCCCACAGCAGCTGGTCACCCACGCTGAAGGCGCTGAGATACTCGCCGCCCATGTTCAGCTTGCGCAGACGACCCACCGGGATGTTCAACGTGCCGGTTGCCGCGGTCGGCGTCAGCCCGTCGATGGTGGCGTCCTTGTCATTGGGAATGACGCTGACCCACTCGTTGTGCGCGGCAATGCGCTCTTCGATCTCATCCAGCGGTACATCCTGGCGCAGCTTGATGGTGAACGCCTGACTGTGGGAGCGCATGGCACCGATACGGACGCACAGGCCATCGATCGGCACCGGCGCGTCCTGGCGACCGAGAATCTTGTTGGTCTCGACGAAGCCCTTCCACTCCTCGCGGCTCTGACCGTTGTCGAGCTTGGAGTCGATCCACGGCAACAGGCTACCGGCCAGCGGTGCGCCAAAGTTGTCCGTCGGAATCTCGCCGGAGCGCATGGCCGCGGTGACCTTGCGATCGATATCCAGAATCGCGCTGGCGGGATCGGCCAGCTCGCTGGCCACGCTGTCACGCAATCCGCCCATCTGGTTGAGCAGCTCGCGCATGTGCTTGGCACCGGAGCCTGACGCCGCCTGATAGGTCATGGACGTCATCCATTCGATCATATCGGCTTCGAACAGACCGCCAAGGCCCATCAGCATCAAGCTGACGGTGCAGTTACCGCCGACAAAGGTCTTCGCGCCAGCATCAAGCTGAGCGTCAATCACCTTGCGGTTGACCGGATCAAGCACGATGGTGGCATCATCGCTCATGCGCAGGGTGCTGGCAGCGTCAATCCAGTAGCCCTTCCAGCCACCGCCACGCAGGTCCTCATAGACCTTCTTGGTGTAGTCACCGCCCTGACAGGTGATGATCACGTCCAGCGCCTTCAACGCCTCGATATCGAAGGCGTCTTTCAGCGGAGGCACGTCCACACCTACGTCGGGGCCGGCCTGACCAACCTGAGAGGTGGTGAAGAACACCGGCTCGATGCCGTTGAAATCCCCATCTTCCACCATCCGCTGCATGAGCACGGAACCCACCATGCCACGCCAACCGACGAAACCGACTTTCAACATGTGAAGTCCTCTAGAAATCGAGTGAGACAATCATTATACAGAAACCGGCAGCACCTTTCAGATGCTGCCGGTAGGCTTTCCGCTTCACCTTCGCGAGACGCCGATGGCCCCTCGCTTAGCGTTGTTTCCGCTCTCGCTCAGTCCAGTGCGGCGAGCACCGCGTCACCCATCTCGGCGGTGCTGACCTGGCGGGTGCCCGGATAGGCGATATCCGCCGTGCGAAGCCCCTGATCCAGCACCTTGCCCACCGCCGCCTCGATGCGCTCAGCCATGGCTGGCTCATTAAGAGAGTAGCGCAACATCATCGCCACCGACAGAATCGTGGCCAGCGGGTTGGCGATGCCCTTGCCGGCGATATCCGGGGCACTACCGTGACAAGGCTCATACATGCCCTGACCGGATTCATTGAGAGACGCTGAAGGCAGCATGCCGATGGATCCCGTCAGCATGGCGGCGGCGTCCGACAGAATATCGCCGAACATGTTGCCGGTTACCACCACATCAAACTGCTTGGGCGCACGCACCAGCTGCATGGCCGCGTTGTCCACGTACATGTGGGACAGCTCGACATCGGGATACTCTGGTGCCAGACGCTCCATGACCTCACGCCACAGAATAGTGACTTCCAGCACGTTGGCCTTATCCACGCTGCACAGTTTCTTGCCGCGCTTCTGCGCCATCTCGAACGCGACACGGCCGATGCGCTCGATCTCGCTTTCGCTGTACACATAGGTATTGAAACCAACCCGCTCACCGCCACGTTCTTCGACACCACGGGGCTGACCGAAGTAGATCCCGCCCGTCAGTTCACGCACGATCATGATGTCGAGCCCGGACACGACGTCGGGCTTGAGTGTTGAGGCTTCTGCCAGCTGCGGATACAGGATCGCGGGGCGCAGGTTGCCGAACAGGCCCAGCTCCTTGCGCAGGCCCAAGAGCCCCTTCTCCGGGCGCTTGCTGAGGTCCTCGATGGTATCCCACTGAGGGCCTCCCACCGCCCCCAGCAGAATGGCGTCGGCCTGTCGCGCCTTGGACAGCGTCTCGTCAGGCAGCGGCACCCCATGCACATCATAGGCACCACCACCCACCAGCCCCTGCTCGACCTCGACGTCCAGCCCTTTCGCCTTCAGGGCGTCCAGCACGCGAGTGGCCTGGGCGGTAATTTCCGGTCCGATGCCATCACCGGGAAGGACAAGAATCTTGCGGGTCATAACCATGTATTCCTGAGACAGTGCAAACAGTCACCCGGCCTGCTCCAGGCCGGGCGGTAAATCGCCTAGGCCTTGGCGGGCTCGCGGAACAGCCACGGACGAGCGGCCCGATGGCGAGACTCAAAGGCCGCGATGGCGTCTTCATCCTGGAGGGTGATGCCAATGTCATCCAGCCCTTCAAGCAGACAGTGCTTACGGAACGCATCTACCTCGAACTCGAGAATCTCGCCACTGGGTGTCGTCACCCGCTGGTGCTCAAGATCCACATCGAGGCAGTACCCCTCGTTGGCGTGCACTTCAGCAAACAGACGATCCACCTGATCTTCACTCAACGTGATCAACAGGATGCCGTTCTTGAAGGCATTGTTGTAGAAGATATCGGCAAAGCTCGGCGCGATGACAACGCGGAAGCCGAAGTCCTCCAGCGCCCAGGGCGCATGCTCGCGCGAACTCCCGCAACCAAAGTTACGGCGCGCAAGCAACACCTTGGCCCCCTGGTAGCGCGGCTGATTGAGCACGAAGTCCGGATTCAAGGGACGCTGACTGACGTCCTGACCCGGCTGCCCTTCGTCCAGGTAGCGCAGTTCGTCAAACAGGTTGACGCCAAAGCCGGTGCGCTTGATCGACTTGAGAAACTGCTTGGGAATAATCAGGTCGGTGTCGACATTGGCGCGATCCATTGGCGCCACCAGACCTTCGAGGCGTTCGAACTTTTGCATGGCTCAGGCCTCCTGGCGAGCGGTAGTGGAATCAAAGCTGCGCACGTCGACAAAGTGTCCGGCGATCGCAGCGGCGGCGGCCATGGCCGGGCTCACCAGGTGGGTGCGACCGCCATACCCTTGGCGACCTTCGAAGTTACGGTTGGAGGTGGAGGCACAATGCTCTCCCGCACCCAGCTTGTCGGCATTCATCGCCAGGCACATGGAACAGCCGGGCTCGCGCCACTCAAAGCCCGCCTCGATAAATACCTTGTCGAGACCTTCCTGTTCGGCCTGACGCTTCACCAGACCGGAGCCGGGCACGACCATGGCCAGCTGAACGCTGTCCGCTACCTTGCGGCCACGGGCCACCTTGGCCGCTTCGCGCAAGTCCTCGATGCGCGAGTTGGTGCAGGAGCCGATGAACACCTTGTCGAGCCGGATATCGGTAATCTTCTGACGCGGCGCAAGGCCCATGTATTCCAGCGCACGGGTGATGCCGGTGCGTGCGGTGTCGTCTGCCGCCTGAGCGGGATCCGGCACCTCGCCACTGACTCCGGTCACCATTTCCGGGCTGGTACCCCAGCTGACCTGAGGCTCGATACTCTCGGCGGCGATGGTCACTACCTTGTCGAAGGCGGCATCGGCATCAGACACCAGCTGGCGCCAGTCAGCCACCGCTGCCTCCCACTGCTCGGCGGTAGGTGCGAAGGGACGTCCGGCGAGATAGTCGATGGTGGTATCGTCGACGGCAATCAGCCCAACCCGCGCTCCTGCCTCGATGGCCATGTTGCAGACTGTCATGCGCCCTTCCATGGTCAGGCTCTGGATCGCACTACCCGCAAACTCGATCGCATACCCGGTACCGCCAGCGGTGCCGATCTCGCCGATGATGGCAAGCACCACGTCCTTGGCGGTGACGCCCTGACCCAAGGTGCCCTCGACACGCACCTGCATGTTCTTCATCTTCTGCGCCAGCAGACACTGGGTCGCCAGCACGTGCTCGACCTCAGAGGTGCCGATCCCGTGGGCGAGCGCGGCAAAGGCGCCATGGGTGGCCGTGTGAGAGTCACCACACACCACGGTCATGCCGGGCAGGGTTGCACCCTGCTCAGGGCCGACCACGTGCACGATGCCTTGACGCGGATCATTGATGCGGAATTCCTCGATGCCAAACGCATCGCAGTTGTCATCCAGCGTCTGGACCTGGATCAACGACACTGGATCCTTGATCCCGGTATTGCCCTCGGCCCGTTCTTTTACGGTCGTTGGCACGTTGTGATCGGGGGTTGCCAGGTTGGCATCCAGGCGCCAGGGCTGGCGACCGGCGATCCTGAGCCCCTCGAACGCCTGGGGCGAGGTCACCTCGTGGAGCAGCTGCCGATCAATGTAGATCAGCGCCGTGCCGTCGTCGCGCTCTTTCACCAAGTGCTGCTGCCACAACTTGTCGTAAAGCGTCTGGCCTGCCATGCGGAATCTCCTGCCTCAAGTCCTGCCTCGAGCGTTTGCGTCAAGGTCTGTCTAAGCGTTGCGGAGGCTTGCCACGGACCGCCATGTCGGCTGTCTCGGTATCCGTGTGTCATGCCTCTCTGCGTGCTGCCACGGTGTAAGGGTATCGCTGATCTTTTCAGTGCCACTGCCCAGTGGCTTGTGCTGTGACCGGGTCGGGTCATCGCCACCAGGTGCCCTGCCGGGTCATGCTGCCGGGTCATTCTACCGGGTCATTCTGCTGGGCTAGCCGGGCACGTCGCGCTGGCGATAGAACGAGTCTCGCGCCACTCGCCAATAAAATCAATTCATGTTATTTATTCAAACGATTCCTGTATGGAATACATCTTTTTCTGGAGCCCGTCATGGATACGCAAAGTCTGCAGGCGTTCCTGGCGGTGGCGGACAGCGGCAGCTTCTCTCGCGCCGCGGAACAGCTGCATCTGACGCAGCCGGCTGTCAGCAAGCGCATCGCCACCCTGGAAACCCTGACCCGTGCGCGCCTGTTCGACCGTATCGGCAGGCGCGTCAGCCTGACCGAAGCGGGACGCCTGCTATTGCCCAGGGCGCGCCAGATCCTGGTCATGGTCGACGACAGTCGCCGGGCGCTTGGCAATCTAACCGGCGATGTCTCGGGCGCCCTGATTCTAGCGACCAGCCATCACATTGGCCTTCACCGCTTGCCGCCTATTCTGGAGGACTACGTCAGGCGTTTTCCCAAGGTGCGGCTGGACCTGCGCTTTCTGGACTCGGAGCAGGCCTATCAGGGCGTGCTGGACGGCGACATCGAGGTCGCACTGGTCACGCTGTCTGCCGCGCCAGACAGCCAGCTGCATGCTCGCCAACTGTGGACGGACGAGCTGAGCTTTGTCGCGTCTCCTGAACATCCGCTGTCTCGAGAGCACCCGCTGGACCTGGCGTCCCTGGCACGCCACGACGCACTTCTGCCGGGCCCGCTGACCTTCACCCGGCAGCTGATCCTCGAGCGGCTGGCCGCCCATGGCCTGGTGCCTACCGTAGGACAGTCGACCAACTATCTGGAAACGCTGAAAATGATGGCTACCGCTGGGCTAGGCTGGACCCTCTTGCCGGACTCCATGGTCAGGCGCGAGATTGTCGATGGACGGCTCGTTAGACTGATGCCAGACGCCCAGCCTATCCATCGTCCCCTCGGCTACCTGACCCACCGGGACCGGACGCTCTCCAATGCGGCCCGCTCACTGCTGGAGCTGTTCGACACGCATGCAGAAACGCCTGCTGCCGCTGCCGATTGACACCTGGTCGTCGTAAGGTGCCTCGCTTCATGACAGCGCACCTTGCCAACAGACCTAACTCGCCAGCAGACCGAACTCGTCACTCGACCCACTTCGTCACTCGACCCAACAGGACCACCAACGCCAAAGGGACTCAGGCATGCACACCTCATCCGCCGCGAACACGCCTCCGCTGCCCCCCTTGCGCCATCGCCTGGCGGCGCTACTGCTGCTTACCGGCTTGGCCATGCAGGTTGCGAGCATGCTGGCGCCATGGCTGCCGAGCGTGAGCGTCAGCCTCCCGTTCTGGCTCGCCAGCGCCCTGCTATGGCCGGATATCCCTCGGCGAAACCAGTGGCAGGCGGGTGTTCTGGCGCTACTCGGCGTCCTCTTTCTGGCCGTGGCAATGACGCTGTTCGATGCGCGCCCAGCGCTGATGACGTTGCTGGACGGTAACGCCTTCGTGGTGGCCATGTTGACCGGCGTCAGCTTCATCGCGCTGATCGGACGCCCGCCAACGCGCGAGCCCACAAGTCAGCCCGTCACGGGTCGCAGGGGGTTGATCGGGACCTGGCTAGGGGTCCATCTGCTCGGTGGCATCCTCAATCTGTCCACCGTCTTCATGGTCGGTGATCGCCTTGAGCGGCGCGGCCCTTTGTCGGAGCCTCAACTGCTTGGGCTCAACCGTGGATTGTCCAGCGCAGCGCTGTGGTCACCCTTCTTCGCCGCCATGGGTGTCGTGCTGTCCCTGGCGCCGTCACTCCAGTACACCACCCTGCTCAGCGTTGGCCTTCCGCTGGCCTTCGCTGGAGGGCTCTACAGCGTGATTGAACTGTCACGTCGCTTCGACGTGTCGACGGTGCCAGGCTTCTCACTATCCCCTGCTAGCCTGTTAATGCCGGCCGTCATCGCCGCCCTGGTCATGTTGTTCCACTTCGTCGTGACACCGTCACTGACGATCGTCAGCATCATCACCTTTCTTATGCCCCTACTGGCTATCGTGACGAATCTTGCACGGGGACTGAGCGTGGCCCGCGAACGCATGGTCCGGCACTTCCACTACCGACTGCCGGGCATGCGCGGGGAGATCACCCTGTTTCTCTGCGCCGGTCTGTTGACCAAGGGACTGTCGGTACTGGTGGATGCGGCAACGGCGGGCAACTGGACGCTCTTCCCGGAGTTTGGCGCGCTCGCCGCGGCCTCAAGCTACCTGGCCATCGTCATCAGCGCGATCGCTGGCCTGCACCCGATCATTGGCGTGTCGGTACTGGCCTCCATGCTGGAACTGGACGGCCCCCACCAGACCCTATTTGGCTTTGTCGCGCTTGCCTCCTGGGCCGTAGGCACCAGCGTCGGCCCACTGTCGGGCATCAACCTCTCGCTGCAGGGACGCTACGGGGTCAGCGGTTACCGCATGATGCGACACAACTTGCGTTACGCGCTGGTCATGTCACTGCTGGTGCTGGCCGCCATCGCCTGGCTCGGCCACGCTGTGGCGGCCTGAGCCCGGTCCAGGTCGCAAGGGCGCGCATTCACTCAGCGAAGGGGCCGACGCCCCTTCGCCCAAGCATCGTCACCCGACACCCGTACGCCTCAGGCAGCGCGCACGAAATAGCGATGCCCGCATTGGTGGCATGGTTCAATGCGCGTGACGCCGTGCAGCTCGACCGCCGCATCGCAGTGCACGCAGGACATCCGTCCCGGCGCGGCAAGTTCGCCCGCCGTATAGTCGGCACGGGACGCCTCCAGGTCGTCTTCAAGCCTCTCGCGCTCGATGACGCTGCGGTCGGCAATGGACAACAGCGAATCCACCACCTTTCTCGACAGAATCGTCAGGTCAATCCCCAACCAGCTGGCGACCCCCTCTCCCCCGGCGGCCAGGTAGCGGCGCATGTCTCTCAAGTCACGCTCGACCCAGGCTCGCAGCAGCGCCAGCTCATCCTTGGTGTATTCCTCAAGCTCTGCCTCGAACTCGACCGCGTCATCCAGATCCTTCTGCAGGTTGTCCCAGGTCAGGTCCTCGGCGCCTTCCTTGAGGCGCGCAAGCATCCGCTCATAGCCGTCCCTCAGCCGATGCTCTCCTGGATTGGAATGCTGTTCACTCATGACCGTATCCTCCTTGAGATGAACGTTGCTGCCCGGGCTTACCAGGCGCAACACAAGCGGCCCACCATAGCCGGACCCCAGGCAGCTGGGGTATCCTTGCGTGCATCATTGCCGCGCCGGTGGTCGCCGCGCTAACTGTTGATTCTGCACAACCCTGCCACCGGACGATACCCACACCCTGCGCGCCGCCTTGGGCGCGCCTTGATTGCAAGGTACTCGAAGACCGCGATGGACGCCCAGTACAAGCCCCACGAAATCGAACGCGACGCTCAGACATTCTGGAACGACAATCAGTGCTTCAAGGCACTAGAGGACGCGAACCGGGAAAAGTTCTACTGCCTGTCGATGTTCCCCTACCCCAGCGGCAAGCTGCACATGGGGCATGTACGCAACTACACCATCGGCGACGTGGTAACACGCTTCCAGCGCATGCAAGGCAAGAATGTGATGCAGCCGATGGGCTGGGACGCCTTTGGCATGCCCGCCGAAAACGCCGCGATCAAGAACCAGGTCCCCCCCGCCAAGTGGACCTACGAGAACATCGACTATATGCGGGCACAGCTCAAGGCGCTGGGCTTCGCCTACGACTGGGACCGCGAGTTCGCCACCTGCGACAGCGACTACTATCGCTGGGAGCAGTGGTTCTTCACCAAGCTGGTCGAGAAGGGCCTGGTCTACAAGAAGATGTCCACCGTCAACTGGGATCCGGTCGATCAGACGGTCCTGGCCAACGAACAGGTCATCGATGGCTGCGGTTGGCGCTCCGGCGCGCCGGTCGAGCGCAAGGAAATCCCGCTGTGGTTCCTCAAGATCACCGACTACGCGGATGAACTGCTGGCAGACCTCGACAAGGTCGAGTGGCCTGAGCAGGTCAAGACCATGCAGCGCAACTGGATCGGCAAGTCCCGCGGCGTGGAGCTGGCCTTCGATGTGGCTGGCGACGACCCGCTGCGCGTCTACACCACCCGTCCTGACACGCTGATGGGGGTGACCTACGTGGCCGTGGCCGCCGGTCACCCGCTGGCCATCAAGGCAGCCAGCGACAAGCCCGAACTGGCCGCCTTTATCGAAGAGTGTGCCCAGGGGGGAACGTCCGAGGCCGAGCTTGCCACCATGGAAAAGCGTGGCATGGCCACAGGCTACGAGGCGATTCATCCGCTGACCGGCGACCGTGTGCCGGTATACGTGGCCAACTTTGTGCTGATGGAGTACGGCACCGGCGCCGTCATGGCCGTGCCTGGCCACGACCAGCGCGACTGGGAGTTCGCGACCAAGTACCAGCTGCCGATCCGCGCGGTGATTGCCGACGCTGACGGCAACGCCCCCGACCTGTCCGCAGGCGCCTGGGTCGAGCACGGCCCCCTGATCAACTCTGGTGAGTTCGACGGCCTCGACTTCCAGGCCGCCTTCGATGCCATCGCCGCTCGCCTCGAGCAGGAGGGTCGTGGCAACGTCAAGACCAACTACCGCCTGCGCGACTGGGGCGTCGCTCGTCAGCGCTACTGGGGCGCCCCGATTCCGGTCAAGTACGGTCCTGAAGGCCAGACCGTGCCGCTCACCGATGACGAACTGCCGGTCGCCTTGCCGCTGGAAGTCACGGTGGACGCGTCAGGCTCGCCGCTCAAGAAGATGCCCGCCTTCAGCGACCTGGGCGACGGCTGGACCCGGGAAACCGACACCTTCGACACCTTCATGGAGTCGTCCTGGTACTACGCCCGTTTCTGCTGTGCCGACAACACCGAGGCCATGCTGGATGAACGGGCCAATTACTGGCTGCCTGTCGATCTCTACATCGGCGGCATCGAACACGCCATCCTGCACCTGCTGTACGCGCGCTTCTTCCATAAGCTGATGCGCGACTTTGGCCTGGTCGACTCAGACGAGCCGTTCCAGCGCCTGCTGACCCAGGGCATGGTCATCGCAGAAACCTTCTATCGGCCCCAGTCCAACGGTGGCAAGGAATGGTTCAACCCGGCCGACGTCGAGGTCAAGCGCGACGACAAGGGCCGTCCGCTTAGCGCCACCCTGATCAGCGACGGCCAGCCAGTACAGATGGGCGGCATCGAAAAGATGTCCAAATCGAAGAACAATGGTGTCGATCCCCAGGCCATGATCGATCGCTTCGGGGCCGACACGGTGCGCCTGTTCATGATGTTCGCCGCACCACCGGAGCAGTCGCTGGAGTGGTCCGACTCTGGCGTTGAGGGCGCACACCGCTTCCTCAAGCGCCTGTGGCGCCAGGTCTCCGAACACCTGGACGCCGGTGCGCCAGGCACGCTTGACCAGGCCACTCTTGAGGCGCTCGATGACACCCAGCGGGAACTGCGTCGCAAGACCCACGAAACGATCAAGAAGGCCGGTGACGACATTGGTCGTCGCACCACCTTCAACACCGCCATCGCCGCGGTCATGGAGCTGAGCAACGCGCTCGCCAAGTTCAACGACACCTCCCCGGCCGGCCTGGCTGTGGAGCGGGAGGCCATCGAGGCCTGTGTGTTGCTGCTGGCGCCGATCACCCCCCATGCCTGCCACGCCCTGTGGCAGACACTGGGCCACGAAGGCGCCGTCATCGACGCCAGCTGGCCTGAAGTGGACGACAGCGCCCTCGCTCGCGACAGTATCGAGCTGGTGGTACAGGTCAACGGAAAGCTGCGAGCGCGCCTGGAAGTGCCCGCAGACGCCGACAAGGCCCAGGTTGAAGCCCTGGCGCTGGCCAACGACAACGTGCAGCGTCACGTGGATGGGAAGACGTTGCGCAAGGTCATCGTCGTGCCTGGCAAGCTGGTGAATATCGTTGCCAATTGAATGCACTGGCTCCGTCCTGCACGGGGCTCAACGCTAAATGCAGACCGCCGGGGCATCCGCCCCGGCTTCTCCGTATCGCGACAAGGAGTTCACATGCAACGACGCGACTTCCTCGGCCTGGCTCTGGCCTCAGGCGCAGGACTTTTGTTGGCCGGTTGCGGTTTTCACCTCAGGGGCGTCGGCGGCGAGGTGCTGGCTCTCGACAGCCTGGCGCTGGAAGGTGCCGACACAGACTTTGCCAAGCAGTTGGCCTCGCGCCTTGAAAACCTCGGCACTCGCATCGACGCCGATGCCCCGCTGCGCCTCAACCTGGGTGGGGAAGATATCATCACCCGTCAGGTGGGTGTGCTGGATACCGGCTCACAGGACCAGGAGCTTGTCCTGCGGGTGCCATACTCCATCCAGCGAGCCAGCGACGGCGCCTACGTGGCGGACCGCCAGGCGGTGGAAGTGATCCAGGAATTCTCGATCACCGACGACAACCTGCTGTCCCAGGACGAACTGCGCAACGATGCTCTCGAGGATGCCCGCCGCGAGGCCGTGCGTCAGATGATTGATCGCCTGCGCGCCATCCAGGAAATCTGAGTCGTTCATGAAGGTTTTCGCCGACAAGCTGCCTGACGCCCTGGCAAAATCCATTCCCCCGGTGATCATCGTCGCCGGTGATGAACCTCTGCAGCATATGGAGGCCTGTGACCTGGTACGAGCCAAGGCCAAGGACAGCGGCGTCGAGGAACGCGACGTGCTCCACGTGGAAGCCAACTTCGCCTGGGGGCGGCTGATCGAATCTGCTGCCAGCATGTCGCTGTTTGCCTCGCGCAAGCTGATCGAGTTGCGTCTCGGCAGCGCCAAGCCCGGTCAGGAAGGTGGCAAGGCGCTGAAGGAGTACGCGGAGCAGGCCCAGGGCAGTGACAACATACTGCTGGTCAGCTGTGCCAAGCTCGATGCCAGAGAGCAGAAAAGCGCCTGGTTCAAGGCCCTCGACAAGCTGGGTCTGTTTGTACCGGTGTGGCCGGTCGATGCCTCCCGTCTAGGTTTCTGGCTCAGGGACCGCGCCCAGCGACACGGCCTGTCCATGTCGATGGACGCCGCCCGGCTGCTGGGCGAGCGCACCGAAGGTAACTTGCTGGCAGCAGACCAGGAGCTGCAGAAGCTCGCCCTGATCCTGCCCGCCGGCACGCAGGTATCGCCACGGGAGGTGGCTGGAGGGGTCGAAAGCAGCGCCCGCTACGACGTATTCACCCTGGTGGATGCCTGTCTCAAGGCAGAACGTGAACGCGTGCTGCGGATCCTGGCTGGCCTGGCGGCCGAGGGCACTGAACCTCCCATCATCCTGTGGGCCCTGACCCGGGAAATTCGCACGCTCCTCTCCCTGCATCAGCACCTCGATCAGGGCCAGAGCTTCGAACACGCCTGCAAGGCGCAGAAGCCCCCCATCTTTGACCGTCGACGACCCGCCTATCAGGAAGCGATTCGACGATTGCCGCTGAAACGTCTTCACAAGCTGCTGATGTTCGCTCAGCGCCTTGACCTGGCCATCAAGGGCGCCGCGGACCTGCCCCTGGAGCAAGGCATTCAGGACCTTACCCTGACGCTGGCCGGCGGACGTGGCCTGCTGGCCGAAATGCCCTGGGCCTACCGGGTAGCGCAGTAGTCGACTACGAGCGCCTCGACGCTGCCAGACGACTGTCAGATCGTCTGACCTGTCTGCTGGCAGATCTATTGACCGTTCTGTTGCCAGGGCCGTCGATGCTGGCATCGGGCCTGCCCGCTGCATCAATGCTGGTGGTCGCGACGGTGATGGGTACTGACGTCGCCGCTGGGGGCTACAGGTTCAGGCCCAGAAGAGGTAGTGGCCCGCAGCGTGGCACAGAAGGCGTAGACTGAGGCAATTCCCGCTTCCCTCTTGCCCACTGAACAGCGGTCCGCCAGCGTATGAACTCTCCCGCCCCCTCCCTCAAGCGGGCCGTCATCATGCCCCTGACCATCGCCGCCACCCTGGTCCTGGCGATGGCGGCTCTGCTGCTGATCTGGCACCTCGGCGAAAATCGACAGCTGCTGGGGGCCAACCACAATGCCTTGATGGTCGACGTCGCCAGGGCCCAGGAAGAAGCGATCCGACTACGGGCGTTGCTCAACATTCGTGATAGTGACGACGTCAGCTACTTCGAGGAAATGCAAAAGGTGGTGGTCCTGGTTGGCCATCGGCTGCATCGACTCGGTGACTCCATGTCCATGGTCGCCGCCCCCCAGGATGACGACTTCTCCCTCCACGTCTCGAGCTTGAGCGATCAACTCAGTGAGGCCGATGGGCTACAGCAACGTCTGGCCCAGGCGCTGTCTCATCCGCCGGAGCCGCTGACACCAGATACCCTCAAGGCACACACCCTGACGCCGGAAACCCTGATGCTGGCCGAGCGCCTGGAGCTGGCGCTGGAAGATATCTACACCGAGCTGGATAAACGCCTGCACGAGAGTGGCGCCCACCTGATCGAAACCAATCGCGACCTGGCGCTGGCCGTCATTTTACTGGTCTGCATGGTGCTGGCGGTTAGCATGGGACTCCTCATCACCTGCCTGCGGCTGCGACGCTACAGCCACTCGCTGCGCCAGCTGGCCATGACCGACGAACTGACGCAGCTCAGCAATCGCCGCCAGTGGTTGGGTCAGGTGCACCGGCAGCTCGCCATGCGCCAACCACCGGATAGCCCCGTGGCGCTGCTGCTGCTTGACCTCGACCACTTCAAACAGGTCAACGATACCTTCGGACACCCCACGGGGGACAATGTTCTGGCGGCCTTTGGCATCATGCTCAAACGCCTGGCCCGCCGCGGGGACCTGGCGGCGCGTCTTGGTGGCGAGGAATTTGGCCTGCTGCTCGCCAACAGCAATGCCCACAGCGCCGAGGTAGTGGCTGAACGCATTCGCTGCGAGACCGAACGATTTACCCTGCCCGAACCTGCCCACCGCATGCAGCTGACCGTCAGCGTCGGGATTGCGGTGTCTGGCCATCGCGACGACGACTTCGGCACCTTGTATCGACGTGCTGATCAAGCCCTGTACAGCGCCAAACAGGAAGGCAGAAACTGCGTTCGCCTGGGCTAGCGTGCCGCCGCTGTCAGCAACGACGACCACTTTAGCTTGACGGGGGCATGACGGACTCCGCTTTGCCACGCTGAGCACAGACTGGCGTTGCCTGGGCGTGGAATTCATCCCTCCTAGCCACATGAAAAAACTGGTGCATCTTGGTTATACTCCCCCTGTCGCGCGATATCGACGCACAGGAGGTTCGTCGCTATCGGTCGCCATCACAGAACGCTCAACAAGACACCCAGCCCTACAAGGAAGCCGCTATGACCCTTACACTTCGCCGACTGCTGTGTACTGCCCTGATGGTCTGCCTGACCCTTGGCACCGCCAGCGCCAGTGCCGCCACTGCCGTCTCAATGGCCTCCACCAGCGACGTGCTGGCAAGCCAGCAGACACAAGATGCCCGCGAGCGCATCCACAGCGTGCTGGCCCGTGACGATGTCCGCCAGCAGCTGGAGCTGCAGGGCGTCGATCCTGCCGATGTCGAACAGCGTGTCGCCGCCCTGTCCGATCAGGAAGCCCAGCAAATGGCTGACCAGCTTGACCAGATGCCTGCCGGCGCCAGCGTTATCGGTGTGCTGTTTGCGGTTTTCGTGATCTTGCTGGTCACTGACATCCTCGGCCTGACAGACGTCTATCCGTTCACGCGGTAAGCCCATGTCTGTCTCGCACGTGATCATGTCGAGCGCCCGCCTGGCGGGCGCTCTTGCGTTGTTGGCTGTGCTCTCAGGCTGTGCCGCTACACCCGACCTGGATACCAGCCGCACGCAATCGCTGTCGGCCCAGCGACTGCTGGACGACGTTCCCTTTCACCCCCAGCGTGACTACCAGTGTGGACCGGCGACCCTGGCCATGTCGCTCAACCATACTGGCGTCGATGTCAGCGTCGACGATCTGATCCCGGATATCTACGTTCCGGCGCGCAAGGGCAGCTACCAGCCCGAAATGCTGGCCGCAACGCGGCGCCATGGGCGCATCCCCTTTGTGCTGGCACCGCGCCTGGAGTCTCTGCTTGAGGAAGTCGACGCCGGGCGTCCCGTGGTGGTGCTCCAGAACCTGTCACTACCCGCCTTTCCTCTGTGGCACTTCGCCATCGTCAATGGCTACGATCTGAATCAGCAGGTGCTGCGACTACGCACGGGCGTAACGCGCCAGGACAGTACCGAGTTTGGGCGTTTTGACGCCACCTGGCAGCGTTCCGATCGCTGGGCCTTCGTTGCCCTGCCGCCAGGCCAGCTGCCGGTTTCCCTCTCGGCCAGCGAGGCGATCCAGGCCACCTCCGATTTTGAACGGGTGCAGGGCGCTGGCAATGCGTTACCGGCCTGGGAGGCCGTCGTGGAGCGTTTCCCGGACGCGGCCATGGCGCGCTTTGGCCAAGCGAACGCCTATCACGCGCAAGGCCGGTGGGAAGATGCCATCGATGCCTGGAGGGCTGCGACGCAATACGACCCGGAGCTCGCCCCCGCCTGGCTCAACCTGGGTCTCACCCTGGCCTCTCAAGATGAGCCTCAGGAGGCGGTACAGGCGCTGCAGCGGGCGGCAGCATTGCCTGGACCCTGGCAGGCCAGCGCACAGGAGGCACTGATCGAGCTGGAGGGCACACCATGATGCGCTACGACATCGTCATCAAGCGCGTCTACCAGGCCCCGGCCGACAACGACGGCGCGCGGGTATTGGTCGACCGACTCTGGCCTCGAGGATGTCGACGGGAGTCACTGGCGCTGACCGACTGGTATCGAGAGGCCTCCCCCAGCCAGGCTCTGCGCCGGCAGTACCATCAAGGCGAGATCAGCCGTGCGGTGTTCGAGATCCGCTATCGCGGCGAGCTGCGGGACCACCCGCATAAACTGCTGCCGCTGATGCGACTGGCACGCCGCGGACGCCTGACGCTACTGACGGCCACCCGTGAACTCGACGCTTCCTATCTGGCGCAGCTGCGCGAGCGCCTGCTGGAAGCCCTGCAGCAGGAAGACCGGGATGACCTCGAGCTAGCGTCGCCGCCATGCATGGCCCACTTGCTTGGCGACAACGACTAGCCGGCACCCGCTCAGCCCATGCGGGGCGAACCCCGCCTGCAGGCGCATCCCGTAGACCCAAAAAAAGGTGCCTGTTGGCACCTTTTCCGGTCATGGCCGCTGGCGTCAGAAGACTCGGTTCAAACCATTCTGAGCCGCCACCCGGTAGGCCTCGGCCATCGTCGGGTAGTTGAACGTGGTGCTGACGAAGTACTTCAGCGTGTTCGCCTCGCCTTCCTGCTGCATGATGGCCTGGCCAATGTGCACGATCTCCGACGCCTGGTCACCAAAGCAATGAATGCCGTAGATCTCGAGCGTGTCCTGATCGAACAGGATCTTCAACATCCCCACCGTATCTCCGGTGATCTGCGCACGAGCGGTATCCTTGAAAAAGGCGTGTCCCACCTCGTAGGGCACCTTGGCCTCCGTCAGCTCTCGCTCGGAACGGCCAAACGAGCTGATTTCCGGAATGGTATAGATACCGGTAGGCACCTCGGTCACATAGCGGAAATCCCGATCCAGCAGCTCGTCGCAGGCATTCAGCCCCTGGTCGTAAGCCGCGCTGGCCAGACTCGGCCAGCCCACCACGTCGCCCGCTGCATAGATGTGCGGCAGCGCCGTGCGATAGTGTTCATCGACCTGCAACTGTCCACGACCATTCGCGGTGAGGCCGATGTTCTCAAGCCCCAGCTGGTCGGTATTCCCGGTGCGTCCGTTGGCCCACAGGAAGGCGTCCGCGCGCAACCGCTTGCCTGACTTCAGGTGAACGGTGACCCCATGCTCGTCACCCTCGACGCGCTCGTACTCTTCGTTATGACGAATCAACACACCATGCTTGCGCAGATGGTAGGACAGCGCATCACTGATTTCGTCATCCAGAAACGACAGCAGGCTACCGCGGTTATTGATCAGGTCCACCTTGAGCCCAAGGCCGGAAAAGATCGACGCGTACTCACAGCCGATAACACCAGCGCCAAAGATAATCAGCGTGCGCGGCGTATGCTGAAGGCTGAGTATGGTGTCCGAGCAGTAGATCCGCGGGTGTCGAAAATCGATATCCGCCGGGCGGTAAGGACGTGACCCAGTGGCGATGATCACCTTGTCGGCGATCAGTTCTTCTTGGTTGTCTCCCTGCCCGCGCACCGTCAAGGTATGCTCGTCCTTGAAGCGGGCAATGCCGTGATACAGATCGATGCGGTTACGCGCGTAGAAGTTGGTACGCATCGCCACCTGCTGATCGATCGTCACCCGGGAACGTTCGCGGACCTTGGGAAAGGAAAACCAGCGGGGTTCACCGATGTCGCGAAACATCGTATTGGTGTTGAACGACATGATCTGGCGAACCTGATGACGCAGCGCCTTGGACGGGATGGTGCCCCAATGGGTGCAGTTACCGCCCACGCGCGCCTGCTTCTCGATCACTGCCACTCGCTTACCGTGCTTCGCGGCGTTGATCGCGGCGCTTTCGCCGGCGGGGCCTGTACCGATCACCACTACGTCGTAGTTGTGCACTGCCATCGTGTCATCCTTATCCTGGAAAAGTCCCTCGACCGTACAAGGGACAGCATCATCATGCAGACGGCGCCCACAGGGCGCCGTCACGGTCAGGCAAACCAGGGCATGCGTCACGCATACCGGTAGGCGCAGGCTGCTCGCTGCAACGCCTTATCGACGGGTGGCGTCGTAGCCCAGATCAAGCCCGCGGTTCTCATCGGAGCGGCGACGTGCGCTGGCGGCGCGCTTCTTCGACTCCTCTTCACACACGTCGTCCTTACCGCCACAAATCTCGCAGCCATCCTTGAGGCCAAGCTGGTTAAGCCCGCCGCAGGAGCCGGCGATCGGCTTGCGTCCAAGGATGACGCCGATGGCCATGGCGCCGATAATCAGCAACATGGCGCCAAATACGATCAGGTAGGTGGTCATACGAGTGTCCTCTTGATGGAACGACAGGCCTGCCGAAGTGAGTAGCACACAGCTGCGTGAACCTTGCACCGCATCGGTCTGGGGTCAGCCGTCGCATGCTCGGCACACGGGCCTTGCCCCAGCAACACGACCGACCGCCCTGACGCCGTCGAGTCGCACGCCCTGTCGACCAAAGGATTATGCCAGATTTATCCTCTGGGCAGAAACCGTCACGGCGACTACTGCCCTTTGCTTTCTTTCAAGGCACTTTCACGGCGCCTCCAAGACACTTTCCCAGCGTCAGCGGGACCGATAAACGAAAACCTCGCCACGAGGGCGAGGTTTTCGACATGCCATGGCAGGCAAGGCATCAGCCGCCAAAGTCATCCAGCATGATATTCTCGGGCTCGACACCCAAGTCCAGCAGCATCTTGATGACAGAAGCGTTCATCATGGGCGGCCCACACATGTAGTACTCGCAATCCTCAGGCGCCGGATGGTCCTTGAGGTACATGTCGTAGAGCACGTTATGGATGAAGCCGGTCGGCCCCTCCCAGTTGTCCTCGGGCTGGGGATCTGACAATGCCAGATGCCAGTCGAAGTTGTCGTGCTCTTCAGCCAGCTTGTCGTATTCTTCGTTGTAGAACGTTTCACGCCAGGAGCGTGCACCGTACCAGAACGTCATCTTGCGCTTGGTATCAAGACGCTTGAGCTGGTCGAAGATGTGGCTGCGCATCGGTGCCATGCCGGCACCACCGCCGATGAAGACCATCTCGGCGTCAGTGTCCTTGGCGAAGAACTCACCGAACGGCCCCATCACCGTCACCTTGTCACCAGGCTTGAGACTGAACACGTAAGTGGACATCAGGCCGGGCGGGTGACTGGAATTGGGCGGCGGCGTGGCGATCCGGATATTGAACTTGAGAATGCCCTTCTCTTCCGGATAGTTGGCCATTGAGTAGGCGCGAATGACCTCCTCAGTGTTCTTGTGGGAGACGTTGAACAGGCCAAACTTCTCCCAGTCACCACGGTACTCTTCCTCGATATCGAAGTCGGAGAACTTGATATCGTAGGCAGGAGCCACCAGCTGCACATAGCCGCCAGCGCGGAAGGCAACTTCCTCGCCCTCAGGCAGCTTGAGGTTCAGCTCCTTGATGAAGGTGGCGACGTTGGGGTTCTCGATGACCTCGCATTCCCACTTCTTGACGCCGAAGACCTCTTCAGGGACCTGGATCTTCATGTCCTGCTTGACCGGCACCTGGCAGGACAGACGCCAGCCCACCTTCTTCTCACGCAGGGTGAAGTGACTTTCTTCCGTGGGCAGGATGGAACCGCCCCCTTCTTCGACGCGGCACTTGCACTGGGCACAGGAGCCACCGCCGCCGCAGGCGGAAGAAAGGAAGATGCCGTTGGCTGCCAAGGTGTTGAGCAGCTTGCCGCCGGCCTGGGTGGTCAGGGTGTTCTCGGGATCGTCGTTGATCTCGATGGTCACATCGCCCGAGCTCACGAGCTTGGAGCGGGCCGCCAGAATCACCGCCGTCAGACTGATGACGATGACGGTGAACATGACGACGCCGAGCACGATGACTGTTGTATCAACCATGTCGGTTTCCTATTGCTAGCGTTCGGAACCGAGAAGAGTGCTGTGGCACCCTTCCCGTCTCACTCAGAGCTGGATGCCGGAGAAGGACATGAAGCCCAGGGACATCAGACCCACGGTAATGAAGGTGATGCCCAGCCCCTGCAACGAGGCAGGCACGTCACTGTACTTCAGCTTCTCACGAATTCCAGCCAGCGCAGTAATGGCCAGTGCCCAGCCAACACCAGCGCCCAGGCCATAGACCACGGACTCGCCGAAGTTGTAGCTACGCTCGACCATGAACAGGGTGCCACCGAGGATGGCGCAGTTCACGGTGATCAGCGGCAGGAAGACGCCAAGCGCGTTGTAGAGCGAGGGCACGAACTTGTCCAGGAACATCTCGAGGATCTGCACCAGAGCGGCGATAACGCCAATGTAGGACAGCAGACCCAGGAAGGTTAGATCGATGTTCTCGGCACCGGCGATACCGGTCCAGGACAGGGCTCCCTCCGCCAGCAGGTACTTCAGGATCAGATTGTTGACCGGAACAGTGATGGTCAGAACCGCGACCACCGCGATGCCCAGGCCAATGGCAGAGGACACCTTCTTCGATACCGCCATGAAGGTACACATGCCCAGGAAGAACGCCAGGGCCATGTTCTCGACGAAGACCGAGGCAACGAAAAGGCTCAGATAGTGTTCCATCTTACACGGCCTCCTTCGGCTGGGTGTTTTCCTTCATCACGAACTCGTTGTCCTCGACCTGCTCCGGGTTGAGGCTACGCAGCACCCAGATGATCAGACCAATGATGAAGAAGGCAGACGGCGGCAGCAGCAACAGGCCGTTCGGTACGTACCAGCCACCGTTCTGCACGGTCTCGAGGATGGTCACGCCAAACAGGCTGCCGGAACCGAACAGCTCACGGAAGAAGCCGACCGTCATCAGGATGAAGCCGTAACCAAGACCGTTACCCACGCCATCCAGGAACGACAGCGCAGGCGTGTTGGTCATGGCAAAGCCTTCAGCGCGACCCATCACGATGCAGTTGGTGATGATCAGGCCAACAAAGACCGACAGCTGCTTGGACATCTCATAGGCAAACGCCTTGAGGATCTGGTCCACCACGATGACCAGCGACGCAATGATGGTCATCTGCACGATGATACGGATAGAGGACGGAATATGATTCCGAATCAGCGAGACGAACATGCTGGAGAATGCCGTCACGAAGATAACCGCCAGACTCATGACCAGAGATACGCTGAGACTGGAGGTCACCGCCAGCGCCGAGCAGATGCCAAGGATCTGCAGGGCGATGGGGTTGTTCTTGAAGATCGGCGTCAGGATGACGCCCTTGGTTGTCGGTGCGGACATCGTCAGACTCCTTCGCTGTCGTCAGAGGGGCTGGCGCTGGCAGTCGCCTGGCTGTCACCACCTTCGCGGAAGTGCTCCAGGTAGGGGCCAAAGCCTTCTTCGCCCAGCCAGAATTGCACCAGATGCGTCACCCCACGGCTGGTCAGGGAAGCACCGGACAGTGCGTCGACCTCAGTGGAATCGCTGGCGCCCCCCTTCACCAGCTCGATGGCCGGATCCATGGAGTCGCTGGAGGCGTAGATTTCCTTGCCTTCCCACTGCGCTTTCCAGCGCGGGTTGTCGACCTCACCACCCAGTCCGGGTGTCTCGGAGTGGGAATAGAAGGTGATGCCACCGATGGTATTGCCATCGCCCTGCACGGACAGGTAACCACGCATCAGGCCCCACAGGCCCTGACCGCGGATCGGCAGCACGATCTGCTCGGGGTTCTCCTCGTCACCGACCAGGTAGACGGTAGAGTACTTTTCCTGACGACCGATGCCTGCGACGTCACGCTCGCCGGACAGGGTGCGCGACTGTGCAGGATCCTTGGCCGCCTGGAAGCCATCGTAGGTCTCGGGGTCGACCGCGTCGGTATACTCACCGGTTTCCAGGTCGACGACCTTGGCGGTCACGGCCTGGGAGAACTCCTTGCCGACGTCCATCCCGGGCTCGTAAAGGTCCGCCACGGCCAGGATGTTGGACTTGCGGTCCAGCTCCTGGTTGCGTTCCTGACGCGCCTTGAGCCCCACTGCCGCCGTCGACACGATGATCGAACAAACGATACACAGGGAGAAGGCGACCGTAAGGATCTTCTTGATGGAATTGTTGCCTTGTGCCATCAGGTGGTCTCCTCAGCCACAACCGCCGTGCGCTTGACGCGACGCTTGATGTTGGCCTGAACAAAGAAGTGATCGATCAGCGGGGCAAACAGGTTGGCAAACAGAATCGCCAGCATGATGCCTTCCGGGAAGGCCGGGTTGACCACGCGAATCAGGACCGTCATCACACCGATCAGGGCACCGAACAGGAAGCGACCCGGGTTGGTCATGGACGCAGACACAGGGTCAGTGGCCATGAACACCATGCCGAAGGCAAAGCCGCCCACCACCAGATGCCAGTACCAGGGCATCGCAAACATGGCATTGGTGTCGGAGCCGATCAGGTTGAGAATCGAGCTCATCGCCACCATACCCAGGAACACCCCGAGCACGATGCGCCAGGAGGCAATTCGCATGCCCAGCAACACAACGGCACCGATCAGGATCGCCAGGGTCGAGGTCTCACCCACCGAACCAGGGATGAAGCCGAGGAAGGCGTCCCACCAGCTGTACTGATCCTGCAGGGCTGCCATGCCGCTCTGATAGGCCGTGGACAGTGCAGTGGCACCGGTATAGCCGTCTGCCGCGACCCAAACCGAGTCACCAGAGATCTGGGCCGGATAGGCGAAGTAGAGGAAGGCACGACCTGTCAGCGCCGGGTTGAGGAAGTTCTTGCCGGTACCGCCGAAGATTTCCTTGCCGATCACCACACCGAAGGTGATGCCCAGTGCGACCTGCCACAGGGGAATGGTGGCCGGAAGAATCAGGGCGTAGAGCACGGAGGTGACGAAGAAGCCTTCGTTGACCTCATGGCCGCGCTTGATCGCGAACAGCACTTCCCAGAAGCCACCGATTGCAAACGTCACCAGGTAGATGGGCAGGAAGTAGGTCGCACCAAGCACGAAGTTCGACCACAGGCTGCCTGCGTCATGACCACCGGCCAGGGTCAGCAGGATCATTTCACGCCAGCCACCCATGGAGTCGTAGCCCGCGGCGATCGCTTCGTTGGCCTGCCAGCCGGCGTTCCACATGCCGAAGAACATGGCCGGGAAGGTGCAGAACCACACGGTGATCATGATGCGCTTGAGGTCAATACCGTCGCGCACGTGAGCCGTGGTCTTGGTCACGCTGGGGGGAGAATAGAAAATCGTGTCTACCGCCTCGTAGAGCGGATAGAACTTCTCGTATTTGCCGCCCTTGTGGAAGTGCGGCTCGAGATTGTCGAGTGTCTGTCGAATACCCATCATCAGGCCTCTTTCTCGATCATGGTGAGGTTGTCACGCAGGATGGGACCGTACTCGTACTTGCCCGGGCACACGTAGGTGCACAGCGCCAGGTCTTCTTCATCCAGCTCCAGACACCCCAGCTGCATGGCAGTCTCGATGTCACCGACGATCAGCGAACGCAGCAGCTGCGTGGGCATGATGTCCAGCGGCATGATCTTCTCGTAAGCACCTACCGGTACCATCGCGCGCTCGGAGCCGTTGGTAGAGGTAGTAGGTGCATAGTTGCTCAGCCCCTTGAGGCTGGAGAGGTAGATCCCGAGCACCGAGTGACGGTTGCCACCTGGGGACAGCCAGCCCATGAAGGCGCGCTTGTTACCCTCTTCCAGCAGGCTCAGCTGGGTGTGGAAACGGCCCACGTAGCGCAGGCTGCCCTCGGCAGTGAAGCCAGAGAACACACCACCGCTGATCACCCGGGTGTCGTCCGGAGACTTCACTTCATGATCGAGCAGCTCATCCGTGCTGGCGCCCAGGCGCGTGCGTACCAGACGCGGACGCTCTGCACGCGGACCTGCGACGGCCACCACACGACTCATGTCCAGCTTGCCTTCTGCAAACAGCTTGCCGAACGCAATCACGTCCTGATAGCCGATGTGCCAGACGCGACGCTGCAGCGACACCGGGGACAGGAAATGGATATGGGTACCGACCAGGCCAGCCGGGTGGGGACCAGCAAAGCTCTCGTGCTTGACGCCCTTGACCTTGGTGCCAGGAATCTGCGCGTCCGTTGCGGTGCACAGGAACACCTGGCCCTTGGTCAGGCGCGACAGTACCGTCAGGCCATCTTCGAAGGCTTGCGCCTGCTCGTTGATGACCACGGCCGGATCGGCAGCCAGCGGCTGGGTATCCACCGCGGTGACAAAGATATCGGTTGGCTCAGCATCCAGCGCCGGAGTCCGCGAGAACGGGCGAGTTCGCAACGCGGTCCACAGGCCGGATTCCACCAATTGGTCGACCACCGTCTGACGTTCCAACGACGCCAGCGCATCACGCCCATGGGCCGTGAAGGTTTCGGCTTCTTCGCTCTCGTCGACCTTGATCACCACCGACAGCAGCTTGCGTTTCTCACCGCGGTTGATCGCCACCACTTCACCGGCCGCCGGGGAAGTGAAGCGTACACCGTCGATCTTCTTGTCGGTAAACAGGAGTTGGCCCAGCTTGACCTTGTCCCCCTCCTTGACCTCCATAGTCGGCTTCATGCCGATATAGTCGGTGCCCAGGAGCGCCACGTGGCGCACCGGTCGCGCATCCTCGATACGCTGCTCCGGTGCTCCCGTGATGGGGAGATCCAGGCCTTTCTTGACTTCGATCATAGACTCGCCCAGTTGATGGATCGTAGATAATGGACGGAGGTTCGGTGGAAATGAGAGGAATTCTTGTTATTGACCACGCATCACCAGTCACGCCGAGGCGACATCGAACCACCCCGAAAAATCCCCAGCATTATAAAGACAAGCCAGTGAATTGACCACATGATCGAACGTAGCAGAAATGACTGTTTCGGCAGATCAGAGCCCCGACAGAAAGAAAAAACCCCTTGCCAAACAAGGTTGGCAAGGGGGTATTGAGATACCTCAAAACGGGCCGTTCCGCCCGCGCGACGCGGCTTAGGCGTGGCTGCGCGGCAGCTTGCAGAAGGACACGTTGGAAATCTGCTGCAGGATACGAATGACCTGGCAGCTATAGCCAAACTCGTTGTCGTACCACACATAGACCACCGCATGACGGCCCTGGGCGATGGTGGCCTTGGCATCGACGATGCCCGCATGGCGATTGCCGACGAAGTCTGTGGACACGACTTCTGGAGAGTCGACGTAGTCGATCTGCTTCTGGAAAGCGGAATCGATGGACATGCGACGCAAGTAGTCGTTGAGCGACGCGGCATCGGTCTCGCGCTTGAGCGACAGGTTGAGAATCGCCATCGACACATTCGGCGTCGGCACCCGGATGGCGTTGCCGGTCAGCTTGCCACCCAACTCGGGCAGCGCCTTGGCCACTGCCTTGGCGGCACCTGTCTCGGTCAGCACCATGTTCAACGGAGCACTGCGCCCGCGACGGTCACCCTTGTGATAGTTATCAATCAGGTTCTGGTCGTTGGTGTAGGAGTGGACAGTCTCCACGTGACCATGCTCGATGCCGTACTCGTCGTTCATCACCTTCAGCACCGGCACGATGGCATTGGTGGTGCAGGAAGCAGCCGAGATGATGCGATCATCGGCAGTGATGTCGGAGTGGTTGATGCCGTAGACGATGTTCTTGAGGTCACCCTTGCCCGGTGCGGTCAGCAGGGCCTTGGACACCCCCTTGCACTGCAGGTGCTGGCCGAGGCCGGCCTCATCGCGCCAGATGCCGGTGTTGTCCACGACGACCGCATTGTTGATACCGTAAGCAGTGTAGTCGACATCACTCGGTGAGTCAGCGTAGATCACCTGGATGACGTTGCCGTTGGCGGTCAGGGTGCGAGATTCAGCGCAGACACTGATGGTGCCATCGAACGGACCATGGACGCTGTCGCGGCGCAGCAGGCTGGCACGCTTCTCCAGATCCTTGGCGATATCGCCGCGCCCACGCACCACGATGGCCTTGAGCCGCAGCAGGTTGCCGCCGCCGGCCTTCTCGATCAGCACGCGCGCCAGAATGCGACCAATACGACCGAAGCCGTACAGCACCACGTCCTTGGGTTCGCCGTTACCCGCATCCGGGTCGTGGCTGTCGACGATGTCGGCCAGCTGCTCGCGCATAAAGGCCAGGGCGTCACCACCACCCTGCTTCTTGAACGCCACCCCGAGCTTGCCCACGTCAACGTGCGCCGGCCCAAGGTTGAGCTGGGTCATCGCCTGAACCAGCGGGAAGGTGTCCTGAACCGACAGCTCAGTCCCTTCAATCTTCCGCACGAAGCGATGATCCTTGAGAATTCTGATCACGCTACGGTTGAACAGGGAGCGACCGAACATGGTCGTCACCACGTTGTTGCGACGATACAGGCTGCCAATCAGCGGGATCATCTGCTCGGCCACGGCCTGGTTGTCGTGCCACTCCTGGAAGACGATGTCGGGTTGCTGGCTCACGAGAGACCTCTAAGTCTGTTGGGAAACGCGAGTATTATCTGCGCCCCCATGAGGCGGGGCAATGCCTGTATGGTCGCACTCCATGTAGGCTCGTTACAGAAATCCCAGTTTGACTACACGACCAAGATGGGGCTGGTATGATGCCTGCTCGCCCACTGAACGCCAGCGAAACGACAACGTCTATGCCTACCTTTTCGCCGCTTGATCCGCCGTTGCCTCAAGGAGTTCGCGACACCCTGTTCCTGACGACGCCTCCAGGCAGCGCTGCCGCGCTTGCCTTGGCGCGACTGGCCTCTCGGGAGCCGCTACTGGTGGTCACTCAGGACACCGCTGAAGCGCTGAGACTCGAACAGGAGCTGGCCTTCTTCGCTGACGTGCCGGTACTGCCCTTTCCCGATTGGGAAACATTGCCCTACGACAGCTTCTCGCCACACCAGGACATCGTCTCCTCGCGACTGCGAACCCTGAGGCAGCTTCAGGATGGCGTGCACGGCATCGTGCTGGTCCCCATCAATACGCTGATGCAGCGCCTGCCGCCGGTCGACTACATTGCTGGCCGCGTACTGACACTGGAAGTGGGCGCCACTCTGGAGCGAGAGGCGTTTCGAGAAACCTTGTCCCGTGCAGGCTATCGCGCGGTCGAGACCGTCTTCGAGCCTGGCGAGTATGCCCTGCGCGGTGCCTTGATCGACCTCTTCCCCATGGGCGCGGAGCATCCCCTGCGCATCGATCTGTTCGACAATGAGATCGACACGCTGCGCAGCTTTGATCCAGACACCCAGCGCAGCCTCGACAAGGTAGAACGCATCGAGCTTCTACCGGCTCACGAATATTCGCTGTCGCGCTCTGCCATTGCCTGTTTTCGCGAGGGCTTCGAGACGCTTTTCGACGTCGACCCGCGCCAGTGCCCGCTATACGTCGATGCCCTCAAGGGCATTCCGTCGGCGGGACTCGAGCAATATCTGCCGTTGTTCTTCGAGACAACGGCTTCCCTGTTCGACCACCTGCCGGACGGCACCCACGTGGTCATGATGGCTGGCTGCCGCGACGCTGCTCAGCACCACTGGCAGTCCATCAGCAGTCGCTATGAAAACCTCGGCGTGGACCCCACCCGTCCGCTGTTGCCCCCCCATCGGGCCTTTATTCCCGAGGCAGAGCTGTTTGCGCTGATCAAGGCCCACCCACGGATCGAACTGACCGACGCCACCGATCATCCCCATGCCCATCGCTGCCAGGCGCAAGCCGCACCCGACGTCGCCATCAACGCGCGCGCCAAGGAGCCACTGGCCGCACTAAAGAACTTTCTCGAACAGCACTCGCAACAGCGCGTGCTGTTCGTGGCCGAGTCACGCGGTCGCCGAGAAGCCCTGGAAGACACCCTGGCGCCGGTCACCGGCGCGCTGCCGGCAAGCACCGGCTTCCTGGAATTCCTCGATGGCGACATGGCACTCGCTATCGCTGAAGGTCAGCTCGCCAACGGGCTGCTGCTCGAGCAACCGGCGCTGACCGTCATCACCGAGACCGAGCTGTTCGGTGACGTGGTGCGCCAGACCCGGCGTCAGGCCAAGGCGACGGACGACAATGAGCTCGCGGTCCGCCACCTGTCCGAACTCAAGGCAGGCGCGCCAGTGGTCCACCAGGCCCATGGCGTCGGCCGCTATCGTGGACTGGAAACCCTGGAGGCAGGCGGCCAGGCCGCCGAATTTGTCAGCCTCGAATACGCCGACGGCGCCAAGCTCTATGTGCCGGTCGACAGCCTGCATCTGATCTCCCGCTATGCCGGCGCCGACGATGAGCTGGCCCCCCTGCACCGCCTGGGCTCGGAGCAGTGGGACAAGGCCAAGCGCAAGGCCGCCGAGAAGATTCGCGATACCGCGGCAGAACTGCTCGACATCTATGCCCGGAGAGAGGCCCGCGAAGGCTTTGCCTGCGCGCCCCCGGATGACGAGTACGCCCGCTTCGTGGCCAACTTCCCGTTCGAGGAGACGCCGGACCAGCGGGTGACCATTCAGGCGGTGATTCAAGACATGACCGCGCCACGCCCCATGGACCGTGTGGTCTGCGGCGACGTCGGCTTCGGCAAGACAGAGGTGGCCATGCGCGCCGCCTTCCTGGCCGTCCAGTCACAACGACAGGTGGTGGTGCTGGTGCCCACCACGCTACTGGCCCGCCAGCACTACGAGAACTTCCGTGACCGCTTCGCCGATACTGCTGTCGATATCGAGCTACTGTCTCGCTTTACCAGCACTGGCGGCCAGACCGAGACCTTCAAGCGTATCCGAGAGGGCAAGGTCGACATCGTCATCGGCACCCACAAGTTGCTGTCCCGTCAGCTCGATTTTCCTCAGCTCGGTCTTGTCATCATCGATGAGGAACACCGCTTCGGCGTCGCTCAGAAGGAGCGCCTGAAGAGCCTGCGCGCCGAGGTCGATGTTTTGACCATGACCGCCACCCCTATCCCCCGCACCCTGAACATGGCCATGAGCGGCATTCGCGATCTGTCGATCATCGCGACGCCCCCTGCCCGACGACTATCGGTGAAGACCTTCGTCCAGCAACGCGAGGAAGCCGTCATCAAGGAAGCGTTGCTGCGTGAAATCCTGCGCGGTGGCCAGGTCTACTACCTGCACAACGAAGTGAAGACCATCGAGACCGCCGCCGAGAAGGTCCGAGAACTGGTGCCGGAGGCTCGCGTCGCGGTGGCTCACGGCCAGCTGCCGGAACGTTCGTTGGAGCGCGTGATGTCCGACTTCTATCACAAGCGCTTCAACGTCCTGGTGTGCTCGACCATCATCGAAACCGGCATCGACGTGCCCAGCGCCAACACCATCATCATCGAACGCGCCGACAAGTTCGGCCTGGCCCAGCTCCACCAGCTGCGTGGGCGGGTTGGCCGCAGTCACCACCAGGCCTACGCCTACCTGCTGGCCCCTCCCCCACGTTCGATGACACGAGACGCGGTAAAGCGCCTGGAAGCCATTGGCCAGGCCGAGGATCTGGGGGCTGGCTTCACCCTGGCCAGCCACGACATGGAAATCCGTGGCGCGGGCGAGTTGTTGGGTGACGAGCAGAGCGGTCAGATGGAAGCGGTTGGCTACAGCCTCTACATGGAAATGCTGGACCGCGCCGTCAAGGCCATACGCGAGGGCCGCACACCCAACATCGAGTCGCCCCTTCAGGACGGCGTGGAAGTCAGCCTCAACTTGCCTGCGCTGATTCCCGACGACTACCTGCACGACGTGCAGCAACGCCTGGTCATGTACAAGCGCATCGCCAACGCCAGCAATGAGGCGGAACTCAAGGAACTGCGGGTCGAAATGATCGATCGCTTTGGCCTGCTGCCGGGGCCGGTCAAGACACTGCTGCGTCAGACCCACCTGCGACAACGAGCTGAACGACTGGGCATCACTCGCCTGGAAGCCGGCGCCGAGCGCGGCAGGATCCTGTTTGGCGGCCAGACCGCCGTGGACCCCCTGACCCTGGTCGAGCTCATCCAAAGCGACCCCCAGAGGTATCGACTCGAGGGTGCTGACACGCTTCGCTTCAGCGTCGACATGGCTGACGAAGAGGCACGCTTCGAAGCGATCGAAGCCCTGCTCGAACGGCTCAACCGAAAGGCTCAGGCCGCCTGACATTTGCTCTGTAAAGACTGGCGCAAAGACGCATTAGCGGGCAATCTATAGCTATCGACACACTGCCACCTGTGGCCGGGTGATCCCCGGCCCTCACACAACATCGAGACTGTTGCAATGACTTCGATTTCACTTCGCCGACCGTTAGCTCGCGCCGCCACCCTGTGTGGCCTGCTCGGCGTGCTGGCGACTCCTCTGGTGGCGGCGGACGAACTGCCCAGGGGACACTACCTGCTGCCCGAAGACGGGGACCTTATCGGCGAGGTCTACACCGTGGAAGCGGACGAAGACGACACCCTCATCGATATTGGTCACGACCATGGCATTGGCTTCAATGCGATCACTCGCGCCAATCCCGACGTCAGCATCTGGTATCCCGGAGAAGGCACCGAGGTCGTCATTCCCGCCCAGTTCATCCTGCCCGACGCACCGCGCACGGGCATCGTGGTGAACGTCGCCGAGATGCGCCTCTACTACTATCCTCCGGCCAAGGAGGGAGAACCGCGCACGGTCCAGACCTACCCGATCGCCGTCGGGCGCATGGACTGGAAAACGCCGCTGGGCTCTACCACCATCACCGAGATGGTCAAGAATCCTTCCTGGTACCCGCCCGCCTCCATTCGCCGCGAGCACGCTGAAGCCGGCAACCCGCTCCCCGGCGTGGTACCGCCAGGTCCGGAAAACCCCATGGGCACCCGCAAGATGCGCCTGGGTATTCCTGGCTACCTGATCCACGGCACCAACAAGCCTGAAGGCGTGGGCATGCGCGTCACCCACGGCTGCATCCGTATGCTGCCCGATGATGTCGAGAACCTGTTTGACCAGGTCTCCGTCGGTACGCGTGTACGCCTGGTCAACGAGCCTCTCAAGCTTGGCTGGTCTGATGAGCACCTGTATGTGCAGGCGTATCCCTATCTGGACGAGGAAGAAGGCGCGCCCATTGAGGACATGACTGCCGCCATCGAAGAAGTGGAATCCGCCGTCGAGGACAAGGATTACAGGGTCGACTTTGCACGCCTGAGAGCCGCCATGGAGACCCCCAGCGGACTGCCCGTAGCGATGCAGGCGACAGCACCGGAACGCCCGACTCCCCTGCCTGGCAGTCTTTACGACCACATCGAACTGGTCGCTGGAGAACCCCCGCTGCTTAGCCAGGCAAGCCAGGGAGAGTAAAACCTCCGCTCCCTGCATGTCCGTCCAAAGGCGCCCTTGTGGCGCCTTTTTTTCGCTCTCATCAGGCTCGGTCATCTGAGCAAAGTGACCGACAGAGTTGGGTGCCACGCGGCTGCTATTGCATCTATCATGAGATCGAACAGCCGCGGCGACTTGCGCACCTGAGACGCGGATAAGGCCTGGCGTGCAGGGACATCAGAGCCATTTTCGTCAGCGTTCACCTAGGCCAGCGGCGCTTTAGTGAGCGCGTTACACCTGCCCCTTTCAGCCTGCCAGCGGCCCATCGAGCAGCCCCGTTAACGCCACCACATGGCGCCGAGTCGCGCCTACCAGCGCCTGCAGGTATGACGTTGATGCAGGAGGTCCTGCGCCAGCACGCAGGT
Source organism: Halomonas sp. DP8Y7-3 (assembly GCF_019801675.1). Taxonomy (NCBI): domain Bacteria; kingdom Pseudomonadati; phylum Pseudomonadota; class Gammaproteobacteria; order Oceanospirillales; family Halomonadaceae; genus Halomonas; species Halomonas sp. DP8Y7-3. The sequence goes on from NZ_JAHVIO010000019.1 coordinate 204,952, forward strand.
CCCGAAACGGCCATTGCCATCGTCGATCAAGGTATTTGCCGCTGCTGCATGCCTTCACCATGCAGAGCCGTGACACTGACCCAAAAACGACTGAGGCCCAACCTTTCGGTTGGGCCTCAGCCTATCGCTTCACGACCTGGCGGACGGACAATGTCCGCACCGTTCAGGTCATCCCCCGAGGGGGCAAGGAAACGATTACTTGCGCATGGAGCGCTCGAACATGCGGTTCATCTCTTCACGGTTCTGCTGAGACAGCTGCAGAGCCGCTTGAGCGTCACGCTGTGCCTGGTTGGCAGTGTTCTGAGCCTGAGTGGCGATGCTGCGAGCTTCAGCAGCGTCGGCCTGAGCGGACTCAGCAGTCATGCGAACTTCTTCCAGAGCGCTGGAGGAAGCACAGCCAGCCAGAACGGCCAGAGAAGCGGCGGCGGCGGTCAGCTTCAGGGTAGTCTTCAGAGTCATGGTGTTCTCCTTGAGTCTTCCTTGGTACTGCGATAATGACGTCTACATGCCCCTTGGGGGAATGCATCCATCAGGCTTCCTGCAAAGGCAGGCCTTTCTTGCAGCGACTTGTGCTGCTAAGCACAGGAGTCAAACGCTGTTTTATAATACACAACGGCGCTTGTCCATAGTCTTGAACGTCCCTAGTCCACAGTCTTGAACGTCCCTAGCGCCCCTAAAGACTAGCGGATGACGACGCGAGTGCCAACACCAATCAGGCCAGAGAGTTCTCGAATTTCCTGATTGGTCACGGCGACACATCCGTTGGTCCAGTCAAAGTTGCGGTGAATATCCATATCTCCATCGCCGACACCGTGTATTCCGATATAGCCACCGAGAACCGTCTGCTGCGGAGGGCTGCGATGCCGCCGATAGTAGTCGAAATACTCGTCGTAGTCTTGCTGAGAGTAGAGCCCCGACTCAAGCGCCATTCTCGCATGGGTCGGGGTGGGATAGTCCAGCCCGATGAAGATGTCGAATTTGCTGTCGAAATTGAAGCGATCGACGTGGAATTCCCCACGCGGCGTCGTCTTGTCACCCATCACTCGCTGTGATTTTGCACCGCCCCTACCCACCGATATCGGCGAGTAGCGGGCCAGTTCCACCCCACCACGATAGACCGTGAGACGTGACTCCTGATTGTCGATGAGCACCCACACCTCACTCGAGGAATCGGGCACGATGGCTCGCCTAAGCTGATCCTCGACCATATCGAAGCTGGCAAGGACTGCGGTGGGGAGTAGCAGCCAGGCACCAAGTATCATTTGGATAAAACGACGACGATGACCCCGCTGGAACATGACAAGACTCACTGTGTGTAAAAGAAATGATTGGTGACTGAGTGTAAACCACGCTCTGCGAGGCATCATCAACTATCTGGCAGACACTAGTGCGCCATGGCCAACCAGGACATCCCCTGCCTATTCATCTCAGGCCCGGCGTCTCCCTGTGGCGACACATCGCCTTTACCATTCCTCACTCGTCTGCCTTAGCGTCGCTATCTCTGCCTTTGCCATCGTTAGACAATCTCTCAAATCCTGTCGGAGATCGCGCCGACCGCCGACAGCAATAACGCCAGGAGGCCCCACGGAAGTTCCCTGACTTGCTCCCCCATCACTCTCCAGCGCGTCCAGATATGAGATCAATCGACCTAACCAACTGTCACGATCATTGGCGAGTTCACGCAAACGACGAACTTCCGCTATGTCGGGATAACGATCGCCCACCAGCATCGTATGCCAGTCGTGCTCGACCAGGTGAGCATGCTCGCTGACATCACGCAGCAGCGCATCCAGCGCCAAACCAAATAGCGCCAGCGCGCCCTCCTCGCAGGCGCGCCGGTGGGCGTCTTGGTGCTCATCGTCCCGGACTGGTGTCGCAAGCAGCAACTCCATCTGGTACAGCAACTGGTTGGTACGCGCTCTGGGGGTCACTTGCGCTTGTCCTCGACCTGCCATGAGGAGCCGTCCCAGCTTGCCTTCCATCCGCTGGCCTTGCCGTTATCGCCATCCGTCATCACGAACTGCTCCTTGAGCTTGCGTGAAAAACGGATCTGCGCGGGGCGGCCGTCGGGATCCTGCTCGGGCGCGCTAAGAAGGTAGTGATACTTCTCGGGCAACTCCTCGGCGTGAGGCTTCAGCTCCTTGACCAACGGCGGGCGCGTTTCGCGATTCTTGGGAAACTTGCTCGCCGCGAGGAACAGGCCACTCGCGCCATCGCGTAACACATAATGGTCCTCTACCTTCTGACACGCCAGCTCGGGCATCGGGATGGGATCCATCTTTGGCGGTGCGACTTCCCCGTTGCGCAGCAGCTTGCGGGTATTCTTGCAGCTGTCATTGGTGCAGCCGAAGTACTTGCCGAAGCGCCCCGACTTGAGCTGCATCTCGGAGCCACACTTGTCACACTCGATGACAGGACCATCATAGCCCTTGATCCGGAACTTGCCTTCCTCGATCTTGTAGCCTTCGCAGTCCGGGCTGTTACCGCAGATATGCAGCTTGCGGCCCTCGTCGATCAGGTAGCTGTCCATGGCGGTGGCACACAACGGACAGCGCTCCTTGGCGCGCAGCGCGTCGGTTTCCGCCTCTTCACCCGCGTCGGCCGCTACGGCCTCTTCGCCGGGAAGCAGGTCGATCGTGGTCTTGCAACGCTCCTTCGGCGGCAGGTTATACCCACTGCAGCCAAGGAAGACGCCGGTGGACGCGGTACGGATCTGCATCTTGCGCCCACAGCTGGGACAGTCGATGTCCGTCGGCACAGGCTGGTTGGGACGCATGCCGTCCTCACTTTCCGCCTTCGCCAACTCCTCACGAAACTCCTGATAGAACGCATCCAGCAGCTCGCGCCAGCTGCGCTCGCCCTCGGCAATCTCGTCGAGACTATCCTCCATGCGCGCGGTGAAGGAGTAATCCATCAGGTCAGGGAAGGACTCCTTGAGACGCTCGGTGACAATGTCACCCAGCTTCTCGGCATAGAAGCGCCGATTCTCCAGCTTCACGTAGCCGCGATCCTGAATGGTCGAGATGATCGCCGCGTAGGTCGACGGACGACCGATGCCGCGTTTCTCGAGCTCCTTGACCAGACTCGCCTCGGTGTAGCGTGCCGGCGGCTTGGTAAAGTGCTGCTTCGGGTCGAGGGCGTCCAACGCCATCGGCGTACCCTCACCCAGGTCAGGCAAGGCCTGATCGTCTTCCTTGCGCCCCATGGGCGTCATGACGCGGGTATAGCCGTCAAACTTGAGCACACGCCCCTTGGCCTTGAGCTCGTAACCGTCCACCGCCACGGTCAGCGTCGACGACAAGTACTCGGCTGGGGTCATCTGACAGGCCACAAACTGGCGCCAGATCAGCTCATACAGACGCTCTGCATCACGCTCCATGCCAGCAAGGTCGGCAGACCTGCGAGTCACCTCGGAGGGGCGAATCGCCTCGTGGGCCTCCTGGGCCCCTTCCTTGCTCGAGTAGCGATTCGGCGCCTCGGGCAGGTAACGATCACCATATTCGCTGCCGATGTACTCGCGCACGCTTTCCACCGCGTCTCTGGACAAGTTGGTCGAGTCCGTACGCATATAGGTGATGTAGCCCGCCTCGTAGAGCCGCTGAGCCAGCGTCATGGTCTTCTTCACCGAGAAGCCCAGGCGACCACTGGCAGCCTGCTGCAGGGTCGAGGTGATAAAAGGCGCGTTCGGCTTGGAACGGGTGGGCTTGTCTTCACGGGCCGAGATGGCAAGGGTTGCCTTGCGCAGCGCAGCGATCCGCTTTTCGGTCTCTGCCTCACTGGTGGGGCGAAACGCCTTGCCGTCCTGACGCACCAGCTCGAAGCGAATCGCCTCGCCCTCTGGCGTCACCAGATCAGCATGCACATCCCAGAACTCCTCCGGCACGAAGGCCCGGATCTCGCTCTCACGCTCGCTGATCAGGCGCATGGCGACGGATTGAACGCGCCCTGCCGACAGGCCTCGCGCCACCTTGGCCCACAGCAGCGGGGACAGCATGAAGCCCACCACCCGGTCGAGGAAGCGCCGTGCCTGCTGGGCTTCGACTCGCGGGATATTCAGGCTTCCCGGATCGGTAAACGCCTCCTGGATGGCATTCTTGGTGATCTCGTTGAACACCACTCGACGATAGCGTTGCTCATCCCCTCCGATGGTCTCGCGAAGGTGCCAGGCAATGGCTTCTCCTTCGCGATCAAGGTCGGTCGCGAGATAGACGGTATCGGCTTTCTCAGCCAGCTTCTTGAGCTCGGCAACGACCTTTTCCTTGCCTGGCAGCACCTCATAATTGGCCTGCCAGCCATTGTCAGGATCGATACCCATACGCCGGATGAGCTGCGTATGCGCCTTCTGGCGCTGATACACCGCCTTCTCCTCCGCCGACATCTTGCGTGTCGCGGCCGCCTGGCGAGCCCGCTCCTTAGGATCGGAGGCCGCCTTGCCAGAGCCGCTGGTCGGCAGGTCACGGATGTGGCCCACACTCGACTTCACGATGAAATCGTTGCCGAGATATTTATTGATCGTCTTGGCCTTGGCAGGCGACTCGACGATGACCAGAGACTTGCCCATAGTACTCCACGAAAGTCAGGGCGCCGCGCTCCTTGGCGTACGCCAGTATGTAACATACCCGCCGAAGCTTGACGGGGAAAAATGCGCTTACCCTAACCCAGTGCCGAACATCGCGCCAGTCACATCGACGGTTGCCCCTGGAACAGTGCTGGTCGTGTCACGGATCACGCGGCGCCTTCTGTACGGCGCCCGACTCGCATGGGCAAGAGACTAGCCTTAACCCCGTCGTCCGACAAGCAGCGGCCACATAACGACCTTGCCCCCGCTGGGCGGGGGCAAGGACATAGCGAGAATACGCCACAGGGCCGATCGAACGTGGCGATCAGCGCAGCGCCATAATCACGAGCGCCGCGTCTGTCCCCGCGAGCGACTGGTCGAGCGCCGACGCGAAGCCGCAGGTGTCGCCTCTGCGCCCTCGGGCTTGGCCGCCCCCGCAGGCTCTGACGTCGTTGCAGCAGCTCCAGCGCTGTCGGACTTCGTGCTGTCGGCCTTCGTGCCGGACGCCGAGGTAGTGGCGCCTGAAGCACTGGACGTCTTGGTGTCGCTGGACGCCTCGGAAGCGCTGGATGCCTTCGTCGTGCTCGGCTCCTTGGAAGCGCTGGGCGTCTCGGAAGCACTGGATGCCTTGGTAGCGCTGGGCGTCTTGGAGGCAGTGGATGCCTTGGTAGCGCTGGACGCCTTGGTAGCGCTGGACGCCTTAGTAGCGCTGGGCGTTTTCGAAGCACTGGATGCCTTGGGAGCGCTGGATGCCTTGGGAGCGCTAGTGGCCTTGGACGCGCTGGGCGGCTTGCCACTGCCGCTGGTGTTCCCACCCGCACCGCCATCAGAGGATGACGACCGTGTTGACCTGCGACGGCTGGCCGGCCTCGCCTTGAGGAACAACGACTTGATTCGCTCAAAGCGAGCGGCCGCGTGCTCGCTCAAGTCACCGCTGGCCGCCAGAACGTGCTCCATATGCTCGATATGGCTGTCAATTTCCTTAGCATCAAGGCCCTCAAGCAACGCAGGCACTGCCTCAAGGGCGGCTTCACGATCCTGTTTCAGAATGAAGAACTGATCGCGCATCAAGTGCTTGAAGTCCTGCAGCTGAAGCTCGGGCTCCAGCTCGCTCCTGGAGGCTTGCAGCCGGCGGAAATTACGCCCATCGGTGGCCGGAGCACCGCCAAGGACGAAGATGATCGACCTCATGACCGCTTCATGGGCCCCACCACGGGCGACCTGAGCACGGATTTCGTCGCGACGACGCTGGATGAAACGACGGCGTTCGGGTTCGGCGCCCGGCAGCCTTCGATCCGCGTCCACGGCACCGCGCAAGCCGACCAGAGACTGCAACAGGGGCTGGCCATAGACATCCAGAAATGCCTTCTCGATGGACCGGTCGCGCAGTACTCGCCAGGCATCCAGACTACGGGAGATCAGGCTTGAACCGATGTCTTCGTACACCCGGAAAACGTTGTCGTCGCTGAGCGCACGGCGACGTTCGCGCACCATTTCTGCCAACACCGGCAGTGGCGCCATCAGCGGGTTGCGGTCCGACAGCAGGCGATAGCCCATGCGATTGGGATGCATCCGACGCATCCAATGGGCAGACTCCGGCGTGGAAAGCGCCCGAATCCACGGCTGCAGGAACTGACGGTACAGACCTAGATTGATCTCGGACACTCTGGCCACGGTCGCAAAGCGACGATCATCCTGAGGCTGTGGCTTGACGACCTCGTCCAGGTCGTCCAGGTCACGGGTAGAGAACTCAAGCAGGTAATCGCGCTCGATAAGCTCCGCATCAGGACGGTCACTTGCCTTGGATACCGTGGTCTCATACAGCCCTGGCGGCAAGACGTCGATGTAGTCCATGTTGGCCGTGAACTCGGCGTGCTCCTTGCGCGACACGCTGCCCGAGACAAAGATGCCGAGGTGACCCGTCTTGTCGTGCACGCAGTAGACGATCGTCTGCTCGTTGGCAATGATGTCGTCGACACCGCCATACAGATCACGCACCCACCCCAGCGCCTGGGGTGGCGGCGTAATGTCATCACCCTGGGAGCAGAACACGATCACCGGGGAGCGCACGTTGCGCAGATCAATGCGACGACCGTCTGACGTCACCAGCTGCGCCGTCGACAGCCGATTACCGACGAACAGATTATCGACGATGTACTGGATCTCCTCTCCCCCCAGTACCACGTGTCCGCCCCACCAGCGTTCGAACTGAAGATAGCGTTCGGCTTCGGTATCGACATGGGCATATAGGTGGTATTGCTTGTCCCACCAGGTGTTGGCCGGGTTGAGCCGCTCGAAATTCTGTACCAGCCAGGCACCATCGAACACCCCATCCCCCATGTCCGACAGCATGTGGGTCGCCCAGCTGCCTCCGGTCATGCCGCCGGTATAGCGCATCGGCGCCTTGCCGCGCTCACCGGCCCAGTAGGACAGTGGAGCCCCGGCAATCAGGATCGGCCCAAACACTTCCGGCTCCAGCGCGGCGGCCATCATGATCTGCCAGCCAGCCTGGCAGTTGCCGACCACCATCGGCTTCTCGCTGTCAGGGTGAAGCTCGTTGACATGGCGCAGGAAGGTGACCTCGGCCTCGACCACGTCCTCGACCCGCTGCCCCGGAATCGGGTACGGCATAAAGGCGATGAAGTAGCACGGATGGCCAGCCCGCAGCGCCACACCGATCTCGCTGTCAGGCTTGAAGCCACCGATCCCCGGGCCATGCCCTGCACGGGGGTCGACCACCACGAAGGGACGTGCGAGCTCATCCGTTTCGACGCCTTCCGGGGGATGCACGCGCAGTAACTCGTAGTTGACGGGACGTGGCAGCTCTTCCCCGAGCATGACGATGTCGGTATCGAAACCGAGCACCGAGGGACGGGTCTTTTCGATATGTTCGAGGTACTCGTTGCCGCGCTGCCGCATCACATCCCAATAGAGGATGCTGCGCTCGACGCTATCGCGCCAGTAATCGGCGGCGGCGCGTCCGAAACCAAAGGGATCGAGCAACGGTGCAAAGGGTTCCGCCATCGCGAACAGCGGCGCGGCAGCGCCAGGCATCAACGCATTCATAGGGACTCCTGGGGTTGCGTGACGCGCAGGAGGCGATCCGTGCGCCTGCGCACTTGTTGCACTGCAATATAGCGCATTCCCCCTGGGACTGCGAAGCCCCCGCACCATGCCACGGCACATAAGGTAGGAGTCGGCGCATAAACACGTAAGCTAAAACGCACAATGCCCGGCATTACCGGGCATTGCTTTCATCTAACGCTGTGCATCGAACCGTTACTTGACCTCGATGCCATGGGCCTGCTGGTCGGCGTGATAGGACGACCGCACCAGAGGACCAGACGCCACGTGGGTGAAGCCCATGGCTCGGCCTTGCTCGGCAAACCAGTCAAAGGTCGCCGGCGGAACCCAACGGTCCACTGGCAGGTGATTGCGAGACGGCTGCATGTACTGACCCAGCGTCAGCATATCGACATTGTGGGCTCGCAGGTCCTTCATGACCTCGATCACCTGCTCGTCGGCTTCACCCACCCCGAGCATCAGCCCAGACTTGGTCATGACCTCCGGACGGCGCTCCTTGTAGCCCTTGAGCAGATCCAGAGACCACTGGTAGTCGGCACCAGGGCGCACTTTGCGATACAGGCTGGGCACCGTCTCCAGGTTGTGATTGAAGACGTTGGGCGGCGTGGTTTCGAGGATATCCAGCGCGACCTCCATGCGCCCCCTGAAGTCCGGCACCAGCACTTCGATCTCGATGCTCGGGCTGTCGCGGCGAATCTCGCGAATACAGTCGGCGAAATGCTGGGCACCGCCATCGCGCAGGTCGTCACGGTCAACCGAGGTCACTACCACGTACTTCAGTCGCATCTCGGCGATCGCCTCGGCGAGCTCTCGCGGCTCACGCTCATTCAAGGCATTGGGCCTGCCGTGGGCAACATCACAGAACGGACAACGACGGGTGCAGATGTCGCCCATGATCATGAAGGTGGCGGTGCCCCCGTGGAAGCACTCCCCCAGGTTGGGGCAAGACGCTTCTTCGCAGACCGTATGCAGGCCGTGGCGACGCAGCGTGTCCTTGATGCGGGTGACTTCCTTGGATACCGGCATGCGCACCCGAAGCCAGTCGGGCTTGCGCGGGATCTCCTCGGTGGGAATCACCTTCACCGGAATCCGGGCCACCTTCTCGGCACCACGCAGCTTGACACCTCTTTCGCTGCGAGCACTTTTCTTGGCCTTGGCGGCGGCGGCCGCCGCCTGGATGGCGGAGCTGTCAGTCATGTCTCTATCCTGTGGAAGATCGCCGTGACGACTCCAGGGCGATCAATCAAAATGTTGGCCGTGGAAAGCCTCTGGCTGACCAGAACGCTCAACCAGTTCACGTTGCCCCAGCCGAAGGGCCAAGGCATCCAATAGACGCTGCGCCTCAAGCCTGGCATCCACGTCAGTAGACGTCAGGTCGGCCAGCCGAGTCATCTCTAGCCCCGCATAGCCGCAGGGATTGATGAAGCTGAACGGCGCCAGATCCAGGTCCAGATTGACGGCAATGCCGTGAAAACTCGCGCCACGCCGAATCCTCAACCCCAGGGAGGCAATCTTGCGCTCCCCGACGTAGACACCTGGTGCATCTGGCCGGGCATGAGCCTCAATGTCATGCTGTCCCAGGGCATCGACAACGCTGTCTTCCAACGCGCTTACCAGGTCCCTGACCCCCAGTCGCGCGCGCTTGACGTCGATCAGGGGATACAGCACCAACTGACCCGGTCCATGGTAGGTAATCTGACCACCACGGTCCGTCTCCACCAAGGGGATCTCGCTGGGCATCAGCAGATGCTCTGCCTTGCCGGCCTGCCCCTGAGTGAACACCGGGGGATGCTGGACCACCCAGATCTGGTCGGGCGTCGTGCCGTCCCGCTGATCGGTCAGCTCACGCATTGCTTGCCATACAGGCTGGTAGGGCACTAGCCCAAGATGATAGACCTCGATGGGCTCCATCACACCACCATGTGCACGCGACCGGTCGCCTTGAGCTCCTCGAACAGCGCCTTGAGCTGGGTTTCACCCGTGGCACGCAGGGTCAAGCGCACAGACTGGAAACGTCCGTTGCGGCTATCGATGACCTCGAGGCTGTTCCCGGTAAAACTCGGATCATGCTTGAGCACGATCTGACTCACCGTCGCGGCAAAGTCTTCAGACGCATCACCGACCACCTTGATCGGGTAGTCACAGGGAAACGTGATGGTCACATCTGTCGGATCAGGCCCAGCTTGTGAGCGAAGATCCCGGAAGGTTCGATCGTTCATCCGATGACCCTTTGAGTGGATACCCGACTATTCTACTCAACCTTGGCGACTCGACCAAGCCAGGCGACTCGGCTAAGCCGGGCGACTTAACTAAGCCGGGCGCATCGCACCCGGCTAACCTCCCGTAGGCGGCGGACACTGCCCGCTCACCGATCGGGTCACCTGCTCGATCGCGACAGCTTCAGTCGAACCAGCCACCCACCAGGTCACTGAAGAAACGCTGAACCTTGTCGATCATGCGCTTGAAGAAGCCACCCTCCTCGACCGCCTCCAGGGCCACCAGGTCGCGCTCGCCAACCACTTCGTCGCCCAGTCGCACTTCCATGGTGCCAACCCGCTGCCCCGCAGCAATCGGCGCCACCAGGCCGCTGTCGATGTCCAGGCGCGCAGTCAGCTCTCCATTGCGGTTACGCGGCACGGTCATGTAGACGCCATTGTCGACGCCTACCTTGAGCTCATTGGTCGCACCTTCCCAGACACGCGGGGTATTGAGCACCGCGCCACGATCATAGAGTTTCAGGGTCTCGTAATAGCGGAAACCGTAGCTCAACAGCTTTTGCGTTTCCTGTGCCCTCGCTTCATCGGAGTTGGTACCCATCACCACAGAAATCAGGCGCATGTCATCGCGCTTGCCCGACGACACCAGGCAGTAGCCGGCTTCTTCGGTCCAGCCCGTCTTCAGGCCATCGACGCTCGGATCGCGCCACAGCAGGCGGTTGCGGTTCGGCTGCTCGATACCGTTGTAGGTAAAGTGCTTCTGGCTATAGATCGCGTAGTGTTCCGGGTAGTCCAGAATGATGTGACGGGCCAGACGCATCAGATCACGGGCAGACGAGTAATGGTTTTCGCCGGGCAGACCGGTGGCATTCTCGTAGTGGGTGTTTTCCATGCCCAGCTGGGTGGCATGCTGGTTCATCAGGTCGGCGAATGGCTCCTCACCGCCGGCCAGATACTCGGCCATGGCAACGCTGGCGTCGTTGCCGGAGACAATGACAATCCCGTGCAGCAGCTCTTCCACCGGCACCCGGGTGCCGACCTCGACGAACATCTTGGAGCCGCCGGTGCGCCATGCCTTCTCGCTGATAGGCACCATGTCATCGCCCTGGATATTACCGCGGTCGAGTTCACGTTCGACCAGGTAGGCGGTCATCAGCTTGGTCAGGCTGGCCGGCGGCAGACGCTGATCAGAGTTGTGTTCAGCCAACACGCGACCACTGTTGGCGTCGATCAGAATCCAGGACTTTGCAGCGAGCTGCGGCGGAGCAGGAATCATGACCTGGGGCTCGGGCATGTCCGGCGTGGGAGCGTCAGGCTGCTGGGCACTGGTCAAGGGAGCCACCAGGGCCGCGCACACAAAAGCAACTGGCAAATAGCGGCGAGAAAGAGATGACTTGAAAATCATGGTGAACGTCTCGTTACAACAGTCGGGGAAAGCGGCGTTAAACGTCGCCGCACAATTTTAATCACACATCGATACCCGCGAACTTCACCGTGGCGCCGGTTTAACGGCGCCCACGGCTAGCGCCCATCGACGACAAAGGTCTGCTCAAAGCCGGCCTGACGCAAGCGTTCTCTGATCGGCTCCGCCTGGCCTCGACTGGCCAACGGCCCAACCTGCACCTTGTGCAGGCCACCGTCACTGGCCACCCGCACATCCTGGTTCAAGCGCTGCTCCAGGTCTGACTTGAGGTCTCGAGCGCTGGTCGCAGAACCCAATGCCGCCACCTGAATGTAGACACCCTCGGCTGCACCCGCACTCGCCGGCGCTGGGGCCTCTTGTCGGGCACCACGCTGAGCTACCGCGGGAGCCTGTGCCGCAGAGCGGGACGGCGTCGCAGCTGGCGGTGCTGATGTTTGCTGAGCAGATGTTTGCCGAGCCTGGGCTTGGGACGCAACAGCCCCGGACGACGCCTCAGCACCTCGCCCACCGTTGGCCTGCCACTGACCAGCATCGATGGCACTGACGCGCACTCGACCAGTGCCATTATCGAGGATGTCCAGGCGCGCTGCCGCCGCATAGGACAGGTCGATCTCGCGGTCATCATGAAACGGACCACGGTCATTGACCCGCACGATGACCGAGCGACCGTTATCCAGATTGGTCACGCGAGCAAAGGTCGGCAGCGGCAGTGACTTGTGGGCGGCGGTCATCTTGTACATGTCATAGATTTCGCCGTTTGAGGTGGCATAGCCATGGAACTTCTGGCCGTACCAGGAGGCTGTGCCTTCGCGCTGATACCCGCTCGGGTCGTCCATCACGTGATAGGTCTTGCCCCACACCTCATAGGTCGACCGGTTGCCTGCACGGGAGCGCGGCTCATTGCGCGGTACCGCGTCCGGCACCTGACTGACATCAGGTGGGCTTTGAGGATACGCATCACCACTCATGGCGTAGCGGCCACCACTGGAACTGGGCGCCTCACTCTGGGTGGCCGCCCCGTCCGCACTTGGCGCATTGCCGGGACCACCGCTGGCACACCCGCCCAGGGCGACCAACAGCGACATGGTGGGCAGCAAGCGCGATCGCAGGCTCATGTGGTCGCCTCCAGCTCCAGCGCATTCCACCACTGGCGCTTTCCCAGGTCACGCACCTGGGCGATGGCCTCGGCAAGCTCGGTCACCGCCATGGCGTACAGATGGCTGTGATTGTAGCGGGTGATCACGTAAAAATTGGTATCGGCAAGGCGATAGCGCACGCTGCCATCTTCGCTGTCGAGTGCCAGCGGAATCACCTTGCGATCGCCCGCCAGTGGCTCCTGCGGGCGAATGCCCTGGGCTTCCAGTGCGGAGACCTGCACGTAAGGGCGCTGGGTACGATTGAAATTGATCGCAGCAGGTGTGGTCGCAGGACCCTGTGCTTCCCAGTACACCTCGCCGCCGGGCTGCCAACGGTGCTCGGCAAAGTAGTTGCCAACGCTCCCAATGGCATCGACGGGGTCGGTCCACAGGTTGCGATGCCCATCGCCGTCAAAGTCCACGGCGTAGGCTTGATAGCTGGTAGGAATAAACTGGGGATAGCCCATGGCACCGGCATAGGAGCCTTTCAGGCTGCCAGGATCCACGCCCTGCTCGTAGGCGATATCGAGAAAGGCCTCCAGCTCGCCCTCGAAGAACTCTCCCCGACGCGGATGGTGGAAGGCCAGCGTCGACAAGGAGTCCAGCACTCGGTGGTCGCCAGTAATCCTGCCATAGCGGGTCTCGACGCCAATGATGGCAGCGATGACCTCCGGCGGGACTCCGTAGCGCTGCTCGGCCCGCTCGAAGGCATCAAGATGGGTCTCGATAAAGGCGGCACCCTCGTTGATGCGCTCCTCTCCGAGGAAGATATTGCGATAGCGCTCCCAGGTCATATGATGCTCGGCGGCACCACTCATGGCTTCGAGCACCGACGGCTGGAACTGCGCGCTGGCCATGGTCTGCTCAAGCCATTCCCGGGAGATCCCCTGCCGCTCCAGGCGTCCCATCATGTCGTTGACGTCGGGGGTCGCGAAGTCCTGCGCCGCCGCCGACAGCGACAGCGTCGCAAGCAGGCCGCCCAACACGCTGCCCAGCCAGCCACGGCGTGTCGCACCAACGCCTTCCCTTCCCTGGATCAGGGGTACTGTCATCAATCTTCTCCCTTGGGACACGCCGTGTCGCCTGCCAGCACTATCGCAAATGCGATGGCGAACAGGGTGGCGACGGCTGTCGCACGCCCATGTGCGCTCTCTGGCGGCGATCTGGCATGAACCCGTAAGCCTGTTCATCGACGCTATCGAGGCAGCAGTCGACGGTGTGCATTGACCGCCATGAGAATACCGAAACCGGCCATCAAGGTCACGCTGGACGTCCCTCCGTAACTGACCAGAGGAAGCGGCACGCCGACCACGGGAAGAATCCCGCTGACCATGCCGATGTTCACAAACACATAGATGAAGAACGTCAACATGATGCCACCGCCCAGCAAGCGGCCAAAGGTGTCTTGCGCCGCGCCAGCCAGCCACAGCCCCCGCGCAACAATCAGCAGGTAGAGCACCAGAAAGGCCAGCATGCCTACCAGGCCGAATTCCTCACCCAGCACCGCGACGATAAAGTCCGTATGTCGCTCAGGCAGAAACTCGAGCTGCGACTGGGTCCCCTCTAGCCAGCCCTTGCCCCAGATACCGCCGCTGCCGATGGCCGTGGTCGACTGGATGATGTTCCAACCAGCGCCGAGCGGATCGCTCTCGGGGTCCAGAAAGGTCAATACCCGCTGCCGCTGATAATTGTGCATGTTCATCCACAATAGCGGTAAGGCGGCCCCCGCCAGGGCCACCATGGCACCGATGAACTTCCACGAAAGGCCCGCCAGCAAGATGACAAACACCGCCGCCGAAGCCACCAGCAACGAGGTACCAAGATCGGGCTGACGGGCGATCAGCCCCACCGGCAAGGCGATCAGCAATGCGCAGCCCGCCAGCACCCTCCAGTTCGGGGGCAACTCGTGCCGACTGATCCAGGCAGCGATCATCATCGGCATGGCGATCTTCATCATTTCCGAGGGCTGGAAGCGCACCACGCCAGGAATCACCAGCCAGCGCTGCGCCCCCATACCGATGTCACCGAGAATCTCGACCGCCACCAGCATGACCACACCGGTCATGTAGGCGGGCAGCGCCCAGCGCATCAAGGTCGCCGGAGAAAACTGAGCGAGCACCAGCATCACGGTCCAGGCCACACCGAAGCGAATTGCCTGGGCGGTGACCACCCGCATGTTCTCGCCGCTGGCGCTATACAACACCGCCAGGCCGCTGACCATCAGCAGCAGCAGCATCGCCAGCAGCCACGGATCGATATGCAGCCGCTGCCACAGAGAAATGCGCCTGGCGATGCCGCTGGCGGGGGGGCGTACCGGATGACCACGCAATGATCGCACGAAATCGACGGCCATCAGTCGGCCTCCTCTGGGTCATCTTGCAGCGGATCGCTATCGTCGGATACCGGCTTGCCGGCGTTGTGATCCAGGATCCAGGCATCCGCCATGGCTCTGGCAAGACCGGCGGCGTGGGTCGAGCCACCGCCGGCGTTTTCGACGATCACCGCGATGGCAATCTGGGGGTCTTCCACCGGAGCGAAGGCCATGAACAAGGCATGGTCGCGCAGACGTTCGCGCAGCTCGGCGGCGTTGTACTTCTGGTTCTGGCCCAGCGAGAACACCTGGGCGGTGCCGGACTTGCCGGCCATGCGATACTGAAGCCCTGCCCCCGTGCGCCGGGCGGTGCCCTCGCGACCGGACAGCACCTTCTCCATGCCATTGAAGACCCGTGTCCAATAGGCATCGGGAGCATCGATATCCGCTGGAGTGTCCGGCAAGTCGACCGGCACATCTTCCGCGCCGATGCGCTTGGCCAGGCGCGGGCGTACCCAATGCCCGCGATTGGCCAGTACCGCGGTGGCCGACGCCAGCTGTAGCGGCGTGATCTGCAGGTATCCCTGCCCAATGCCTACCGACAGCGTCTCCCCGGGATACCAGGGCTGATTGAAGCGCGCACGTTTCCAGTCGCGGGACGGCAGCAGGCCATCACCCTGGCCCGCCACATCGGCGGCAACGCGAGTACCGAAGCCGAAAGCGCCCAGGTTGGCGTCGATCCGATCGATGCCGAGCTCGTGTGCCAGGGAATAGAAGTAGGTGTTGTTGGACACCGCCAAGGCACGTTCGAGATTGACCCGACCGTGGCCCCAGCGCAGCCAGTTGCGATAGCGGCGCTCATCATTGGGCAGCTGGTAATAGCCAGGATCGTAGATCACTTCATCTGGCGTGACGGCGCCCTCGATCAACCCGGCCATGGCCATGAACGGCTTGATCGTGGAGCCGGCGGGATAGCTGCCGCGAGTGGCCCGGTCGAACAGCGGCAGATCGATATCGTTCTGCAGGCCACGATAGGAAGCGACATCGATACCGGTCACGAACTGATTGGTATCAAAGCCCGGCACCGATGCCATGGCCAGGATCTCGCCGGTCTGGGGGGCAATCGCGACGATGGCACCGCGGCGGTCATCCAGAAGGTCCACCGCGAGCTGCTGCATGTCCATGTCCAGGGTAAGGGTCAGGTCCTGCCCCGGTTCAGGATCGGTGTGCCCAAGCTCGCGCAACACCCTGCCGCGGGCGTTGGTCTCCACCTTGCGAAGTCCCGCTCGCCCATGCAGCTGGTCCTCGTAGAACCGTTCCACGCCAGTCTTGCCAATGAAGTGCGTCCCGGCGTAGTTGCCCGGGTCAAGAGACTCCAGCTCCTCGGCATTGATTCGCCCGACATAGCCCAGGGCGTGGGACATGATTTCGGCATCGGGATAGAAACGCAGCAACTGCGCCTGGACCTCTACCCCTGGCAAGCGGTGGCGGTTGACCGCCAGTCGCGCAATCTGCGCTTCCGTCAGATCACTCATCAGCAGCGCCGGCTGGTAGGGCCGCTGCCGCTGACGTGAGCGCACCTTGAACGCCTCGACCTCTTCTGCCGGCAGATCCAGCAGGTCGACCAACAGCTCGAGAGTGGCGTCGAGATCGTCCACCCGCTCGCGCACCAGGGTCAGGTTATAGGTGGGACGGTTTTCTGCCAGCAGCTGACCGTTGCGGTCGTAGATCAGGCCCCGCGTGGGCGGCAGGGGCTCGACCCTGACGCGATTTTTCTCGGAACGCGTGCTGTAGACCTCGTGCTGAACGATCTGCAGGTAGCAAAGGCGGCCAACCAGCAGGCCCGACAGCAGTACCACCACGACGCCAGCGAGGCTTGCTCGCATGCGGAAGATGCGTAGCGCTTGCTCGGGATTCTTTAGGGTGTCTCGACGCTTACGCATGCGAGGGGCAATCCTTGTCTGGCTCAGAAGCCGTCACCGATGGTAGGGATGCCCCACCATCAGCGTCCAGGCACGATAGAGTTGCTCGGCCAGTACCAGCCGAACCAGAGGGTGAGGCAGGGTCAAGGGGGACAATGACCAGCGCTGATGAGCCCGCGCCGACAGCGCGGGATCGAGACCATCAGGACCACCTACCAGCAACACGACGTCACGGCCACCGTGGCGCCATTGATCGGCGTGCTCTGCCAGGACTTCCGTCGTCCAGGGCTTGCCCAGCACTTCCAGCGCCACCAGGTGCTCGTCTCCACGCAGGCGCGCGTCGATACGTTCTGCTTCCTGGGTGATCGCGCGTGCCGTATCGGCATTCTTGCCACGATGCCCCGGGGCAATCTCTTCAATCTCGAGGCGAAAGTCCTTGGGGAGACGCTTGCGGTACTCCTCGACGCCATCAGTGACCCAGCCTGGCATGCGTGTACCGACCGCCAGCAGGCGGACCCTCATGCCTTGGCCTCTTCCTCTGGTGCCGGGCTGTCGCTAGGCAAGTCTGACCACAGGCGCTCTAGGTCATACAGTGCGCGGGTGTCAGGCATCATCACATGCACCACCACGCTACCGAGATCCACCAGCACCCAGTCAGCACCGTTGTCGCCTTCCACGCCAAGCGGCTGCACACCCTGCTCCTTGGCGTTGGTAATCACGCTGTTGGCCAGGGCCGCCACATGCCGTGTCGAGGTGCCGCTGGCCACCACCATCCAATCCGTCACGCTGGTCAATCGCGACACGTCGAGCACTTCGACGTCCTTCGCCTTGATATCGTCTAGCGACTCGATTACGAGCGCTTTCAATGCTTCAATCTGCATAGCCCCTCATCACTGGGTATTCATCGACCGTCTATTGTACCCGCTGACGCGCCTTATGGCAGTGCGATTCCAGCGCTTCCACGAATTTCTCACTCAGCGCCGGAAATCGCTGGATTCCGATACAGTCCCCGGGACTCGATACGCTGCACCACCGGCTCGGGCAGGAGGTAACGCACGCTCTCGCCCTGAGCCAGGCGCTCACGCACAAAGGTGGCGGATATGGCCATGCGTGATGGCAGCGACAGCCGCAGCAAACGGCCCTGGGCCTCTTCCATCAGTGCTTGGCAGTCATTGACCTCACGACCGGCTATCAGTTCCTCAAGAGCCGCCGGCAACGCGCCGATATGGTCTGGACGGTCGATCACGACCACATGGGCCAGGTCGAACAGCTGCTCGGGCCGATGCCACTGCGCGAGCTTCAAAAATGCATCATGTCCCAGCGCCATGACGATCCGCGCCTTTTCACCGTAGCGCTGTCGCAATGATGCCAGGGTCAGAGCGCTGTAGGACGGCCCTTCTCGCTCCAGCTCGCACGGGTCCGCCAGCAGACCCGGGGTGTCTCCGATCCCCAACCGCAGCAGCGCCAGGCGCTCCTGAGCCGACACCTGTGGACGGCCCCTCAAGGGCGGCTGCGCCGCCGGAATCATGTGCACGCCGTCCAGGCCGAGCACGTCCCTCAGCTCTACCGCCGTGCGTAGATGACCGTGATGCACCGGGTCGAAGGTCCCCCCCAGCATGCCGATGCGTGCGGGCCCATCGGTGATGGAAAACGACACCTGCTCACTCACTGGCGAATCTGACCATCACCCAGCACCACGTACTTGCGCGTAGTGAGGCCTTCGAGACCGACGGGGCCGCGGGCGTGCAAGCGGTCGGTGGAAATGCCGATCTCGGCACCCAACCCGTACTCGAATCCGTCGGCAAAGCGAGTGGACGCATTGACGATCACTGAGCTTGAGTCAACCTCGGCCAGGAAGCGCCGCGCCAGGGTATAGTTCTCGGTGACGATCGCTTCCGTGTGTCCGGAGCTGTACTGCTCGATATGCGCCATCGCAGCGTCGATGCCATCGACCACCTTGACCGCCAGGATCGGCGCCAGATATTCGGTCGCCCAGTCCTCATCGCTGGCAGGCAACCAGCTGTCCACCACTTCGCGGGCACGCTCGCAGCCGCGCACTTCCACCCCTTTTTCCGCGTAGACACCCGCGAGCCTCGGCAGCAGAACGTCGGCCACTGCCACGTCCACCAGCAGGGTCTCCATCGCGTTACACACACCGTAGCGATGGGTCTTGGCATTCACCGCAATGGCCTCGGCCTTGTCGAGATCCGCATGGGCATCCACGTAGACGTGGCAGATACCATCCAGGTGCTTGATCACCGGCACCCTGGCCTCCCGACTGATGCGCTCGATCAAGGACTTTCCACCGCGGGGTATGATCACATCAACGTAGTCAGGCATGCTGATCAGATGACCCACCGCAGCGCGGTCAGTGGTCGCCACACACTGCACCGCAGCGTCCGGCATGCCCGCTTCGCCGAGCCCCTTGGCGATGCACTGCGCCAACGCAAGGTTGGAGGCGCTGGCCTCGGAACCGCCACGAAGAATGCAGGCGTTGCCCGATTTGAGGCAGAGACTGGCCGCTTCCAGCGTGACGTTGGGACGCGATTCATAGATGATACCGATAACGCCAAGGGGGACGCGCATCTTGCCCACCTGGATACCACTTGGCCTGGCGGACAGATCACTGATCTCGCCGACCGGGTCAGGGAGAGCCGCGACCTGATGCAGCCCTTCGATCATCGCATCGATACGTGCATCGTTCAGCGCCAGGCGGTCGAGCAGCGCGTCATCGAGCCCCTTGTCACGACCACGCGCCATGTCATCACGATTGGCCGCCAGAATCTCTGGTCGCGCCTCATCCAGTGCCTTCGCCATGGCCTTCAGCGCATGATTCTTGGCGGCCGGAGTCACACGGCGCATGGCAGAGGCAGCCTGCCGGGCACGCTGGCCGACGGCATTCATGTAAGCACTGACATCGTCGATGGTGGCGGAGGTGGCGCTGGCAGAGTCGGACACGATGGGAAGTTCTCCTTGACGTGTTCTACCCCCCAAACTGGACACCAGCTAGGGGGCAGGGGAAAGCGTGGGGCGGGTCAGGAACCACTGAAGAGGCCATAGTAAGACAGCATGCGGATCAAGTACAAAGTCGGACTGTTCAAGCTGAATATCTTTGCCGCTGCCGGGCTGCTGGCAGCCTGCGCGCTGCTGTCCGACCAACCTTGGGACGGCATCTTGCTGAGCCTGGCCGCCCTGTGGTTTGCCTTGACCGGCCTGGCCCTGGAGTTCAGCCATCGGCGGCATGCCTACCGCCCCTGGCTCGCGGTCGCCAGCCTTTTGCTGGCGGCCCTGGTCATGCTGCCAGGACATACCAACGCTGCCTGGCTATGGGCCTGGCCGTGCCTGCTCGCACTGCCTCAGCCGCGCTGGATGCAGCTGCTCAATGCTTCCCTCGCCGGCCTCAGCTGGTGGAGCCTGATCGACCGACTCAGTCCTCATCACTGGATCCTGGTAGGACTCCTGCTCACCTGCCTATGCCTATTCGCCATCAGCCGCTCACTGCCTGGTGGGCACTCGCTGCGGCTGGTGCGCAAGCGAGCCCGGCTGGCGCCAGGCCTGGCGCTGTGGTCGGCGGAGCAGCTCGAGCGCGATCTGGTCAAGGAAAATAGCCGTGCCGCCCGTGACGACGTCCACGCCGAGCTGCTGCTGATCCACGTCCAGGGACGGCAGCTATGGCGCATCGCTCAAGAGGTATGCAGCCAGATCAAGTCCTTCGAAAACGCTTACCAGCTGGACCAGAAAACTCTCGGCGTGCTGTTGACCAGCCGCGACGCAGACCAGGCAAGACAGCGCCGCCAGGAGCTGCTGGACGCTATCGACGCACCCACTCACTCACGCGCCGTGCCCCTTACGCGACTGGATAATCTGCCGCGAATCCTGGAGACCCTCGGCCAACAGCGTCCATCCCCTCAGGTGGTGGAGGAAGCGCATGACTGAACACCCGCAGTGGCGACGCTCCTGGCGCCTGCTCGCTGACCTGCTGGCTGCCCTGCTGCTCGCTGCCGTCGCGCTATGGCACTACCTGATTGGTCAATACGAATACATCCTGCTGCCTGCCGTACTGTGCTGCCTGGTCGGCGTCATCGCCTACCTGGATGCCCGGCGCAACTCGCGACTTACTCATTACCTGCTGCTGATATGCGCCTGCCTGATGCTGTATGACCAGGCACTCATCCACTCAACCCTCGACCCGATCTGGACGAGCCTGCCGATTGCCTTGGTCTTGCTGCTGCTGCCACTGGGACCCGCCTTGGTGCTGTCGTGCCTGGCCCTTCCCCTCTGGCTATTCATCCACAGTCAGATGACCCCTGACGTGGCCCAGGTGATCAGCATGCTGACCTTCCTGGCCTGCTGCACCCTGGCTAGCTGGGAGCATCTACGCCAACGGGACCTCGCTCGCGCTACCGACCCGAGCGATGCCGACTGCGACGCCCTCAATCACGCCACCCTGCACGAGCGTCTGACCGGAGAGCTTGAACGCGCCCAGCACCTGGACCAGCGTCTCGCCGTGGTCATTCTGCATCTGCCTCAGCTTGAGGTAGCCAGCGAGCAGCACGGCTCACGTCTACAGCTGTCACAGCTCGATCAGCTCTGTCGTGCGGTCCACCTGCACTGCCGCGACCACGACATCCTGGGCAGGCACTGCGCCGACACCTTCTGGCTGATCCTCCCTAACACCACGGAAAGCGGCGCCTTGCTGGTCACCAAGCGACTCGAACAGGCCTTATCCGAGGTTCGCCTGGCGGACCTGGGTCCGCTGACCCTTCGCTCGCAATTGTGTGCCCTCAAGCCGGAAGAGGACTGGCAGGTCTTCCTGGAGCGCTTGCAGCGACGCACCCAGACCATGACGGCGGACTGACCGGTCAGCCAATGCCCAGCGGCTCGCGACTGTGGCATCATGCCGCCTCGCCGCCAAGCAAAGGAGAGTAAGGGTGGGAAATGCCGGGGACTGGCTGATTCAATGGGCGCCTTCGCCTGGCCTGCTACTGCTATCCGTGTTCGCCATCGCGCTAGTGGAATCACTGGCCCTGGTGGGGGTGGTGGTGCCAGGCGTGGTTCTGATCACCGCAGCAGCGTCGCTTGCAGGCCATCAGGAAATCGCGGTGGGCTGGGTCATGGCGTGCGCGTTTGCCGGCGCGATCGTTGGCGATGGGGTCAGCTATACCATTGGCTACCGCTATCGGGAGCAGGTCACCACCATGTGGCCACTGTCCCACCATCCGGAATGGCTGTCACGGGGCGCCCGCTTCTTCCAGCGCCACGGCCCACTATCGGTACTGCTGGGCAGGTTCGTCGGTCCCGTAAGGCCGATCGTGCCGCTGGTCGCGGGCATACTGCACATGCCACCCGCCACCTTTACCTGGGCCAACGTAGGCTCAGCCGCACTGTGGGCGCCAGCCTACATCCTGCCTGGCTATCTGCTGGGGCGTACCTGGCAACAGTGGCTTGCCCTGCCCCAGGACCTGCATCCCTGGCTCACCGCTCTGGGCATCACGGTTGTCGCGCTCGCCATCATCTTCTCCTTGGTCCGCCACCATGCGTCACCGCCAGGGTTCCTCTTTCGCAGCCTTTCCTGGCTGACCCTGCGCCTGCCGGGTGGCCAGCGCCTGTGGCGCTGGCTCGCCCCGACCCACGAGGACGAGCCACCACTGGCTACCTGGCTATTGCTACTGGGAAGCCTCACCGCGCTGTGCGCCTGGACCCTGGTGGTGCTCCAGGCAGACGGCCCACTGCCCATGGACGAACGCCTCAACGCACTGGTCAGCAGTCTCGACATCCCCCACCTAACCACCCTGTCGACGAGCCTGGCCAAGGCAGGCGACACGCTCGGGGTCATCGTTCTGGCGCTGCCCTGGCTGGGCTGGCTACTGTGGCGTCGCCGCTGGGCGGCGCTGAGTCACATCGCCGCGGGGCTTGCGGGCATCGGCCTGCTCAACACCCTGGGCAAGAGCGTCATTGGCCGACTGCGCCCGGATGCACCGGACTATCTGGCGGACTCCCTGTCCTACCCCAGCGCCCACACCTCCACGGCCGTCGTGCTCTACGGCCTCGCCGCTGCCTTCATTGCCCAGCGACTCCCCCACCATCGGCGCTTCTGGCCCTACTGGGTGGCGATTGCCATCATCGTTCCCATGGCCCTGTCACGTATTGTGCTGGGGGTACACTGGTTAAGCGACCTGATCGGCGGTGCCCTGCTGGGTCTGGTGGTGTGCGCGATGGTGCAGCTGTCATGGCTGAGGCGCGAGCGGCCTGGCTTTGCGGGCTGCCCAGGCGCATATCTGGGGCTGGCGTCCCTTGTGCTGATCAGCGCCCGGATGCTGTGGCTGCCGCCCGTATAGCCAGGAACGTAAGGAGCGAGCTGCCTGAGAAACAGGGCGTCTGTGTCAGCGCTTGCCATTCCCGCTGGCCATTAGCACGTCTATCACCGACGACGGCTACCCCAGCGCCAGCCAGAAGCCGACGCCGATCATCAAGGTCCCGGCAATACGATTGAGCAGCCTGACGCTACCGCCCCGTGCCAGCAGGTGGCGAAGGCTCTTGCCACCACTCGCGTAGAGCAGCAGGCAGCTGAACTCGAGACTCAGAATAATCACCACAAGCCCCGCCAACTGCCCCATCAGCGGACGTGAAGGCTCAAGGAACGGCGGCAATAGCGCGACGAAGAAGGCCCAGCCCTTGGGGTTGGCCACCGCAGTGACAAAGCCCTGCATCGCCAGTTCCCGTCGCGCCGGAGGGGCCGCCGCGTCGATCTCATCGGGGATCGCCATGCGCCCGCGGGAGCGCCACATCAGCACCCCCAGGTAAACCAGGTAAGCGCCGCCCAGCCACTTGAACAGCGCAAACAGCGCCGGCAGCTTGAGCATCAGGGCAGCAACGCCAGCACCGGCCGAGAACGCAACCAGGCCGACGCCGACCAGCTCACCCAGCATCATCCAGAGCGCGCGCCTGACGCCTTGGGTCATGCCCAGCACCATCGCCAGCGTCATGCACATGCCAGGGGTAAGCGAGACCAGGAAAAACGTAGGGATAAAGACAGAAAGTACCGAAAGGCTGGGCATGGGTTTCCTTTCCCATAGAATTCAAAGAACAGGCGGACCTTCAATCGCCGGATGTTGGCTCGCCCCAGCGCGGCATCAAGCGATGATCGATGCCTAGCTGATTCAGGATTCGCGCCACGATAAAGTCCACCAGATCATCGATGCTCTGTGGCTGGTGATAGAACCCGGGAGCCGCTGGCAGCACGACGGCCCCCATGCGCGTCAGGCTCAGCATATGCTCGAGATGAATGGCGGACAGCGGCGTCTCGCGAGGGACCAGCACCAGCTTGCGGCGCTCCTTCAGCGCCACATCGGCGGCACGCTCGATGAGGTTGTTGCTGGCACCACAGGCCACCGCGGACAGCGTACCGGTGGAGCAGGGACAGATCACCATGGCACTACTGGCGCCAGATCCGGAGGCCACCGGCGACATCCAGTCCTCACGCCCGAAACAGCGAATCTGCCCCTTCTGCGCCGCAAAGCGCGAGGTCAACGCCTCCTCCAGCAACGCTGGACGTGGCGGCAGCGATTCCTCGGTCTCGGTGGCGATCACCAGGTGCGCCGCCTTGGAGATCATGACCCACACCTCATGCCCGGCGCTGACCAGCACATCGATCAACCGCAGCCCGTACTGGGCACCCGAGGCACCCGTGATGGCAACGGTGACGGGCGACTTGAAGTCCTCAGCCATGAGCGCGCTCCAACGCATCCAGCAACAGCTGATGAATGCCGCCAAACCCACCGTTCGACATCACAACGATACGATCATAAGGCCGCGCCTCTGCGACCAGTGCCGCGACCAGAGCCTCGATGTCAGTCGCCAGGTGGGCGGTGACCGGTGACGCCTCGACCACACTGTTGAGCGACCAGTCGAGCCCCGCGGGCTGATACCACCAAACCTGGTCGGCCGAGGCTACGCTGGCGGCCAGGCGGTCGCGCAGGGTGCCCAGACGCATGGTATTGGAGCGTGGCTCGATTACCGCCAGCAGCCGTCCGCGCTGGGTGGACGCCTGTAACCCCGACAGGGTGGCTTCTATCGCGGTAGGGTGATGGGCGAAGTCATCAATGACCTGAATATTGGCGATCTCTCCCCGTACTTCCTGGCGCCGCTTGGGGGTTTCGAAACGAGACAGTGCCGCCGCTCCACGAGCAAGATCGACATCGAAGTAGCGGGCGGCGGCCAGCGCTGCCAGCGCATTGTGTGCGTTGTAGCTGCCGGTCAACCCCCAGTCGACCACCGCGTCTACCTCGACACCCTGGGGGTCGCGATGAATGACCCGGAAACGGCTGGCGTCTTCGCGCTCCAGCTCGATTCGCCAAGGCGACGTCGTGGCCTGCCCCATGCGCTCCACCGGCGTCCAGCACCCTGCCGCCAGCACTCTCTCCAGTGCATCGTTGTCGTCGCTGACCAGCAGCAGGCCGCGACCGGGAACGGTACGCACAAGATGGTGAAACTGCCGCTCGATAGCCGCCAGATCAGGAAAGATGTCGGCGTGATCGAACTCCAGGTTGTTGAGCACGGCGACCAATGGGCGGTAATGCACGAACTTAGAGCGTTTGTCGAAAAAGGCGGTGTCGTACTCATCGGCTTCCACCACAAAGGGGGCCGACGCCTCGCCCAACCGGGCGGACACGCCAAAGTTGCGCGGTACACCGCCGATCAGGAACCCAGGCTCGAGCCCTGCGCTGTCGAGCAACCAGGCCAGCAGACTGGCGGTGGTGGTCTTGCCGTGAGTCCCTGCCACGGCCACCACAGGACGTCCCGGCAGAACGTGTTCGGCGAGCCATTGCGCCCCTGACACGTAGGGCAAGCCCTGGTCCAGTACCGCCTCGACTTCAGGATTGCCCCGCGACAAAGCGTTGCCGATGACCACGAGGTCCGGTGCAGGCGTCAGATGATCCCCGCTAAAGCCGTTCTGCAGCGCGATACCTGCTGCTTCCAACTGGGTGCTCATGGGCGGATAGACATTGGCATCCGAGCCGCTGACCTGATGGCCCAGCTCACGGGCCAGCAACGCCAGGCTACCCATGAAGGTGCCACAGATACCGATGATGTGAAGATGCATGTCGCCTCCATCGCTCCGCCTGACTCACCCCGACCCCCGCCCACAAGGCTCAGGGAGCGCCATGGCGACGTTAAGTTGGCGGCAGACTAGCACGCCGTGACCAAGGCCTCCAGAGCCACCCAGACAGCGGGGCGTGTTGCCTGTCACCCACCAATTTACTTTGTGTTGCCCTCGCCCACCCTTGGCAGCGCGTTACCACCGATCTACAGTCGCCCCGATCCGGCAACGCCCTGGCCAGTCACAGCGCCAGGGGGTACACGCCAGGGGTGATCCCTTGCGGGCCAGCCAGATGGACTGGCACCGATGGCACCTATTGCCACAGCAGCACGCACTCAGGGTGCAGGGGACCGGGTGATCGGATAAAATCGCCGACCATGCCGGCAACCCACGCCACAGCGGCTGCACCGCAGGCTGTGCATGTCGCACTCGGAGACGGCGGCCAACCACGGCCCGACAAGGACGCTATACGGCCTCCGCCTGTCCCGGGATCATCCTTCTTTCCGACCCTAGCAACCCAGGAGCCCCACGCCTCATGGCCCAGCACAATGCTTTCTACGCCCAGTCCGGTGGCGTCACCGCGGTCATCAACGCCAGCGCCTGCGGCGTCATCGAGACCTGCCGCCGCCACAGCGACCGTATCGGAAAGGTCTATGCAGGCCATAATGGCATCATCGGCGCCCTGACCGAGGATCTGATCGACGTCAGCCAGGAGTCAGACGACACCATTGCTGCGCTGCGCCACACCCCGGGCGGCGCCTTCGGCTCCTGCCGTTACAAGCTCAAGGACATCGAGAGCCACCGGGCCCAGTACGAGCGTCTGATCGAGGTGTTCAAGGCCCACGACATCCGCTACTTCTTCTACAACGGCGGCGGCGACAGTGCCGATACCTGCCTCAAGGTGTCGCAGCTCTCTGAAAAAATGGGCTATCCGCTGACCGCCATCCACGTTCCCAAGACCGTGGATAACGACCTGCCCATTACCGACAACAGCCCGGGCTTTGGCAGCGTCGCCAAGTACATCGCCACCTCCACCCTGGAAGCCTCCATGGACATCGCCTCCATGTGCGCCACCTCCACCAAGGTGTTCGTACTCGAGGTCATGGGACGCCACGCGGGCTGGATCGCCGGCGCAGGCGGCCTGGCGGGACAAGGGGAAGGCGAGCCGCCACACCTCATCATCTTCCCCGAGATCCCCTTTGACCGTCGCCAGGTCATGGAGCGCGTCGAGTACGCCGTCAAGAACTACGGCTACTGCGTCATTGTTGTCTCCGAGGGGGCACGCTACGAAGACGGCACCTTCCTTGCCGACTCCGGCAACACGGATGCCTTTGGGCATCGCCAACTGGGCGGTGTGGCACCGACACTGGCCGGCATGGTCAAGCAGGACCTGGGCTACAAGTATCACTGGGCCGTGGCAGATTACCTGCAGCGTGCAGCACGCCACCTTGGCGCCAAGACTGACGTCGAGCAGGCCTACGCTGTCGGAGTCAAGGCGGTCGAACTGGCGCTGGACGGCCACAATGCCCAGATGCCCGCCATCAAGCGGGTCAGCGAGAACCCCTACCGCTGGGACATCGAGGCCGCGCCCCTAGCGGACGTAGCCAACCGCGAGAAATTCATGCCCCGCGACTATATTCGCGAGGACGGCTTTGGCATCAGTGAAGCGGGTCGTACCTACCTGGCCCCCCTGATCCAGGGCGAAGACTTCCCGCCTTTCGAGAATGGGCTGCCAAAAATGGCCAAGCTGAAGCTCGCCCGGGTCGACAAGCGCCTGCCAGAGTTCAGCCTTTAAGCCACGCCCCAAGACACACCCGAGGCTCTGCCTCGGGTTTTTTTTGTGCGCACGATTCGGTGCCACCTGAGTCGCTTCTTTGTCTAAGGGCTCCGTCTAGCACCTGGACAATGCCGTTCGTTCTCTCCCCCAGAGAAACGTGACGTTCTGTGGCGTGAGGCCACGGCGTCTGATCGCAGCTTAGCCCTTGCCAGCCTCAACCTAGAATGCCGCGTCTGGGGGGTTGTCAGCGCCAGCAAAACTCCGGTGCCGCAAGCTCTCGATGTCGCGTTTGGGAGGTGCGCCAAACAGGCGACTGTACTCGCGGCTAAACTGCGACGGGCTCTCGTAACCCACCTGAAACGCGGCGGCGGCGGCATCATAAGCGTCGTTCAGCATCAAACGCCTGGCTTCGCTAAGGCGTAGCCACTTCTGATACTGCAAGGGGCTCATCCCCGTCAGCTGACGAAAATATTGGTGCAGACTCGATGTGCTCATCTGCGCTTGGGTCGCGAGCTCAGCGGTGCGCAGCGGCTGTGTGTAATTCGCCTTCAACCAATCAATGGCTCTGGCAATCCGCTGGCTTTGGCTACCAACCGACGCAATCTGCCACAGACGTGGTGCCAGATCGCTTTTAAGCAGACGGTAGTGGATCTCACGCTCGATCAGTGGCGCGAGCACCGCCATGTCAGCGGGCTCGTCGAGTACCCCGAGCAGACGCCTGAAGGGCTCCAACAGCTCAGGGGTGAGCGTGCCGATAGACGTGCCCGCCTCGCTGGCACGAGCACGCGGTGGCGGCAGCCGGATCTGCGAGATCAGCTCCGTCATGACAGACAGATCGAGTTTGAAGGATAGCCCCAGGCACGGCATGTCCGTGCTGGCCTCCAGCACTTGCGATCGAGCGGGGAGATCCAGCGAGTTGATCAAGAAGCGCTTGGTGTCGTAGGCATAGGCCTGCTCGCCGACCAGCATTTGCTTGGCCCCCTGGACGACGATAACAATGCTGGGCTGCACCATACAGGCGCAGGGCTCGGTCAGGGCCTCACGCCTGAACAACGCCAGGCTTTCAAGCTCGGTCGCGCAATCCTCCAACCCTAGCGTACGCCCCCCAATCAAGCCCGCCAGGTCTGCGTGGATAGCGTCAAGCGATCCCATGTCGCGTCGCTCGATGTGAAGTTGAACTGGCATAGAAGGTCTCCCTGCGCCTCTTTCCACGACGATATCTCGCCCACCCTTCCTAGTCGAACCGTGCTCCATGAACTCGGAGTATCAGGCAAGAACCTTGGCCAATCCATCTACCGTCTCGACGGTACTGCTACGCAATATGGCAATCCAGGCGTTGTGGGCACCGGGGCCTTTACCTGTCACTGGCCTTGCCACACACCGACGTTGATATCGCATAGAGAGACCGATGACTGCTCAACACCTGTCTAATGACTCCGTGACAAAGACCAGTACCTGGGGCGCCGTGTTCTCCATGTCGCTATGTGTCGCCATGCTGATCGCCGCCGAATTCATGCCAGTAAGCCTGTTGACGCCTATCGCAGATGGACTGGGTGTCAGCGCGGGAAAGATCGGCCAAGCGATCTCTGTCAGCGGCTTTTTCGCTGTGGCCGCAAGCCTCGTCATTACCACGGCAGCGGGCCGTCTCAATCGCAAGTGGGTGTTGGTGATCATGACCGCGCTGATGCTGGTCTCGCTGATCATGGTGGCCACCGCCTCCAGTCTGGCAGTGCTGATGCTGGCAAGGGCGTTACTTGGCATCTGTATCGGCGGCTTTTGGGCGCTGGCAACCGCGGTCATCATGCGCCTGGTGCCTCCTGAACGCACCGCCGCTGCGCTGGCCGTGATGTACACCGGGCAGGCGTTCGCCGCGGCCTTCGCAGCGCCGGTCGGTAGCTATCTCGGCGGTGTGATTGGCTGGCGTGGCGCCTTCTGGGTGCTGGTACCAATAGTGGCGTTCAACCTGGTCTGGCAGCTCATCGCCCTGCCGTCCTTGCCTGCAGCACAGGGACAGTCCATCCGCGCGCTGATCTCGCTCCTCAGGCGCCCTTACTTTGCCCGCGGTATCGCGGCCGTGATCTTCACCTTTGCGGGTGCGTTCACGATGTTCACCTATCTCCGGCCGTTCCTGGAAACCGTCACCGGCGTCACTGTGACCGAGCTGTCACAACTGTTCCTGGTGCTGGGCTGTGCCGGATTTCTCGGCACCTGGGCGGGCGGCAAGTTCGCCGACGGCCAGGTCATACGTCTACTGCAAGTGCTGCCGGTGGTGATGGGGCTGGCGACGATCGGCCTGCTCGGGTTTGGCCAGCTTGTTGTCGTGGCGGCACTGTTGCTGGCGATCTGGGGCGTCATGAACACCGCGATGTCAATCGGCTGGATGGCCTGGCTCACACAGAACCTAGACGACGCTCCCGAAGCCGCCGGAAGCCTGATCGTCGCAGCCATCCAGACCGCCATCCTGGGGGGCGCCGCCCTCGGCGGCACGCTTCTGGATCATTTCGGTATCGGCGCGACCTTTATTGGCAGCGCCATCTTGTCGGCGATCGCCTTCCTGCTGGTCGGATCTGGCCAACGGCTGCTCAAGACGACATGACAATTGGGTAGTGACATCTGACATCAATCGGTCAAAAGGAGTTCTCATGATGATCAAAGCCTATGGCGCGCCTGCGGGCGACAAACCTCTGGAACCCATGGACATTACCCGGCGGGCGACGGGTGCTCAGGATGTGCAGATCGACATCGCGTACTGCGGCATCTGTCATTCCGATTTGCATCAAGCACGTGCCGAATGGGCGGGCACTCACTTTCCCTGCGTACCGGGTCACGAAATCGTTGGCCGTGTGGCCAGCGTCGGCACTCAGGTGACGAATGTCCAGGTCGGAGACCTTGTGGGCGTCGGTTGCATCGTCGATAGCTGTCAGCACTGTGAGGAATGTGATGTCGGCCAGGAGAACTACTGCGACGCCATGATCGGCACCTACAACTTTCCCACGCCTGATGCTCCAGGCTGGACGCTAGGCGGCTATGCCCAACAGATCGTGGTGAACGAGCGCTATGTCTTGCGCATCCGCCATCCAGAGTCGCAACTTGCTGCCGTGGCGCCACTGCTATGCGCAGGCATCACCACCTATTCGCCGCTGCGCCATTGGAACATCGGACCGGGCCAGAAGGTCGGCGTTGTGGGTATCGGCGGCCTGGGCCACGTGGGTATCAAGCTTGCCCATGCGATGGGTGCCCATGTCGTCGCATTCACCACATCCGACTCCAAGCGCGAAGCGGCAAAGGCCCTGGGCGCTGACGACGTTGTCGTTTCACGCAACGCCAGCGAGATGGCCGAGCACACGGCAAGTCTCGACTTCATCCTGAATACCGTTGCCGCCCCACATGACCTCGATGCCTTCATGGCGCTGCTGAAGCGTGATGGGACCATGACACTGGTAGGCGTACCGGCTGAAGCTCACCCGTCACCACAGGTATTCCACCTCGTGTCGAAGCGCCGAACTCTTGCTGGCTCGATGATCGGCGGCATTCCCGAAACCCAGGAAATGCTCGATTTTTGTGCCAAGCACGACATCGTGGCGGACATCGAACTGATCAGCGCAGACCAAATCAATGCCTCCTATGAGCGCATGCTCAGGGGCGACGTCAAATATCGATTCGTCATCGACAACGGGACCCTCTCGACTGCGTCGTGAGCCGGGCTTGCATAATGGAGAACACCATGCACGAATCCAACCCGAAGACCAAAGACGCCGAGTACGTTGTCACCCGTAGAAGCGTCATCCAAGGCGCCGTACTGGCTGCTGGGTCAGCGGCGCTGCTCGGCTACCCGGCAGCTCCGGCAGCGGCGTCTTCCCGTCCCAACGCAACGTCCGGCACAGATGAAGCCACCGGCCTGTCACTCACGCAGGAATGGGACAAGACGTTTCCCAGGAGTGAAAACGTCGATCACCGCAAGGTCACTTTCAAGAACCGGTACGGGATCACCTTGGCAGCAGACCTGTACCAGCCGAAAAACAAAAGTGGCAGACTCGCAGCGATTTCTGTCAGCGGCCCCTTTGGCGCCGTAAAAGAGCAGTCATCTGGCCTTTACGCGCAAACCATGGCCGAACGCGGTTTTGTCGCGCTGGCATTCGACCCCTCTTTCACAGGAGAAAGCGGTGGTGAACCGCGCAATGTCGCTTCACCGGACATCAACACTGAGGATGTCAGCGCTTCTGTCGATTTTCTTGGCTTGTTACCGAGCGTTGACCGCAACCGCATTGGAGCCATCGGCATTTGTGGCTACAGCGGTATGGCACTGACTGCCGCGACCAGTGACTCACGCATCAAGGCGGTTGCCACCGTTTCCATGTATGACATGTCCCGCAGCATGAGTCGCAGCTATAAAGATAGCTATACGCGGGAGCAGCGCCATCAGGTCATTGATTATCTTAGCCAACAGCGGTGGGTAGATGCGGAAAACGGTAGCTATGGGTTGGGCTATCACGAAGTCCCGTTCGACGAAAACGGGAACATCATCAAAGGCCAGCGCGTATTGCCTGAATCCCTGCCCGAGAATCCAGACTCGGTGCTGGCCGCATTCTTCGATTACTACCGTACTCCGCGAGGCTTCCACCCCAGGGGGATCAACTCGACAACGGCATGGACAGCGACGACCCCCATGTCATTTTTCAGTTTTCCCTTATATGCAAACATCGACATGATGTCCGCACGTCCCATTCTTCTGGTGGCCGGCGAAAACGCTCACTCGCGCTATTACTCTGAAGACGTCAACAGGGTAGCTTCCGAACCGAAGGAATTGGTCATCGTGCCTAACGCAGACCATGTGGACCTTTACGATCAACTCGACAGGATACCTTTCGATACACTGACGTCATTCTTTGGCACACACTTATCATCCACATAAAGCGAGAGTTGGAGCGCACCTGAGGTCCCCGCCCTGCGGACAGTACCGGCTGTGGTGCGGCCATCGGGCGGGTCCAACACCAAGGAGCTATCGTCCACCTTTGTCCATGGCGGGGCATGACTGCACCGTCAGCCTGCCGGCGCCGACAGGCACAGAAAGGGGGTGGGTACAGGCCCCACGACGACAGCTCCCACCCTGATAGCCCCCATCCCGACGCCTGGCTAGGCTCAGCGCAACCACCACGACAGCACCAGCAGTACCAGCAGTACACCGGCAATGCCTTGCCATAGGTTGGCAGGCTCCTGCCAGGCGCGGATGGACCTCGGCGCCTGTTCCTTGGGCTGCTGCCGGCTCGGCCTCACGCTATACAGGAACTCGGACAGCCGACGGAAGCGCAATGATCGCTGCGGATCCAGCGCGCGCTTCAATGCCTCATCCAGCTCCTGACTGACATCCGGACGACGACTGCGCACGCTGCGGTAGCTCAGCTGCTCCAGGTCGGTATGGCTGCGTAACTGGTGGGTCGGGATGTCGTAAGGCAGCTGCCCACTCAGCAGCCAGTACACCGTCGAGGCCAGCGCGTACTGATCGCTGCGCCGCCCCACCTCGTCATCGAGCGCATATTCCGGCGCACTGTGTTCGTTGAGCCCGACCTGTTGCACCAGGCGGCGTGAGCGCCGATGACCATCGACGTCACGCAGATGGCAGGCGCTGAAGTCGGCCAACACCACCTGGCCATGCTCATCGATCAGCACATTATCCGGATGGATCTGCTGATGAATCAGGTCCCGATTGTGCAGCGCCTGGATCGCCTTGCCGAGCTGCAGCGCGATGTCCAGCCGCTGCCCAAGGCTGGCACGAGGAAAGCGCGCCACCCACTGGGACAGGGTCATGCCCTCCACGTGCCGCATCAGGTAATAGAGATGACGACGCTGGCGGGACGGTTCCACCACGCTGACCACGAAAGGCGAATGCACGCGCTCCACCACCCACTGCTGCAGCAAAAAGTGCTCCAGGTAGGCGTTTCGATTCGACAACTCAGGGCTCGGTGCCTTGAGCACACAGATGCGATCGGTCTGCAGGTCACGCACCCGGTACACGCGAGAGTGGGCTGTCCGTGACAGCACCTCCTCGATCAGCAGACCGTCGATCTGATTGCCTGGAGCAAGCTCCGGGGGAATCGGCAGGTCGCCGTACAGACGGCTGGGGGCATCCGGTGACACGTCGGGCAGCTCATCGACCCTGACCAGCTGGAAACAGAACGGATCGCTGCCGTAGCCGCGCTCCCCCGCTCTGGCCCCGGCCGCGGCAGCCAGCCGCTCACAAGCGGCGTCCAGGTCACTGGCGTCTTCGCGTATCAGGCGCACGTAGTCCGACGGCAGCAAGGTGCCCCGCACCCCCTGGGTGGTGAACAGAAAGATATCGCCCTGCTTGAGTGACCACTCGGTGTAGTCGATATCGATACCGACATCCATGCCCAGCGCCCTGGCCGGATAGCGGTAGCCGCCAAGGTCAGTGACGTGGTCCCGCGACAGCTGCTCGAATTCAGCCCCTCGAAGACGAAAGACCAGGGTGTCACCAACATGGAAAAGGTGGGCACTACGCTCCTTGAACACCACGGCAGACAGGGACGACACGTAGCTGCCGCTGTCCATCTGTCGCGTCATGCCGTGACACCAGGCATTCAGGGATCGAATGACGCGCTGGGCCGACGCCTTGACGGTCCAGTGGCTGGGTGTGGCGTAGTAGTCATTGAGAAACCCGCGAACACTGAGGTCCCCGGCCTGTTTGGCCAGCGCATGCCCGGACGCTGAGTCGCTGATCAACGCGCATGCACCCTTGGGCTCCCCCTCTTCCGGCAGGCGCACCGACATCGAGCTACGCTGGCGATGCCGCTCCGGGGCAACAAAGGCCTGTCCATAACTCAGTGCAAGACGTGCAGTGGCCAAGATCACCTCCTGTGGCTCCAGCATTGGCGGTACGACTCCGGCGAACGAGGGACCACCACCATTCTGGGCGGTATGATACACATCATGTGGCGCTTATGTGTGACAACAGGCTTGTCGCCGACGGCCAGACCACTTGCGCCCATTATTGCACCGCGTCAAGATACCGCCCAACGATTGGTAATCCCGCTCCGGGGTTCGTATAATTCGACCGATTTTTTTCCGCCAGTCAGGCGGACATCTGCCCAACGAAGGACACGAGCATGAACTTCGACAACATCCCCGCCGGCAAGGATCTCCCCAACGATCTCTACGTGGCGATCGAGATTCCCGCCAACCACGCGCCGGTGAAGTACGAAATTGATAAGGACATGGGCGCCCTGCTCGTCGATCGCTTCATGGCGACCCCGATGTTCTACCCGGCCAACTACGGCTTCATCCCCCACACCCTGGCCGATGATGGCGACCCCCTCGACGCGCTGGTCGTGACACCGTATCCGGTAGCACCGGGCAGCATCGTGCGTGCGCGTCCCGTCGGCATCCTCAACATGACCGACGAAGCGGGCGAAGACGCCAAGCTGGTCTGCGTGCCGCATCCCAAGCTGTCCAGCCTCTACGACGACGTGCAGGAAGTCACCGACCTGCCTGAGCTGCTGCGTCAGCAGATCGCTCACTTCTTCGAGAACTACAAGGACCTCGAG
The DNA here is from genome assembly GCF_019801675.1 of Halomonas sp. DP8Y7-3. Classification (NCBI taxonomy): domain Bacteria; kingdom Pseudomonadati; phylum Pseudomonadota; class Gammaproteobacteria; order Oceanospirillales; family Halomonadaceae; genus Halomonas; species Halomonas sp. DP8Y7-3. The sequence goes on from NZ_JAHVIO010000019.1 coordinate 240,038, forward strand.
AAAGGCAAGTGGGTGAAGGTCGAGTCCTGGGAAGGCGTCGAAGCAGCGCGCAAGGCCATCGAGAAGTCCGCCGCCGCCTACGCCAAGGCCTGATTGTTACGTAGTCTGGTTTTTACGTAGAGAACCAAGCGCCTTGATGCAAGAAGCCGCCCCTGAGGCGGCTTCTTGCGTTATGGCAATAACACGACGGTCACGACGCGCCGTCGTCAGGCAGCTCGCCATCATCCTCCGGCGAAGCTGGAGCGGCATCGTCCGCTGAGGCTTCGCCTACCTCGTCAGCTACCTCGTCATCTGCCGCCTCGTCATTCACTGCAGCAGCTTTACCGCTTGCCGCATCCGCCTCCTGAGTGGAAGCCGAGGCTGCTGCTGAACCTCCGCCCTCACTGGCCAGTCCCTCTGTCAGGCTTAGCAGCACGCTGTCCAGACGACTGAGATGGTGGGCCATGCTCAGAGGATAGTTGGCAAAGATGCCGAGGCCGCTACCGCGCAACACCATCGGGCTCCAGAACTGGCGTTGCATGCGCTCCAGCTCGGCCAAGGCCCGCGCATAATCATCGCTCAGCCCCGCGGCGGCGATGCTGTCGGCCTGGTCTCGCTCCAGCGCCACCAATAACTGATACAGCGCCCAAGTCTGGCCACGCGTTTCATGGAAGACATCGTCCACTCGATACCAGGGCACCTCGGCCTCCCGTGGCACCTCAATGCCAAGTTCAGTGAGCCGCTCCGTATCCGCCACGGCCGACGACAGGCGCTCCCGCAATGCCGCCAAGGCCTCCCTTACTGACTCAAGATAGCTAGCGGCACCTACCCCCTGTTCGCCGAACGACGCACCAGCGCCATCATCGAAGCGCGCCAGGTACTCCCGAGCCGCCTGACCCGCCAATGCCAGATGATCCTCCATGGACGGTGCCAGCCAATCATCCGCGTCCTGATAGAGGGCAGCGATCAGCTCGTCTACCGCAGCGCCCGACTGGGTATCGAAGTGTGACAGGCTCGACGCCATGATCCGCGCCTGGGTCAGCACACCGGTCTCCCAGGCCACCATATTGTCCATCCACAGCCCAGGGGGCAGCAGGTCATTACGCACGTAGCCCCCAGGCTTGTCCTGCAGGGTATCGATCAAGGTCGCCAGAGTGGCCACACTGACGGTACCGCGAGCGGCCGGCGCGGCGGAAATACGCTGCTGCTGGGTGGCGGTCTCCACGCCGAACCGGGAAGGCGCAACGCTCCACCATATACTGAGACCCACGGCGACCATGACCAATATGGCCAGGAGGATCACCAACGGTTTCCAGATCCAGCCATAGCGTGGTGTTTCCAGCTCCTGTCGGCGCTGCTCTGCACGCTGTCGTCGACTGCTCATTTTGCTCTCCTTGTCGCCCCTCGAACACCGCTCGCGACTTCCCCGCTGGAGGAAAGTCATCGCCCCAGTGGTAGAATAGCCCCGACCCCAGACATGCATCAGACCATAGCGCGACAGTATCGGGAACCCTGCTGTGCTTCCACGGTCTGAAGCGGAGCGCGTGGCCACGATAAGCCGCGAGGACCACGTATGTGCACCAGCACACATCGCAGGCCAGTTCGCGAGCACCGTCAATGGGCCTGGTAGCAAGACATTATTGCTGGGCCGGGTGAATGAGCAGACCGCGGAGGCTGCCGCTCTCCCGCCGTTGATCATTCGTCACGTGCGCCCGACACCCTCACCGTCAACAAGGATTCGACGTGTTCCTCGCCACACGCCTACTCATCGTGATCTGCTTGTCACTGGTTCCCTGGACCGCGCAAGCACAGTTCTTCTCTTCTTCTTCCGACGAGTTCCTGCCCGTCCACGAGGCATTCAGCGCCACTGCATGGCATGACGGCGAGCGGGTTTATGTCGGCATGGAAAACGCCGACGGCTACTATCTCTACCGCCATCGCTTTGCCCTTGCCCTGCAAGACGGCTCGGGCGAACTGGGCGAGCTGACACTCCCCCCCGGGGAAGCCAAGACCGATGAGTTTCTGGGTGACGTCAATGTCTTCTATGACAGCGTCGTCTTCAGCGCGCCGCTGAACGCTCCCCAACAGGGCCCGCTGCCGCTGTCCCTGACCTTCCAGGGCTGCGCCGATGCGGGGCTGTGCTACCCGCCCGAAACCCTCACCTTGAGCGCCCCGGAGTCCGAACCACCGCCGGCCTTTGCCGACGCCGTAAAGGCCACAGGCACTCCGTCAGCGGACACTCCGTCGGCCAGCGCCTCGGATGCCGACGTCAGCGCCGCAGACGACAACGCCTTTGCCAGTGCCCCGCTCAGCGAGGACGGCCACTTCCGTGCGTTGATGCAGGACGCCAGCCTGCCCCTGATGCTTGGCCTGTTCTTCCTCGCTGGACTGGGCCTGACCTTCACCCCCTGCGTGTTGCCGATGATCCCGATTCTGTCGTCCATCATCGTTGGCCAGAACCCAGGGCGCGGCAGGGCCTTCGTGCTGTCGGCCAGCTATGTCGCAGGCATGGCCTTTACCTATGCCCTGGTCGGCGTCCTGATGGGATTGTTCGGGGCCGGGCTCAACCTCCAGGCGAGACTGCAGTCCGCTCCGGTACTGATCGTCTTTGCCCTTCTGTTCACCCTGTTTGCGCTGGCCATGTTCGGCGTATTTGAGCTGCGTGTCGGCTCTCGCCTGGGCTCGCGCATCGACGCCTGGCAGAGCCGAGCCCAGCAAAGCGGGCCGCTCGGCCTGGCCGCCGCCGGCGCTCTCTCGGTGCTGGTCGTGTCTCCCTGCGTTTCAGCCCCCCTGGCCGGCGCCCTGGTCTTCATTTCCTCCACCGGCGATGCCCTGGTGGGCGGTGCGGCCCTGCTGGCCCTCGGCCTCGGCATGGGTGTTCCTCTGCTGCTGGTCGGTGGCTTCGGCACGTCCCTGCTGCCACGCTCTGGCAACTGGATGAACGGGGTCAAGACCGCCTTCGGCATTCTCTTGCTGGGAGTGGCCATCTGGCTGGTGGAACGCCTGTTGCCGGCGACCGCGTCGTTGCTGTTGTGGGCTTGCCTGGCGACCGGTACAGCACTGACGCTGGGGGCTCTGGACATGCGCTCACCCACGGGCTGGCCGCGGGTGCGACAGGGACTCGGAATCATTCTGCTGGTCTGGGGGATCACCCTGGTAGTCGGTGCTGCTGGCGGCGCAAGCGACCCGCTCAGGCCGCTGCAGGGTCTGACCTCCCCATCCAACGCAGGTAGTGCCGGAGGTACACAAGCGCTGGCCCACGCCGACCAGGTCGTGACCGGGCTCGATCAGCTTGAGGCGGGCCTTGCCCAGGACCAGGGGCCCGTATTCGTCAACGTGACGGCAGAGTGGTGCATTTCCTGCAAGATCATGGAGCGTGACGTCTTTCCCGATCCGCAGGTACAGGCAGCGCTCGACGGCTATCGCTGGATCGATGTGGACGTGACCGAGTCAAATGCCGACAGCCGAGCCCTACTGGACCAGCTGGGCCTGTTCGGCCCTCCCAGCCTGCTGTTCTTCCACAACGGAACAGAAATTCGGCAGGCCAGAATACAGGGCGAGCTTGACGCCGCCTCCCTCGCACAGCACCTCGACGCGGTCACCGAACTGCTGACTGCGACACCCGCAGCGTCGGCATCAGCGACGCCGAAAGACCATGAACGAACACCGTTCGGCCTCGCTGGACAACCCGCGCAATTTTCGGCAAACTCCGCACTACTCTGAATTCTGACACGATAGAGGCGCCATTAAACGGTAACGTGCGGCGATCTCTAACAACTTGCGTCAGGTTTACAGCGCCTGACAGACACTTCACACGATCGAGACAACGTCATGGATATTCGTAAAGTCAAGAAGCTGATTGAACTGCTGGAAGAGTCCAACATCAGCGAAATCGAGATCCAGGAAGGCGAAGAGTCGGTCCGCATCAGCCGTCATCCCCAGGGTGGCAGCTGGCAGCCGGCCCCGGCGGCTCAGCCTTGGCCTGCCGCCGCTCCGGCACCGGCAGCTGCCCCTGCGCCAGCGCCTGCCGAGGCCCCGGCCGCCAGCGCCGACAGCGGCCCCAGCTATCAGGGCCAGGCGGTCGTCTCGCCGATGGTCGGCACCTTCTACCGCTCCCCCGCTCCTGGCGCCAAGCCGTTCATGGAAGTCGGCTCCAGCGTGCGCAAGGGCGACACCATCTGCATCGTCGAAGCGATGAAAATGATGAACCAGATCGAAGCCGACCGTGACGGCGTCGTCGAGGCCATCCTGGTCGAAGACGGTGAGCCGGTTGAATTCGACCAGCCCCTGGTTGTCATCTCCTGAGAAGGCCCTGGCCTTCCCTGACCATTCACTTTCGGCGGACACCACCATGTTGGACAAGGTTCTAATCGCCAACCGCGGCGAGATCGCTCTTCGCATCCTGCGCGCCTGCAAGGAGCTCGGGATCAAGACCGTCGCGGTGCATTCCAAGGCGGACCGCGAGCTGATGCACGTGCGTCTCGCCGATGAGGCGGTGTGCATTGGCCCGGCCTCCTCGGCCCAGTCTTACCTCAACATTCCTTCACTGATCAGCGCGGCCGAAGTCACCGACGCCAGCGCGATCCATCCCGGCTACGGCTTTCTGTCCGAGAACGCCGACTTCGCCGAACAGGTCGAACGCTCCGGTTTTACCTTCATCGGCCCGAAAGCCGAGACCATCCGCCTGATGGGCGACAAGGTCAGCGCCATCAACGCGATGAAGAAAGCCGGCGTGCCCACCGTACCGGGCTCTGATGGCCCGCTGAGCGACGACGAAGGCGAGCTTATCGCGACCGCTCGCCGCATCGGCTACCCGGTGATCATCAAGGCCGCAGCTGGCGGCGGTGGCCGCGGCATGCGCGTCGTCCACACCGAAGCCCACCTGGTCTCCGCCGTGACCGTGACTCGCACCGAAGCGCACGCCGCCTTCGGTGATGGCACGGTCTACATGGAGAAGTTCCTGGAGAAGCCGCGTCACGTGGAAGTCCAGGTACTGGCAGACGGTCAGGGTAACGCCATTCACCTGTACGATCGCGACTGCTCGCTGCAGCGGCGCCATCAGAAGGTCCTGGAAGAAGCCCCCGCCCCGGGCCTCGACCCCGATGCACGGGCCAAGGTACTCGACGCCTGCCGCGAGGCCTGCATCGAGATCGGCTACCGCGGCGCTGGTACCTTCGAATTCCTGTACGAGGACGGCGAGTTCTTCTTTATCGAGATGAACACCCGCGTCCAGGTGGAGCACCCGGTCACCGAGATGGTCACCGGCGTGGACATCGTCCGCGAGCAGCTGCGCATTGCCTCCGGCCTGCCGCTGTCGATCCGTCAGGAAGACGTCGAGCTGAACGGCCACGCCTTCGAGTGCCGGATCAATGCCGAGGATGCACGTACCTTCATGCCATCTCCTGGCAAGGTCACCCTGTACCATCCCCCGGGTGGTCTCGGGGTGCGCATGGATTCGCACCTGTACACGGGCTACACCGTACCGCCGCACTATGATTCCCTGATCGGCAAGCTGATCACCTGGGGTGCCGACCGCGAGACATCGCTGACACGCATGCGCAACGCGCTTGACGAGCTGCTGGTGGAAGGTATCAAGACCAATACCGATCTGCACAAGGATCTGGTGCGCGACGGGTATTTCCAGCAGGGTGGGGTCAACATCCACTACCTGGAAAAGAAACTGGGCCTCTAAGCGAGCGCTGGCCTAGGCCGGCGCACTCCAGGCCTTCCATCGCTTGACGGGCAGCTAGCGCCGCACGTCAAGCGACAGCGGGGCGGCTTCGGCCGCCCCGCTGACGTTTACCTGACATCGAGGAACACCCCAATGCCCTGGCTCCAACTCAAGGCCGAGGTGCCTCCCCAGCACGCCGAGCTGCTCGAGGAGCTGCTGCTCGCAGAAGGTGCGACGGCCATCACCTTGCAGGACGGCGAAGACGACCCGGTGTTCGAGCCCGACAGGGGCACGACCCCGCTGTGGGATCACACCGTCCTGACCGGACTCTACGACGACCTGGATGGCCTCGCCGACATGCTGGAGCGGCTGGCCGGCGCCTGGGCGGAAACGATGCCCGATGAGCCTTGCCCGACGATCACTCACGAACTGATCGATGATCGTGACTGGGAAAGAGAATGGATGGACAGCTTCGAGCCTCTGCGCATGGGGCAGCGCCTGTGGATCGTCCCCAGCTGGCACCAGCCACCCGAGGATGACGCGGTGAACCTGCACCTCGACCCCGGACTGGCCTTCGGCACCGGCACCCACCCCACCACAGCGCTGTGCCTCGAATGGCTCGACGGGCTGGCCGTTGATGGCGCCCTGGACGACGTTGAACTGCTGGATGTGGGCTGCGGTTCAGGCATCCTCGCCATTGCCGCCCTGAAACTCGGTGCCGCCAGTGCCGTGGCCACCGACATCGACCCCCAGGCGCTGACCGCCAGCCGCGACAACGCCGAGCGTAACGCTATCGAGGCCTCACGCCTGACGCTGCGCTACCCGGAACAGATGGGGGGTGAGACCTTTCCGCTGGTACTGGCCAACATCCTGGCTGGCCCGCTGGTTGAACTGGCCCCTACCATCGCAGGCCATGTCGCTCCCGGAGGCCGACTGGCGCTCTCCGGCATCCTTGAGGCCCAGGCCGATGAGGTCATCGACGCTTACCGCGATCAAGGGCTCTACATGGACGATCCTGAGCTGCGCGACGGCTGGGTACGCCTGACCGGTTATCGCCCAGAGACTCGCTGAACATTGATGACCCTGGTCACTCCCAGCGTTTGATCAGGAAAACGCCTCGTTGATGCCTTCACCAAGGCGCCTTCGAGGCGTATGATATGCAGCCCCGGAACGACGGCAACGCCCATGTCAGACCAACGTCCCAGTCACCAGCCACAGGTCAGCCAGCCTTCAGCTCGCCGGACCACGCCCCGTCAGGACACCTGGATAGGCCCGCACAAGCTGGCCAGCCCGGTGATTCTTGCGCCGATGGCGGGCGTGACCGACAGGCCCTTTCGTGCCTTGTGTCGACAGCTGGGAGCAGGCCTGGTCGTGGGCGAGATGGTCACCTCTGACCCCAACCTGTGGCATACCAGAAAGTCACGGCTGCGCATGGATCACCGCGGCGAACCCGGACCACGGGCGGTGCAGATCGCTGGAGGCGACGCCGAGATGCTCGCTACCGCCGCTCGGCTGAATGCCGAGCAGGGTGCCGAAATCATCGACATCAACATGGGATGCCCGGCCAAGAAGGTCTGCAACAAGGCTGCCGGCTCAGCCCTGCTTCGTGACGAAGCGCTGGTGGCCGAGATTCTCGACGCGGTGGTTGCTGCCGTGGACATACCGGTGACCCTGAAGATCCGCACCGGCTGGTGCGAGGACAGCAACAATGCGGTACGCATTGCGACGCTGGCCGAGAACGCGGGGATCCAGGCCTTGGCGGTGCATGGCCGCCATCGTCAGCAGCGCTACCAGGGCGACGCGGAATACGACACCATTGCCGAGGTCGCATCGAGGATTCGCATCCCGGTGTTCGCCAACGGTGATATCACCGACCCGCTAAAGGCACGCCGCGTGCTCGACTATACTGGTGCAGATGCCGTGATGGTTGGCCGCGGGGCCCAGGGCAACCCCTGGATTTTCCGCGAAATCGCTCACTATCTGGCGCATGACGAGCTACTGCCACCGGCGACCGATGATGAGCGCCGGGAGGTGTTGGGAGCGCATCTTAACGCCCTGCACGCCTTCTACGGCGAGCATATGGGCGTGAAAATCGCGCGCAAGCACCTGGGATGGTACCTGTCCAGCGATCAGCGCCTGGAGGACGATAGTCGCCGCGCGCTGAAGGCCACCTTCAATGGCCTGACGTCGGTCCAGGGCCAGCAAGACTTTATCGACGAACTTTTTCGTCACGACCCAGCTACCGCCGCGGAGCGTGTGGCCAGGGCCGTGGCACACCATGGAACCCGTGCCGCATGACCAGCCAGCCACCCATCGACCAGTCGGCATCTGCCTCGCCACTCGACACCTCAGAGCGGTCCATCGACGGCCTCCCGCCGACAGCGGCTCAGGCCGCCGATGAGCGCCCTCTGCGCGAAGCCGTATTTGCCGCCATGGAACGCTATTTTGATCACCTGGATGGGGGAACCGTGACCGACCTGCATGCCATGGTGATGGCGGAGGTCGAGGCTCCCTTGTTGTCTTCGGTACTCAGCTATACCCGCGGCAATCAAACCCGGGCGGCTGAGATGCTGGGGCTCAACCGCGGCACGCTGCGCAAGAAGCTCAAGCAATACGACCTGATCTAGACCGATTCGAGGGAGCCTGACGGCTCCCTTTTCTCGCCCTATCGTTTTTCCTCGCAATAGAGACCTTCCCATGGCCCAGTCCTCTCCCCTCCCCGTTCGCCGCGCCCTGATCAGCGTGTCGGACAAGACCGGCATCGTCGATTTCGCCCGCGCCCTGTCCGATATGGGGGTCGAACTGCTCTCCACCGGCGGCACCTACCGCCTGCTGGCCGACAACGCCATTGCCGTGACGGAAGTCTCGGAGCACACCGGTTTCCCGGAGATCATGGACGGCCGGGTCAAGACGCTGCACCCCAAGATTCACGGTGGCATCCTGGGTCGGCGCGGACAGGACGATGCCGTCATGCAACAGCATGACATCGCCCCTATCGACATGGTGGTCGTCAACCTCTACCCCTTCGCTGCCACGATCGCCCGCCCGGACTGTCGTCTCGAGGATGCCATCGAGAACATCGATATCGGTGGCCCCACCATGGTGCGTTCCTGCGCCAAGAACCATGCCCATACCAGCATCGTGGTCAACGCGGCGGACTATGACCGAGTGATTGCTGAAATGCGCGACAATGCAGGGGCCGTCACCCAGCCCACGCGTTTCGACCTGGCCGTCAAGGCATTCGAGCACACCGCAGGCTACGACGGTGCCATTGCCGACTACCTGGGACGCCTGGTCGAAGGTAGCGATGACGGCTTCCCGCGCACCTACAACCTGCAGCTCACCAAGAAGCAGTCGATGCGCTACGGCGAGAACCCTCACCAGCAGGCGGCCTTCTACGTGGAAGACAACGCCAGCGAGCCGAGCGTCTCCACCGCGGTGACCCTGCAGGGCAAACCGCTGTCGTTCAACAACGTGGCTGACACGGATGCCGCACTCGAGTGCGTGAAGAGCTTTGCTGACACTGCATGCGTCATCGTCAAGCACGCCAACCCCTGTGGCGTGGCCGTAGGCGCCAGCGCGCGCGAAGCCTATGACAAGGCCTTCGCCACCGACCCGACCAGCGCCTTTGGCGGCATCATCGCCTTCAACGTGCCGCTGGATGCAGACACCGCCCGCGCGATCATCGATCGTCAGTTCGTTGAAGTCATCATCGCCCCAGGGGTGAGTGACGACGCCATCGCCATCGTCGCCGAGAAGAAGAACGTGCGACTGCTGGATATCAGCGCTCACTGGCCCGGCGAGCAGCTCGCTGCCCACGACCTCAAGCGCGTCACCGGTGGCCTGCTGGTCCAGGATCGTGACCTTGGCATGGTCGAGCGCGACGATTTGACCGTGGTGTCCGAGCGGGTGCCCAGCGAGCAGGAAATGCGTGACCTGGCCTTCGCCTGGAAGGTGGCCAAGTACGTCAAGTCCAACGCCATCGTCTACGCCAAGGATGGTCAGACCATCGGCGTGGGCGCAGGCCAGATGAGCCGCGTCTACTCCGCTCGTATCGCCGGCATCAAGGCGGCCGACGAAGGACTCTCAGTGCCCGGCTCGGTCATGGCCTCAGACGCCTTCTTCCCGTTCCGGGATGGCATCGATGCCGCCGCCAGTGCCGGCATTACCGCCGTCATTCAGCCTGGCGGCTCGATGCGCGACCAGGAAGTGATTGACGCCGCCAATGAGGCCGGCATCGCCATGGTATTTACCGGCATGCGTCACTTCCGCCACTGAAGGCAGCTACCCGCCACCTCAACGGGTGGCGGGCGCTACGCGGGCACCGGCAACGGTGCCTGCCTGCACCCAATAAAAGGGCCTCGACGCATGCGTCGAGGCCCTTTTAATGAGCGTCAGGAAAGCGGCCGCTATCGCTCACGGCCGCTCAGTTTGATGTCACTCACCGATGTCCATGCACAGGTACTTGGTTTCGAGGAACTCGGCCAGGCCCTGGTGACCGCCTTCGCGCCCCAGACCTGACGCCTTGACGCCGCCAAACGGGGCCGCAGCATTGGAAATCAAGCCGGTGTTGATGCCGACCATGCCGTACTCAAGTGCATCGGCAACCCGCCATACGCGGCCCAAGTCCTTCGAGTAGAAGTAGGCGGCAAGCCCAAATTCGGTATCGTTGGCCAGGGCAACCGCGTCTTCCTCGTCATCGAAGGGAAACACCGCCGCCAATGGACCGAAGGTTTCTTCTCGAGCCACCTTCATTTCGCTGCTGGCGCCACTGACCAGGGTCGGTGTGAAGTAGTTGCCGCCCAAGGGGTGAGGATGCCCGCCAATCCACAGCTCGGCGCCCTTGTCGACCGCATCCTGAACATGCTCATTGACCTTGCTGACGGCATTTTCGTCGATCAGCGGACCAATATTGACGCCGTCCTCGGTCCCGTCGCCAACCTGAAGCTCGCTGTTCATTGCCACCGCGAGCTTCTCGCTGAACGCGTTTACCACGCTCGACTGGACCAGGAAGCGATTGGTACAGACGCAGGTCTGACCGGCATTACGGAATTTGGCCGCCATGGCACCGCTGACAGCGGCGTCCAGATCCGCATCCTCGAACACGATGAACGGCGCGTTGCCGCCCAGCTCCAGCGACACCTTCTGAATATTCTGGGCCGCCTGGGCCATCAGCGTGCGACCGACTTCGGTCGACCCGGTGAAGGTGATCTTGCGCACGACCGGCGACTCGGTCAGCGCAGCGGCGATCTCGCTGGCCGAACCCGGCACCACGTTGAACACGCCACGCGGCACACCCGCACGCTCGGCCAGCAACGCCAGCGCAGTGGCCGACAAGGGGGTCTGACTGGCCGGCTTGACCACGATGGTACAGCCCGCCGCCAAGGCAGCCCCGGCCTTGCGCGTAATCATGGCGGCCGGGAAGTTCCATGGGGTAATCGCGCCACAGACGCCCACCGGCTGCTTGGTCACCACGATGCGCTGGCTGGACTTCACCGCTGGAATCGTCTCGCCGTAGACGCGGCGCCCTTCCTCGGCAAACCAGCGCAGGAAGCTGGCGGCGTAGACGATCTCACCAGCGGCTTCCTTGAGCGGCTTGCCCTGCTCAAGGGTCATGATGGTCGCAAGCTCGTCCTGATGCTCGAGCATCAGCTCGTACCATTTCATCAGGATGTCCGCACGTTCTTGTGCGGTCAGCGACCGCCAGGCCGGCAAGGCGGCCTCGGCCGCTCCGATAGCGGTCTCCGTCTCGGCCCGGCCAAGACGTGGCACTTGCGCGATGACCTCGCCATTGGCCGGATTGACGACCTCGATCTGATCCCCGCTGTCGGCTGCCACCCAACTGCCATCAATGTAGGCGAAGGGGCGATACAGCGGCATTTCCTGTAGGGCTTTCATTTAGCCTCCTGGCGATATGGCGAAAGGAACATCACTTTCATGCTAAGCGCTTCACCGGCGGATCGCCAACCCGTATCACACTGGCATCACGTCGACGTCGCATCCGCGGCGCGGGATGCTGACAGGGTGATCGAAACAGAGTCCGCAAACCGCAGCGCGTGGGGCTTGTCGATCTCGACCTGGGTGGTCAACACCTGCTCGTGACTCATGATCAGGTCGAGCACCTCACGGGTCATGCGCTCAAGCAATTGAAAGCGATTGCCTTCCACCAGGGCGATGACTTCCTTGGTGATCGTGCGGTAGTTCAAGGCCTGTTCAATGTGGTTGAACGCAACGGCCTTGTCCGCACGGTAGCGAATGACGGCGTTGATCACCACATCCTGGCGATTGAGGATCTCCTCCTCCTTGATACCGATGTAGGTGCGCAACCGCAGATTCTTGATGCGAATGGTGGCGAGATCGTGATCTAGATGCTGATCCCCCAGAACGTGCAGAGACATGGCCCCTCCCGTGTTCGAGGCAGGTTGACGACGGCGGCTGGTATCAGCGGCCACTGACCAGCGTCAGAAACTCCTGGCGTGTGCTGGCCTTTTCGCGGAAGGCACCGAGCATCACCGAGGATGTCATACTGGAATTCTGCTTTTCCACACCACGCATCATCATGCACAGATGGCGGGCCTCCACCACCACTGCCACCCCCCTGGCACCGGTCACCTGCTGGACCGCATCCGCAATCTGACGTGTCAGGTTCTCCTGGATCTGCATGCGTCGAGCATACATGTCGACGATCCGGGCAAACTTGGAAAGCCCCAGCACCTTGCCTTGAGGCAGGTAGGCGATGTGGCACTTGCCGATGAAGGGCAGCAAGTGGTGCTCGCACATCGAGTAGAGCTCGATATCCTTGACCAGCACCATCTCATCTGTCTCCGAGGAGAACACGGCCCCATTGACGATCTCTTCCAGCGACTGAGTGTAGCCGCGATTGAGAAACTGCATCGCCTTGGCGGCTCGCTTGGGCGTGTCGACAAGCCCCTCCCGCTCCGGGTCCTCGCCCAGCTCCTCAATGATGTGTCGATAGTGATTGGCGAGTGCTTCAGTCATGATCCAGCCCTTCAGGGGATACGCCCAGGCATGCCGGGAGTTTCGCTCCCAACTATACAAGACCTGTACGTTGAATGTTTAAAATACAACTATTGCCGATTCGTGCCCATAAGTCTACCGCAGCCGGCGCTTCGTCGCAGTTCGCGATGGCCGCTCGCCAAACCTACCGTTCGATATCCACGATGCATGACGTCGGGGAGACGCCAAACGACAGCCCAGGCCTGCGCGACCCGCTAGCGTCGAGGTGCCCGGATGCTCGTCATTGCCGGCGCCGATAACGTGACACAGTGTCGCGTAACGGTCGTGGTGGCTGCCCCGCTGTCAGCGCTGTGCTATCGTCGAACCGCCGTGTGGGGTGGCTGGGACAGGCCAACGTCCAGAGACCACTTCGCTCAGACTCATTCTTCGGAAAGATGCTTTCGTCAGCACGGTTCTTGATCCCATCGCGGCTCGTTAGCGAGCAAGGTTAGGTAGCGAGCGCGGTTCTGGATCAATCACGGTGCGCTTATGAGTACAGTGCCTGCCCTGTACGATCTTCTGCGAGAAACGCCTATGTCCTGCCGCCGCCTGAAGTCCCGGCCTTCATCATTGTCTATTGCCCTTCTGTCATCTCTCGCCTGCGTCGGCATGGCGCTTGCCGCCACCGCCCAGGCCGACAGTCTGGCCCTGCCCGCCCAATCTCGCATCGACGTCACCACGATCGACGGCATCGCACTGGACGGCGCCCAGGACCAGCTTCACGACGTCATGCTGACCCCTGCAAGCGACGCCAGCGGCCGCACCGATCTGCCGCACTATTGTGTTCTGGTGGGGGATGCCAAGCGTGACGGGGATCGCCTGAGAATCACTACACAGGCGCTGACCTGCGTGGAGACCGAGGGGGGAGACAGCCACATCTATTCGGGAGAATTGGTGGCGGGCGCCTATGACACGGACGGCCAGTTCGGGCTCGATGCCTGTGATGACAACGGCTGTGAGCTTGAGGCGAACCACGTCTTCCAGCTGGAACTCACCCACGCCCTCGACATCGAGCAGATGCCCAACCCTTCAGCCGAGCTGAATGCCGAGCGACGCCGCACAGGCCCCCGTACTGAGGCCGACGGCGAAGCCGAAGGCAACAACGAGACCGGCGACTAGACCTCACCTCCGCCACCGTCGTAAAGCGCGGGAGGCTGGCATCACTGCTCCCGCGCCTGCCGACCGAACAACGCCGTCAGCCTCCGGCCAACCAGCGCTCCTTGTCGGACAGCGCCAGGCGCTGCTGCTCCAGCTGGCGGATATGCTCATCCCAGTAGCCGTGATCCGCCACCCAGGGAAACGCTCTGGGAAAGGCAGGGTCTTCCCAACGCCCCACCAGCCAGGCGCTGTGACGCATCACGCGCAGCGTCCTCAGCGGTTCTATCAACGCCAGTTCGCCACGCTCAAACGGCAACACCTGTTCGTACCCTTCGATCACCTCGGACAGCTGCTGCGTCCTCTCCTCGGGAGCCTGGGCAGTAAACAACATCCACAGATCCTGTACCGCCGGCGCCATCAGCGCATCATCGAAGTCGACCAGGGCAAAGTGATCGTCTCGTCCCAGCATGTTGCCGACATGGCAGTCGCCATGGACGCGCAACGCAGCCCCTGCCGCATCATCGAAGCGCGCCAGGGTGGCTACCAGCGTCTTTGCTACCGAGGCATAGCTGTCGCGCTGACGCTGGCTCAACCAGTCGCTGCCAAGAATCGTCTCGCGGGCTTGCTCCGCCATGGTCGATGGCACCAGCTGTGCGCGGTGCATAAAGCGTCCGCGGCGCCCCACCTCGTGGACCCTGCCAATCAATTCTCCGAGCGCGAACAGATGATCAGGATTCTCCAGCTCGGGTGCCTGACCCGGCAGGTGGGGGAACAGTGCCAGCCGCTGCCCGTCGACCTCGTGCAGGCTATTACCCGCATCATCGCACCAGGGCGCGGCGACGTTCACCTGAGCCGCCTCGAGCTCTGCCAGAAAGGCGTGCTCTTCCTGTATCGCCTGCGATGAGAGACGACCGGGGCGGTAGAATTTGGCCACCCAGCGTCCGCCCTCTTCATCTCTGACCAGGTAGACGCGATTCTCGTAGCTGTTCAGCGCGAAGGGCTCACCCGATAGCCAGAACCCCAGGGACTCGATCGCGTCTACGACGCGCTGGGGCGACAGTTCATGGAAGGGGGTCGAGGTACTCATGGAGACTCCAGCGCGCAGGTGGGAAACGACCGCGGCAGCTTAACAGAGCCAGGGTGGCGGCGTCCTGGCCATTACCCAGGCATCGACTCGCTCGGCACCGGCGTCTCGGCACGCACTGGCCAGGCGCGAGAGAGTGGCGCCCGTCGTCATCACGTCGTCGACCAGCACCACATGGCGAGGCATGGGACCCGCCACGTCGAACATGCCCTTCACCTGACGTCGTCTGGCACTCGCCGTCAGGGTGTGCTGAGGCGGGTCATTGCGCCGCCGCTGACCACGGGTCACCGGCACGCCCAAGCGCCTACCAAGCTCGAAAGCCAACCATTCGCTCTGGTCGAAGCCCTGCTCACGCGCCCGCTGCCGATGTCTCGGCACTCCCATCAAGACATCCGGAACCGTCGTTTCGCGTGCCTCCAGGGCCCACAGAAACAGGGCGATCAACTGATGTGCGCTGGGCCGATGGGCCCCAGCCTTGAAGCGCTGGACCAACCGGCGAATCTCGTCACGATAGATCAGTGGCGCTACTACCGTGTCCAGCGCGAGGGGGGTGGTCAAGCAGCGCCCACACAGGCGGGTCCCGGCTGGCCTTGCCTCCAGGGCTGGCGCCAAGGGTTCTGCACAACGCTCGCAGGGCGCCACGTTCCACGCCAGGCAGGCCTGACAGCGTCGGCACAACGGCATCCGGGGTCCGACTCCTGGCTCAACGGCCAGATGCGGCGCCAAGCACCAGGGGCAGCGCTGTGGCAACCACCTGGCCAGCACGTGGTCAACTTCAGCGAGCCTGCAGGTTGACAGGCGGGTCAAACGCCCTATCCTGTCCGTCAACTTACCTATTTTAAAAAAGTTGACCAAAGCGAGACACTCCATGTCGGCCACCGTGACCTCTTCTTCCACCCTAGCCCTGGACAGTACCCCGCGCCACGACTGGTCCTTTGATGAAATCGAGGCCCTCTTCGCACTGCCCTTCAACGACTTGATGTTCAAGGCACAGACGATCCATCGCCAGCACTTCGATGCCAATGCGGTACAGGTGTCCACCCTGCTGTCGATCAAGACCGGCGCTTGCCCGGAAGACTGCAAGTATTGCCCCCAGTCCGGCCACTACAACACCGGTCTGGACAAGGAGAAGCTGCTCGAGATCGAGAAAGTTGTCGCCCAGGCCCGTTCCGCCAAGGACGCTGGCGCCAGCCGCTTCTGCATGGGAGCCGCCTGGCGCAGCCCGCGCCAGCGTGACCTGGACGTCGTGCTCGAAATGGTCAAGCAAGTGAAGGCGCTGGGTCTTGAAACCTGCATGACGCTCGGCATGGTCGATGGGGATCAGGCGCGCCAGCTGGCGGATGCTGGTCTCGACTACTACAACCACAACCTGGATACCTCCCCCGAGTACTACGGCGAGATCATCACTACGCGCAGCTACGCCGACCGCCTCGACACCCTCGGCAATGTGCGCGATGCCGGCATGAAGATCTGTTCCGGCGGGATCCTTGGCATGGGCGAGTCCGCTCGGGACCGCGCAGGCCTGCTGAGGCAGCTGGCCAACCTGTCGCCGCACCCCGAATCGGTGCCCATCAATATGCTGGTCAAGGTGCCCGGCACTCCGCTCGAGAATGTCGAGGACCTCGACCCCATCGAATACCTGCGGGCCATCGCTGTCGCCCGCATCATGATGCCGGCCAGCCATGTCCGCCTGTCCGCCGGGCGCGAGCAGATGGATGAGTCGACCCAGGCCCTGGCATTCATGGCAGGCGCCAACTCGATCTTCTACGGCGACACCCTGCTGACCACCGGCAACCCCCAGGTGGAACGCGACAAGGCGCTGTTTGCCAAGCTCGGCCTGCACCCGGAACAGCGCGAGAGCTGCGCCACCGACGAGCAGCAGGCGGAGGCCCTCAGCCGTGAGGTGAAACGTCAGGCCAGCGTCGCCCAAAGCGAGCAGTACTACGACGCCGCCGTCTAACGACGCTGCCCCAGATGCCTTTCACCTGCCTGCCCCTGCGGCTGATTGCCGATGCCAAGCGGGGGCAATGCAAGGCACAGAGAACACCATGAGCCAGACCTGGAACGATTACCTGAGGCTACGCGCCGACCAACGCCGGCAGGCCCAGCGCTGGCGCCAACGCCAGACACAGCGGCGGGATCTCGCGCTGCTCGATATGGCGGGCAACGACTATCTGGGCCTGCGCACCGACCCACGCCTGGCCGAAGCGGCCAGCGACGGCGCTCGTCGCTACGGCAGCGGCGCGGGAGCCTCGCATCTGGTGACCGGCCATGGTGAGCTGCATGAGGCCCTCGAGGAGGCCCTGGCACGACTCACCGGCCGGCCGCGAGCATTGCTCTTCTCCACCGGCTACATGGCCAACCTTGGGGTCATTCAAGCCCTGTGCGATCCCCATGTTCAGGTGTATCAGGACCGTCTCAACCATGCTTCGCTGATC
Source organism: Halomonas sp. DP8Y7-3 (assembly GCF_019801675.1). Taxonomy (NCBI): domain Bacteria; kingdom Pseudomonadati; phylum Pseudomonadota; class Gammaproteobacteria; order Oceanospirillales; family Halomonadaceae; genus Halomonas; species Halomonas sp. DP8Y7-3. The sequence continues at coordinate 257,325 of NZ_JAHVIO010000019.1, forward strand.
GACGGGGCACGACTGGCGGGCGCCCGCTCACGCCGTTACCACCACCTCGACCTGGCCGACCTCGACCGGCTGATGACCCGTGCGCCGGAGAAGTCCCTGGCACTGGCCATCAGCGACGGGGTGTTCAGCATGGACGGCGACTGCGCCGACGTCGGGGCGCTGGCCCGACTGTGCCAGCGCCATGGGGCCTGGCTGATGATCGATGATGCCCATGGCGTTGGCGTGCTGGGCGAGCGTGGTGACGGCTGTGTGGGTCAGCGCTACGACAGCCAGCAGGTGCCGATCCTTGTCGGCACTCTGGGCAAGGCGCTCGGCACTGGCGGCGCCTTTGTCGCCGGAGACGATGCCTTGATCGAGCACCTGATTCAGTTCGCCCGGCCCTATGTGTACACCACCGCCATGCCGCCCCCGGTGGCCGCAGCCTCGCTCAAGGCCCTGGAGCTGCTTGACGCGGAACCCGAGCGCAGGCAGCACCTGCATTCGCTGGTGCAGCTGTTCCGGGATGAGGCGTCGCGTTTGGGCCTGCCACTGCTGCCATCGCGCACACCGATCCAACCGATATTGCTGGGAGATGAGTCACGCACCCTGGAGTGGGCGCGGCTGCTGGAAGCCAGTGGCATCAAGGTCGGAGCGATTCGCCCGCCCACCGTGCCCAATGGCCAGTCCAGACTGCGCATCACGTTAACCGCCGGCCACAGCCACGACGACATCCAGCGCCTGCTTGACGCCCTGGCCAGCTGTCAGCGGCTGGTCCCGGCCGACAGCATGGAAGAGGTTGGCGCATGACCCGCCTGGTACTGCTCTCAGGCTGGGCCATCGATGCCCGTGTCTTTGCCCCTCTCGCCCCGCATTGGTCCCAGGGCTGGGATGTGCATGCCATTGACTGGCCGGGCATGGGCACCAAGTCGTCGTCCCCATTGGCTGACCCGGGCTCCATCAGTCAGCTTGCCGAGGCCATGTCTCCTGAGTTGCTGCCCGACCAGGATACCTCGGTGGTGTGGGTGGGCTGGTCGCTGGGAGCTCTTCAGGCTGCCGCCTTGGCACGTGTCATGGGGCCTCCTGATGCGCTCGTGCTGATCGGCATGGGCCCGACCTTCTGCCACCCCGCAGGGGTCAGTCAACAGGCACTCGCCGACTTCAACAGCGCCTTTCACCGTGACCCAGACCGGGCAGTCGAGCACTTCCTACGCTGGCAGCTATCGGCAGAGCCTGAGCCTCGCCCGTCACTGGCGTCGCTCAAGGCACTGCTGAGACCGCAGGCACAGGCCGATCACGCCACTCTCGCACAAGGACTCTCGACGCTGGCCCAGGAGGATATTCACGACGTTTTCCTCAAGCCGCCCTGCCCGACGGCCACCCTGTGCGGACACGACGACCCGCTGATGGCGCCTGCGGTGCGCCATGCCGCGGATGAGCGCATCGCCGCCAGCGGACACTGCCCCATGCTTAGCCAACCGCAGCGGCTGGTCGAGGCGGTGGAGCGACAGGCACAGCGCCTGCTGGCGCACCGCCAGTCAACAGGACACGGCTACCCCCGTCAGACCTCCAGGCCCGAGCGCGACCGACCTACCCCGAGGGAGGCAGCATGGCAACGCTGACACAGGACGCACCACTCGGTGATGAGACCTCCGCCAGCCATTGGCGGCAACGGGTGGATCGGGCCTTTTCACGGGCAGCCCCACGCTATCGGCAGCTTGCCCGCGCGCAGCTCGCCATGGCCCAGTCGTTGCTCGACGATTTGCCGCCACGGCACGCCCAGGCTCGCCAGAATACGGTGAATGATCACGAGCCCGTCCAAAACGTCCTGGATCTGGGCTGCGGCCCAGGGGATCTCACCTGGCAGATGTGCGATCGCTATCCCAACGCCCAGGTAATAGGACTGGACCTGTCACTGGCAATGCTCGCTGAAGCTCGCCGTCATGCTGCCCGTCCGGACGATTCACGCCCCTGCAGCGCCAGTGCATCGTCTCCTGTGTGGTTGAAGGCAGATGCCCAGTCCCTGCCTCTGGCGACGGCCAGCATCGATCTGCTGGTATCCAACCTGGCCATCCAATGGTGTCCTGACCTGGCGCAGGTACTGGCAAACGTGCATCGCGTCCTGCGCCCGGGCGGCCGGGCGGTGATCAACACCTTGCTACCCGGCACCCTGCATGAGGTGGCCAGCGCATGGCAGCGTCCCGGCCATTCCAGCGGCGTGCTGGTGTTTCCCAGCCTGGCTCAGCATCAGCAGTGGGTCGATCAGAGCCCTTGGCAGGATGCCGTCCTGCGACCCCGCGAGGTCACCTTTCACTACCCGGACATTCACGCCGTGATGGCTTCCATCAAGGGCGTCGGCGCCCAGGTGGCGCGGCCTGGCGCTGGCCTGACCCGCCGGGAACTGGCCCAGGCAAAGCAGCGTTACGAGCGCTTGCGCACGCCACAGGGACTTCCCGTGACCTACCACCAGCTGACGTTGGTACTCACCCGCTGAGCTCTCTGGCTCCCCATGACCCTCAGATTTCTGTAAGATGGACCCGTGCCATGACCTGCTATTTCGTGACCGGCACCGACACCGATGCCGGCAAGACCCTCGCCAGTTCCGCGCTTTTGGCGCTCGCCAGACGCCAGGGCCTCAGCACCCTGGGCCTGAAACCGGTGGCGTCTGGCTGCCAAGCTACGGCTGCAGGGTTGAGAAACATCGACGCCTTGACGCTCCAGGCCCAGAGTCGGCCTGAGGTCGACTACGCCACGATCAATCCCTATGCCTTCGAGCCCCCCATTGCCCCTCATCTGGCAGCGCGCTACGCCGACGCCGAGCTGACCTTGGCCAGGCTGGAACGGACCATTGCGCCGTCCCTGGCGCTGGGCCGCGACCTGACGCTGATCGAGGGCGCTGGCGGCTACCGCGTCCCGCTGAATGAGCAGGAAGACCTGGCAGGCCTGGCCCCTCGCCTTAGGCTGCCGGTCATTGTTGTCATTGGCCTCAAGCTGGGCTGTCTCAATCACGCCTTGCTGACCGCAGAAGCGCTGGCCCGTGACGGCGTGGTCTGCGCTGGCTGGATTGGCAACCTCATCGACGCTGACTTTGCGGCAGATGAAACCCTTTACCAGGACAACCTTGCCCATCTGACCGCGCGGCTACCGGGGCCTTGCCTGGGCATCATTCCCCGCCTGGAAGGCAGGGACCACAAGGAGCTGGCGCAGCAGGCCGCCGAGTACCTGACGCTTCCCTCCGGTTAGGCCTTGGCTTTATCGCGTCGCTTGATTCGTTGCCTTTTTGTCTCGCTGCCTTTGTTCTTATTGAATTAGCTCTCATTGCACTAGCTCTCATTGCATTAGTGCTCATTGCCTACGGCATGCTCCCTTCGCCTCAGACATGAGCGGCCTGTCACCAAGGGCCCATCGCCATCCGCCTGGGCCCTGATGGCTGCGGCGTCGCCCAACAGCTGAAAAAGTTGACTTGCCGGTCAAGCAACGTACAATGTGCACCGCTCACCTGCATGCGGATGTGGTGGAATTGGTAGACACGCTAGATTTAGGTTCTAGTGCCTTAGCGCGTGGGAGTTCGAGTCTCCCCATCCGCACCATCTTGATATCCCTCAGCTTTTCCCGATCCCGACCACGTTGTCTCGACGCACTAGATTATCGAACGTGACCGAATCGTGACGTCACTCTTTCAGAACATGTTCGGAAGGTGCTAGGAACGTGCCTCGCCAGGCGCTCCGTGATGACGCCCACTTGTCCTCTTTGATCGCTTTATTGCAGCGATAGCCATCGCGCTCACATGCCTGAGGACATCGCTCGCCTCCCCCCTCTCGTCGCATATCACGCTCTGGCATAGCGGCGCTGTGCTGTGGCCACCGGCGCGTTGACAACTGCCACGAAGCCGCGACGAATCGGACCACCGCTCGTGCTATCTTTAGCGGCGAACGGTACGGGATGTGCGTTCTTCCAAAAGCATTCAAGAAAAAAGGCCCCTGCATGCTGAACTACTTTGCCCTTGGCATTCTCTTTTTTGTCGCCTTGACGCTGTTCTACGGGGTTATCGTCATTCACGACATTCCCTATGGCATCGCCAAGAAGCGCAATCATCCTCATCAGGATGCTATCCACGTAGCGGGCTGGGTCAGCCTCTTCACCCTGCATGTGCTGTGGCCCTTCCTGTGGATCTGGGCCACCCTGTATCGCGATGATCGCGGCTGGGGCTTTCAGCAGATCGAGCAGGAACAGGCCAGGGAACGCAACGAGATCGATCAACTGAGGGCGGAGCTGGAGCAGCTCAGGCAGCGGCTTGATCGGCAGGAATCAGGGCAGGCTACCCCGACGGCCGAGACCGTCAGCTCTACCCAGCAGGGAGGCCAGTCCTGATGGATCTGCTTATCGTCCTGACCTACGCCGCCATCTGCATCGTCATCTTCAAGGTGTTTCGCATCCCACTGAACAAGTGGACAGTGCCCACCGCCTTTCTGGGCGGCGTGATTATCGTCTCGACGCTGGTGCTGTTGATGAACTACAACCACCCCTTCACTCGCCAGGTGCGTCAGGCCTACGCCGTCACGCCGCTGGTGTCGGAAGTACGAGCCCGCGTCACGTCGGTCAACGTATCCCCCAACACCCTGGTCAAGGCCGGCACCCCGCTGTTCACCCTCGATGCACGGCAGTTCGAAGCCAAGGTGGAGCGTCTGACCGCCGAGCTGGAAGACACCTTGCGCAACTCTGACAGCCGCAGCGCAGGCGTGGCTGAGGCGGAAGCCAACTTGCTGGCCGCCCAGGCGGATCGCAACCAGGCCCAGCGCACCCTGGCACGCTACCAGGCGGCCTCATCGGCCTTCAGTCGACAGCAGATCGATGAAGCGGCCCAGGTCGCCGAGACCACCGCCGCCCGGGTATCCCAGGCCCAGGCAGCGCTGGAAAGAGCTCAAGCGGAACAGCGTCCCGATGCCAATGATCAGGACCCACTGGTGATCGCCAAGCGGGCCGAACTGGCCCAGGCCCAGTACGACCTGGAGAACACCATTATCCGAGCCCCGACAGACGGGTATCTTACCCAGCTGGCGGTACGCCCCGGCATGATGGCGGTGCCGCTGCCGCTCAAGCCGATGGGAGTCTTCGTGCACGATGAGCCAGGTCGTTTTACTGGCGCCTTCCGTCAGCAGGCGCTGAACCGCATCCAGCAGGGTGACGAAGCAGAGCTGACCTTCACGGCCTTGCCTGGCCAGGTGTTCAGCGCAGAGGTCATCGAGGTGCTTCCCGCCATCGCCGAGTCTCAGGTCGCGGCAGGAGATCGCCTGCTGGGCGCAGACGCCTTCAAGACAGTGGATGCTCCGGCGCTGGTGACATTGCGGCTGCTGCCGGACCAGGACGTGCCCGACCTGCCGTTGGGCATCAGCGCCCAGGCGGCGGTCTACACCGAGCACTTCCATCACGTGGCCATCATGCGCAAGGTGCTCCTTCGCATGCTCGGTTGGCAGCACTACCTCTATCTGGATCACTGACGCCAAACGACTCAGCCAAGCCCCGGGCGTCCCTACCGACGCCCGGGGCTTTTTGCTGGGCGCTGCGCCGCTGCAGGCCAGACGGCTGAAGCACCAACAATAGCCCTGGGCGCCCGTAAACGCTGACCATCATGATCCAAATCAAGAACTTGGCGGACGCTCTGATCCTACAATTCCTGCATGATCAGTCACCACATGGACCGCGGCGATGTTCACCAAGATTCTGGTACCGGTAGACGGCTCTTGCTACTCCCGTGAAGCGCTGAAGGTGGCCTGCACGCTACTCAATGCCCATCGCAGCGACGATACTTCGCCCGCCGGAAACGCAAGCGCCGGCCAGCTAGTCTTGCTGCACGTGCCAGAAGAGCTCGGTTCGGAACCCGCCTTCGTCTGGGGCGTCTCCGCCATCGCCGCTGGTGCTGCCCTGGATGAGCGAGAGGCCATCGGCAGAGAGATTCTCGACAACGCCGGGCGTGACGCGCTGAGCCTGGGGGTTTCCAAACCGATGATCCTGCTGCGCCACGGCAGCCCAGGCCAGGTCATCCTCGACGTGGCCCGTGAGCACGGCGTCGACGCCATCGTCATGGGGCATCGCGGTATGGGCAAGTTCAAGGCCCTGATCGAAGGCAGCGTGTCACGCAAGGTCAGTCATCACGCCCGCTGCCGAGTGGTGACCGTGCACTGACGCCCGTATGAAACGAACAGACGAGCGGACGAGCAAACGAATAGACGAGCAGAGTGCACGCCATAGCGAAGCGCGTCCCGGCCTCGGCGGCGCCAGTCATGCTAGGCTTTCTCCTACGTGGAACCATGACCCCGCGTGCCATGGTCCGAGGTTGACGAGGGAGCCATTGATGAGACATCTCCGCCTTTATGGCGCTCGGCGCAGTGCGGCCGGTACCACTCCATCTGCGGGCATGCTGCTGGGGGTGCTCGTACTCGCCACTTGCCTGGTCAGCGGCTGCTCCAGCGCGTCCCCCGCGGACGGCCTGACGGAGCGCCGAGGCGACAGACAGTATGACGCTCTCGACAGCCTGCAGTTACCGGAAGACGCGCTCCCCCCGCCAGGTGCCTGCCGCATCTGGTACCTGGATCTGACGCCAGACCGCCAGCCTCCTCCCGGTGACTGCAACGACCTGTATGACCAAGTGCCTCGAGGCGCCCGCCTGATTCGCGGCTAGGCTGACGCCTGCTGATGCCTGTACCGGACCGTTCTATCGCCTGCCCAGACGGGCCTCGGCCTGCTCCAACGATGCCCAGGCTAGCCGCTTGAGCGAGTCCTGCCCCTGGTCCATGGCCTCCAGTAGCGCTCGCTTTTCCTTGAGGTAGATCCGCGCGAAGCCAGGGTCGTGCTCGACAATAGAGCCGGTGTTGTGAATCAGATCTGCATACTTGACGGTCTGTGCATCCCCACCAGCGCGTGCCAACCGTTCCAGCGAGACCCGCTTGCGCGCGGCGCGATTGCCGACCTCTGGCCCCTCAAGGTCACTCAAGGCCACCACAAGTTCCACCACGTCAGCAGGAAACAGCTCACGCAGGGTCATCTCGCTGACCTCGGTATCCTCCAGCACGTCGTGCAGCCACGCCGCGGCCTCTAGCTCCGGCCGACTCGGACAATGTTCGCGCACCAAGGCGGCAACCGCGGCAGGATGCTCGATGTAGGGAGTCTCCAGATACTTGCGGCGTTGGCCAATGGCACAGTGGGCAGCCGTCGCGAAAACACGTGCGTGTTCGATCATGACCTGGCCATCGGTGGGTTCTATGGACATTTTGGACGCCTCCATAAATTAGAACGTTTCAATATATTGAGGACAGCGACCGGTCGGCCCACTATTCTGAGTCCACCCGAACCACAACAAGGAGCCCCCATGAAGCCGGACACGATCGCACTGCATCACGGCTACACGCCCGACAACCAGAATGCCGTGGCGGTGCCCATTCATCAGACCACGTCCTTTTCATTTGATAACGCGCAACACGCCGCGGATCTGTTCGACCTGAAGGTCGAAGGCAATATCTACTCGCGCATCATGAATCCCACCTGCAGCGTGCTGGAGGGGCGGGTAGCGGCACTGGAAGGCGGTATTGCCGGACTCGCGGTGGCCTCAGGGATGGCGGCAATCACCTACGCCATCCAGACCATCGCCGAAACCGGCGACAACATCATCTCGATCAGCGAGCTGTACGGGGGCACCTACAACCTGTTTGCCCACACGCTGCCTCGACAGGGCATCGAGGTCCGCTTTGCCGACAAGGACGACCTGGACACCATCGCCGGCCACATCGATGCCCGAACCAAAGCCATTTTCTGCGAAAGCATCGGCAACCCCTCGGGCAGCGTCGTCGACCTTGGCGCGCTGGCGACTCTGGCCCATGACCATGGCCTACCGCTGATTGTCGATAACACCGTGGCCACCCCCTTCCTGTGTCGCCCGATCGACCACGGCGCCGACATCGTGGTGCATTCGGCGACGAAATACATTGGCGGCCATGGCACCACCGTCGGTGGCGTCATCGTCGACTCCGGACGCTTCCCCTGGGCCTCCCATGCCGAGCGCTTTGCCCTGCTCAACGAAGCGGACCCGTCCTATCACGGTATCAGCTACACCCGTGACGTTGGTGAGGCCGCCTTCATCGCCAGGGCCCGCGTCGTGCCACTGCGCAACATGGGCGCGGCACTCAGCGCCCAGGCTGCCTGGAACCTGCTGCAGGGCCTGGAAACGCTATCGCTTCGAATCGAGCGTATCTGTGATAACACCCAGAAGGTAGCGGAATATCTGGAGCAGCATCCCGCCGTCTCGTGGGTGAAGTACGCAGGACTCGAACACCACAAGGATCACGGGCTCGCGATCCGCTACCTGCAAGGCAAAGCGTCAGGCATTCTTAGCTTCGGTATCAAGGGCGGGCGCGATGCGGGGGCACGCTTCTATGACGCTCTCGGTTTGATCCTTCGACTGGTCAACATAGGCGATGCCAAGACCTGCTCTGCCATCCCGGCCGCCACTACCCACCGCCAGTTGAACGACGAGGAATTGGCCGCCGCCGGTGTCAGCGCCGATATGGTCCGACTGTCCATCGGCATCGAGCACATCGATGACCTGCTGAGCGATCTCGACCAGGCGCTGTCTGCCTCGCAAGCATGAGCGATGCTCCCACGCCCGACGTGGGAGCATGGTTCTAGTCGGAAGCAGGCACGGGCAAACCCACAGGAGTCGGCGAAGGGGGCAGCCATTCCCCCTTCGTCAACGCCTCGGTAGGTCGGTAGAAGCGCAGGGTATAGTTCCATCCAGGCTCAATCGCCAGATAGTTCGGCACGTCGGGATCCCCGCCAAAATGCAGCGTTACCGACCCATCCTCGTTGGCATCCGCCGTGCTGCTGGTCACCGACTGGGCGCCGTCGGCGCCGTCGATCAAGCGGCCCTGGTCGTCATACACCGTCACCGACCAGAACCCGGTGACCGGCACATCGACCGGCAGCATCAGCACCTGAGGGGTATCGCCGTCGTTGTGCAACGGATTGATCGTGACGTAGTACGCCTCTTCAATGGGCTGGCCCAGCCAACCGGCAGCGGTCCCCCACAGATGGCGCACAGGGTCGACGTCACCCTCGGCGCCAAACATGCGGTGACTACCCGACAGGAAGGGTGACAAGCCCAATACCGCTTCACGCACGTCAGCCAGAGCCTGCACATCCCAGTCGGGCAGTGTCATCTCACCCTGTTCGGCCTGGGACCACTCGATGGCGTCCTGCTGGGCGTTGGCCTTGGCGATATCCTCGGGCGAGTCTGCATCGACCTGGGTGCGGACCATCACCAGGGCATAGCGTGACCCCACCGTGTCCTGGTCCAGGGTGATCTCACGCCCCCCATAGACCATCAGTGGAGTGAAATGGTCCTGACTCACGACCTGCAGTGACTGCAGTCGGGTGGGATCCGCCTGGGTCGAGATCGTTACCGGAGAACTCAGGTCGAATAGACCCACACTGTGCAACACATCTCGATTGGGGCGCAGCACGTCCGCGTCTGCAGGCAGTGGCGCGCGATCATGGCGTAGCGTGCCGAAGTAACCGTCATCAGCGTAGCGCTGAAAATGGTGGTCGGTCTGGGCCCTGATATAGGTATCGAGGGTAACGGCATCGCCAGCGCCGGTACCGCCCCCCTCGTCCGCCTGAACGCAAGCTAGCGTCAACATCACCGCCCCCAGGCAGCCACCCCACTGTCTCCACACCATGACGCTCCCCATGCCTGACTCGATCATTACTGTCAGCATAGCGCCGCATTCCACATCCTACGTCAACCCTGGGCCAGGGTATCGGCTGTGATGGGCACAGCTCTCGGGCCTCAACTGCCAGCGATCGTCATCTCATCGATCAACCAGCTGCCGCTGTGAATACTGCCGCGGGTATCGACATCGTCCCCCAGCGCCACCAGACCCTGGAACATGCGTGACAGGTTCCCGGCGATGGTAAACTCTTCGACCGGATACTGGATCCGTCCATTTTCGACCCAGAAACCGGCAGCGCCACGGGAGTAGTCGCCGGTGACGCCGTTGACCCCCTGCCCCATCAGCTCGGTCACCAGCACCCCACGGTCCATCTGCGCCAGCATGTCACCATGGGGCGTGGTGGCACCGACCAGGCGCAGATTGCGCGCACCACCGGCGTTGGCCGTTGTCTGCATGCCGAGGCGCCGCGCGCTGTAGGCGGACAGCATGTAGCTGGCGATGCGGCCATCTTCGATAAAGCGATTGTCACGGGTCTGCACGCCATCACCGTCGAACGGGCTGCTCGCCATGCCGCCCACCAGCATCGGATGCTCACCGAGACCGAACCAGGACGGGAACAACGCCTCACCCAGGCGCCCGCACAGGAACGATGCATCCCGGTAGATCGCGCCTCCAGCAAGGGCCGACATCAAGTGTCCTACCAGGCCACTGGCCAGACTCGGGTCGAACATGACCGGAAAGCGGCCGGTCTGCGGCGTCTGGCCACCAAGACGACGCAGGGTGCGTTCGGCAGCGCTGTCGCCGACCTCGGCAGGATCGCGCAGGGCCCTGGGGTCCCTGGCACTGGTGTAATCGTAGTCGCGCTGCATGCCGGAGGCGTCTTCCGCGATCAGCATGCACGACAATGAGTGACGACTGCCGCGCTGGCTGCCCATGAAGCCGTGGCTGTTGGCGTAGACACGCACCCCCTCACCGCTGGACAGGCTGGCACCGTCAGAGCTGCGAATGCCCTCACGAGCAAGTCCGGCGGCTTCGCAGGCCAGGGCTCGCTGAATGGCCTCGTCCGTTTCCAGCGCCCAGGGATGGTGGACATCGAGATCCGGCAGTTCGGTCGCCATAAGCTGCGCATCGGCCAGGCCCGCAGCGGGATCTTCCCCGGTGTAGCGGGCGATGGCGATAGCCTTCTCGACCACGCTCTTGATCGACGCATCGCTGGCGTCGGTGGAGGAGGCACTGCCCTTGCGTTGACCGAGATAGACGGTCACCGCAATGCCCTGATCACGGGACAGCTCAACCGACTCGACATCGCCTTCACGCACGCTGACACCGATCCCCTGATCGACACTGGCACCTACCTCGCAGGCATCAGCTCCTAGCCGCCGGGCCAGTGCTACAGCGCTCTCGGCGCGCCCTTCCAGCAATCTCTGCTGGGCTGTGGCATCAAACGCCTGTGTCATCTTCTACTCCTTCTGCGGCCCGATCGACCGCTTGAGACTGTCATCCCTTGCCGCTCATGTCGGCTCGGGCTGGTATACTCCTGAGCTTTGGCGGGCGCCGCCTGTTGGCGTTCGCCTCTTCGCTGCCCCAGCTGCCTTCATCAGGGACCCGGTATGACCCAGCAAGACCTCTCCCCCGACGACCGCCCCAGCAAGTCACAACTCAAGCGCGAAATGCACGAGTTGCAGGCTTTGGGCGAACGCTTCATCGCCATGAAACCGGACGAACGTGCACGCTTCCCGCTCTCGGACGACCTGCTGCGCGCCATCGAGGAAACCGATCGCATCCGTGCCCGCGAGGCGAGAAGGCGCCACATGCAGTACGTCGGCAAACTGATGCGCAAGGAAGACCTCGACGCCATTCAGGCCGTCTTCGATGAAATCGAACAGGCCCAGGTGCAGCGCGACCATGCCTTTCTGCGCCTGGAAAAGTGGCGCGACCGGATGATCGAAGAAGGCGACGACGCAGTCGAACCCTTCCTGGCGGACTACCCCCACGCCGACCGTCAGGCACTGCGCCAGCTCATCCGCAATGCCCGCAAGGAGCGCGAGCAGAACAAGCCGCCGACCAACGCCAAACGGCTCTATAAACTGCTGCGCGACACGGCGGGACTCTAGCCCCGCCGGGTGCCATCTTGCCTTGCGGCGGCCATTCGGGTCGGCTTACACAGCACGACCTGAAAACTCAGTCCTGAAAACTTAGAACTGAAAAAACCGCGACCTGAGACATCTATACCTGCACCACCCAAGGCGCTGAACCTCGCGCCCATGGGTAGGTGTCAGGCGGCGCTCACGACTGGGTGCCGCCAACCGTCAGCTCATCCAGCTTCAAGGTGGGCTGACCCACGCCGACAGGAACGCCTTGCCCCTCCTTGCCGCAGACGCCAATGCCGGTGTCCAGCGCCATGTCGTGTCCAATCATCGACACTCGGCCCATGGCTTCGGGCCCGTTACCGATCAGGGTAGCCCCCTTCACCGGCGCGGTAATGCGACCGTCCTCGATCAGATACGCCTCGCTGGCAGAGAACACAAACTTGCCGGACGTGATATCGACCTGACCGCCACCGAAACTCACGGCGTAAAGACCGCGAGAGACGCTCTTGATGATGTCTTCCGGGTCGTCCTGGCCGGCCCGCATGTAGGTGTTGGTCATGCGAGGCATCGGCATGTGCGCGAACGACTCGCGGCGAGCATTGCCAGTCGGTGCCATGCCCATCAGGCGGGCATTCAACTTGTCCTGCATGTAGCCCTTGAGGATGCCGTCCTCGATCAGGGTGGTGCACTGACTCGGCGTTCCTTCATCGTCCACTGACAGCGAACCACGCCGATCGGTCAGCGTACCGTCATCGACCACGGTGACCCCTGGCGCCGCCACCCGTTCACCGATACGGCCGGCGAACGCGGAACTGCCCTTGCGATTGAAGTCACCTTCAAGCCCGTGTCCCACCGCTTCATGCAGCAGAATTCCAGGCCACCCGGCCCCCAGCACGACGGGCATCTGCCCGGCCGGCGCATCCCCGGCTTCCAGGTTGACCAGCGCCTGGCGCACGGCCTCCTTGGCATAGGTTTCGGCGACACCCTCGTCACGCAGGCGCGCCATAGGGTAACGACCACCGCCTCCCGCGCTGCCCCGTTCCCGACGCCCATTACGCGACGCAATCACGCTCACGTTGAAGCGCACCAGCGGACGTACATCGGTCGCCAGGGTGCCGTCACTGGCCGTGACCAGGACCACTTCATAGACGCCGGACAGCGAGGCACTGACCTGGGTAACGCTGGGGTCGGCTGCTCTGGCCACCCGGTCGGCCAGCTTCAGCATCGCGACCTTGTCCTCGGCCGACAGGCCCGACAAGGGGTCGATGCCCGCATAGCGGGGCTCTGCACTGACCACGATGCGGGGCGCCTGGTTGAGGCTGGCGCCGCTTCGCACGATGCCCGAGGCCGTTCGTCCGGTCTCCGCCAGCGCATCCGCGGTAATCTGGTTGGAATAGGCAAAGCCGGTCTTTTCACCGGCCATCGCGCGCACCCCGACACCACCGTCGATGTTGTAGCTGGCTTCCTTGACCTCGCCATCCTCCAGCACCCAGCCTTCGTGCCAGGCGCGCTGGAAATACAGGTCGGCATAGTCGATGCCCGGCCCGAGGGCATGCCGCAGACCGGCATCAAGTCCGCCAAGGTCAAGCCCGCCGGGGGTCAACAGAGTGGCAACCGCCTCTTCGAGGCTCGCAGGATGTGATGTCATTGGGCACTTTCCAGAGTGATCTGGGGCGACGTCCATGGACCTTGCACCAGATAGTGAATTCGCGTCACCCGATCGATGACGTCACCGAACAGCTTGTCGGCCACGAACAGCGCCCCACCGACGATGGGAGCGCCCGCGACCACAGCGGCCAGTGGCAGGTTGTTGCTGACGGGCACCGTGACGCCGAGCATCAGGTCCAGCTGACGCCTGGCGAGGTCGGCGGAGCCGTCCAGCGTGAAGTCGGTCGCCGGTCCGTCGATGCGGATCGGCCCATCGGTTTCCAGCACTCCACCATACAGGGTTGCGTTACCGCTGACACGGTCAAAGGCGGTTCCTGAACCGGTGACGTCGGTGAAGTCCAGGCGCAGTCGACGCAGCAGGTTATCGACATTAAGAAGCCCCACTACCTTGGCCGATGGCGAACTGATGTTGGCGAAGGCACCGTCCAGCATGCTCACCTCCAGGCTACCCCTCGAACGGGCCAGGGCGAACTGCCAGGGCGCGCCGGGCCAGGCCAGTTGACTGTCCACATCCAGACGCTCGGCACGCACCGCGACCTCCTGGCCCAGCGCAGCCAGGGCGGTACCAGGATCCCCCCCGGTCAACGCCAGCCGGGACCTGGTGAGGCTGTGGCTGCTACCAGAGGCTTCCCAGATCAGTGATCCATTGGCACTGACTTCGCCGAGGGTCAAGGCGACAGGGTCTACCGATAGACGATCATCCTGGGTCCGCCACTCGCCGCTGAAAGGGCCCATCCGATTGCCCTTGTACTGGATGGTACGGATGTCGAGCCGCCCGTCAGGCAGATCTCGCACGCGGGCAGGAAACTCGGCGGGTTCCTCGGCCACCTCAAGCTCACCAAACAGTGAACCGGCTTCGGCCCCGGCGACCGCTTGCCCTGAAGACGCCGGAATCAGGTCATCCAAGGTCAGTCGGTCGAGATCCAGCACCAGTGGCTGAAGGGTGCCGGGCCGATAGCGCATCTGGCCACTGAGCAGGCTACCGTCCAGCGAGGCGTTCCAGCGCTGGCCGCCGCCCTGCTCGGGACTGGCATTGATGACCAGGGAACCCAGGCAGCGGTCGCCGTCGCTGAGGCAGTCGCTGCGGGCCTCGACCCTGGCCAGACCCACGCTGCCACTGCCACTGCCGGAACCACCACCCGGCATGCTGCCGGCCAGGGGCTTGAGGGCATCCGCCCAGGCCGTGAGATCCAGCCTTGGAAGATGCGCCAACACCGCCACGCCCCGCTCCCTGGGCCAGGCGGCAGGCGCCGACCGACCGATCCACAGCTGGCCTTGGCCACCACCGGCATCGCGCCACCTGGCGCCGACACTGTTGCCGTACTCGGCACTCAGGCTCATGGCTTCACCCAGGCGTAGATCCAGCGCAAGAGATACACGCTCCGCGGCACGCTTGCCCAGGGGGGCCGGCAGCTCGATCGTCAGGCCCTCCAGTGTACTGTCGAGCTGCAAGCGCTGAGCCTCCAGGTTCAAGCGCCCGCGCCATGGAAAGGCACCGGACAGCAACGCCCCCGAAGGCAGTCCCGCCCAGTCCAGCAGCGCAGGCGCCTCGGCACGCCCCGACAGGGCAACGCTGTCGTTGCTGCCTTCCAGCTCTGCGGTCACGTCACCGCCCAGCACGCGACCATCAAGTCGCCCCGACAGGCCGCCATCGTCGCCCTGCTGCTGCCACGTCAGCGGCCCGCGAACATTCTCGAAGGAAAGCCCGGTGCTCTGGTGGGTGACCGATGACGCTTCGGCATTGGCCTCGACGCTAAGAGACAGTCCGTCAGGGTCGTCCATCGGCATACGCAAGGCCAGCTCACCCTGGACTTGCCCCTCGCCTTGCCAGTCACTGGCGGCGTCGACGCCATCCACCGGCATCTCGCCCAGGAACCGCAGTAGATCGGTCAACGAGGCAGTCAGCGGTCCATCTACGCTCAGCACCTGGTCCTGCAAGCTGACGCGAGCATCATTTGTGACCACTCCCAGGCTTTCAGCATGATCGACGCGGGCTTCCAGGCTATCGTCTTCGACGGACAGATGTCCACGCACCTGCTCCAGCGCTGGCCAGCCATCGGCGTAGGGAACACGCCCATCGACAATGTCGAGCTCAAGCCCAAGTGTGGTGTCCAACCTGTCACCACCCTCGCCATCACTGTCGAGGCTGTCCTGCTCACGCAGGGGCACGTGCAACCTCAGCTGTCCCTGGGGCACCCGCCCCGCCAGGCCGCTGGCAAGCCATTCGGCCAGCTCAGGGTCGACATCGTTTCGCAGCAGCGGCATCGGCAGCCACTCACTGAGCGCGGTATCGCGGGCGTTGACGTCACGCATATCGAGGGACAGGCCGAAGCCTCCGCGCCGGTCTCCGGCAATCGCCAGGCCAAATTCCCCGTCGACCTTGGCACCGCGCCAGCCTACCTGGAGATCTCGCCCACTGACGTAGCTGCGCGGACCATCGTAGGACCACTGCACCTGGCCGGTGGCGTAGTCCAGTGCCATCGGTGCCGAGAACAGGTTAGGGAAGTACATGGACGCTGCACCGGTATCGACAAAGTCGACTTTCCCTCGAGTGCCGTCGGCCTCGACCCACACATCGAGGGGGCCCCCACCTGGCGCATCCTCCCAGGGATCCACCTCGACGCCCTCGGCGCTGACGCGGGCCCGCCACTCGCCTTCGCGCTTGCCAAAACCTAGCCCGGTGACGCGTCCTCTTGGCTGCAACGCCGATACCGCACGCGACAGCCCTTCGGGCAGGCGCACCCTCTCCCGCCACTGGGCCAGCGCCCCAAGCTCGAAGTCACTGGCGTTGGCCCACCAGCCATCCTCTCGACTGGCCACATGCCAGAAACGCGGCAGCGCGCTGCCCTCAGGGGCCTGTTCACCGTCGTTGCCCGTCCACAGCACGTCTTCAGTGTCGCCTTCGAACCAGGCTTCCCAGTCATCGACCCCACGCCGCAGCCACTGCCCTCTCAGCTCGGCCCCCGTCATCACGATGCCGCCATGCTCTGCCGCGGGTGCCTCAGGGGCTACCGACGATGGGCCATGATCATCCTGGTTCAGCGCGATACGCGGCGCCCGTACATCCAGGCGCACATC
Source organism: Halomonas sp. DP8Y7-3 (assembly GCF_019801675.1). Taxonomy (NCBI): domain Bacteria; kingdom Pseudomonadati; phylum Pseudomonadota; class Gammaproteobacteria; order Oceanospirillales; family Halomonadaceae; genus Halomonas; species Halomonas sp. DP8Y7-3. The sequence goes on from NZ_JAHVIO010000019.1 coordinate 273,859, forward strand.
CGCCAGCCGTCCGTTATCCCAACGGGCCCATACCGTGGCATCACCGCTGGCCTCATCCAGCCTGAGCACGTCTTCGATACCGATCAAGCGTGACAGTCCGGTCAGGCTGTCGAGCTGCATGGTGCCCTGCAGCGCCGCACTGAAATTGCCGGCGTCGCGGGTGCCCGGGGTCAGCGCCATCACCACTTCCATGGCTTCCATGGAGCGATCTTCGATGAAAATCTCGCCTTCGATGTGGGTGCGTGTTTCGTTCCCGGTCATCAACAGCCGGGGCGCATGCAGGGTGGTCACTTCCCGCCGCCCGTGGAGCACCACGCGTAGATCATCGACCCAGGCGCGCTGACGCAGCATCACACCGACCCAGAAGTCCAGGCGCTGCAGGTTGAATTCGCCATCAGGCATGAGTTCGGGGGGAATCCGGGCAGGCTTGGGCCACAACCAGCGACGCTCACGATCCTGGTAAAGATGCAGGGTCACGCCCTGAAAATGCGCCTTGTCGGCGACGGGAATGCCCTGCTGAAGACTGGCCAGGGTATCCAGACGCACCTCACCCTGCTCGACTTCCAGCAGCGGATAGCTGCCCAGGGCGTCGCGCGCTTCCAGGCGCAGGCCATCCAGCGACAGCTCGGGGTCAAGCCCCCGCAGCGCCCCGTTCATTTCGACCAGGTGGGCCTCGGCCTCGAAGCGAGACTCGACCATGTCGATCAGCGTGCTTTCCAGCCGATCCACCTGGCCCAGGGAGAGACGCAGGACCACCGACAGCAGTGCGGCGAGGGCCAGCACCACCGCCACCAGCGTCAGTAACCAGCGAGTCAGCAGGCGAATCGGCCTCATCACATCACATCAGCACGATGTCGTACTGCTCCTGGGAATAGTGAGTCTCGACCTGGAAGCGGATCGTCTTGCCGATGAACTCTTCCAGATCAGCCACTGCCGCCGACTCTTCATCGAGCAGACGATCGACCACGGCTTGGGAGGCCAGCACTGCGTAGGTCTCCGCGTTGTAGGCACGCTCCTCGCGCAGGATCTCCCGGAAGATTTCGTAGCATACGGATTCCGGCGTCTTCAGCGTGCCGCGTCCCTGGCAGGATGGGCAGGGCTCGCACAGCGTCTGCTCAAGACTCTCCCGGGTCCGCTTGCGGGTCAGTTGCACCAGCCCAAGCTCGGTGACGCCGGTACACTTGGTCTTGGCGTGGTCTCGCTCGAGAGACTTCTCGAGCATTCTCAGCACCTGCCGCTGATGTTCGGGGTCCACCATGTCGATGAAATCGATAATGATGATGCCACCCAGATTACGCAGACGCAGCTGCCGGGCGATGGCGGTAGCGGCCTCGAGATTGGTCTTGAAGATCGTCTCTTCCAGATTGCGATGACCCACGTAGCCGCCGGTATTGACGTCGATGGTGGTCATCGCCTCGGTGGGGTCGATCACCAGATAGCCACCGGATTTCAGCTGCACCTTGCGTGCCAGCGCTTTCTGGATTTCGTCTTCCACGCTGTACAGATCGAAGATGGGGCGCTCGCCGGCATAGTGCTCGATCCGCCCGACCGCCGTCGGCATGAACTCTTCAGCGAATTCGACCAGCTTGACGAAGTTCTCGCGGGAATCGATGCGCACCTTCTCGATGTCATCACGCATGACATCGCGCAGGGTTCGCATGAACAGGGGCAGGTCGTCATAGATGACGCTGGGGGCCGGGGCCGTGATCTTGCGCTCGCTGACCTTGCGCCATAGCCGCAGCAGAAAGTGCATGTCCGCCGCCATTTCCTCGAGGGTCACACCCTCTGCAGCGGTGCGCACGATAAAGCCGCCGGTGATGTCGATCTGCTGCTCGGCTTGGGCCGCCTCGACCAGCTCTCGCAGACGTTCTCGCTCGTTCTCGTCCTCGATACGCTGGGACACCCCGTTATGGGGCGAATCTGGCATGTACACCAGGTAGCGGGAGGGTACCGACAGGTGGGTGGTCAGGCGAGCCCCCTTGGAACCGATGGGGTCCTTGGTCACCTGGACGACCAGTGACTGGCCTTCGTGCAGGAGATGCGAAATGGACGGCTGCTCTTCGCCACTGGCGGCGTGATCACCGACGTCGTGGGCGTGAATGAAGGCCGCCCGTGACAGACCAATATCGACGAAGGCGGCCTGCATGCCGGGCAACACTCGAACGACCTTGCCCTGATAGATATTGCCGACAATACCGCGCCGCCTGGCCCGCTCGATGAAGGCTTCCTGGAGCACGCCATTTTCCACCACGGCTACGCGGGTTTCCATCGGCGTCAGGTTGATGAGTACTTCACCACTCATGCGGCTGTCCTTGTCCTTTGATGTCTGGCGCCATTATGACATAGCCACCCACCGTTGCGACGATGCCTGTCTCGGCCATCCTGGCCATACGGATTGATGCAGCATACGCGCTTTCGACCCGCTTGCCATCGCGCAGCGACAGATGACGCCAGATGGGCCGGCCTCAACGCTGCGCCATCCATGTCGACGACGCCTGTCACCCTCCCGTGCAGAGCGATTCACCGCAACGCAGTGCTCTAGGGAAGGGCCCCACACCACAGCGCCATGCCCTGCTGTCGAAGCAAGGCGGCCGTCTCGAACAAGGGCAGTCCCACCACCGCCGAATGGCTGCCGGCAATGCGCTCGACGAACACCGCGGCAAGCCCCTGGATGGCATATCCCCCGGCCTTGTCCTGGGGTTCACCGCTGCGCCAATACGCATGAATCTCGGCGTCTTCGATCATCCGCATGGTGACGTCAGTGACGACCGTGACCTCCAGCAGACCCGCTGGCCCGGTCACTGCCACAGCCGTCATCACCTGATGATCACGCCCGGAGAGCGAGCGCAGCATGGCAAACCCCTCTGCGGCATCCGCTGGCTTGCCAAGAATCTGCCCATCGCGGACCACCGCGGTATCAGATCCCAGCGTGACCCGGTCCTCACTCGCCGCCCCCGGCTGGGCCAGTCCTGCACGCTGACCGACGGTCGCCTTGGTCCGGGCAAGGCGCGCGACATAGTCCACGGCCTGCTCACCCGGATGCGGCGTTTCATCGATGTCCACGGGGCAGACCTCGACCTCGACACCGATACTCGCCAGCAAGTCCCGTCGACGCGGCGAGGCCGACGCCAGAAGCAGCGTGTTCGACAAGGGAAGATCGCTAGCGGAAGGCATGCACAGACTCCTGACCAGGTTACTCGCGGACCGCACGCCGGCCCAGGGCCTTGAACAGCGTGACCAGCCACGGCCACAGGGCGGCCCCGATCAGCGAGGGCATGAGAAACGACAGATGCATCGAAAAAGGCCCGAACAGCGTGCGCAGCCATTGTTCTACCAGCTGCACCAGTCCCAGCAGCACGAAGATCAGTACCGCCTGCTGAACCAGGGAGTACGTGCGAAATCTGGGATAGACCAGCGCGCCAAGAAAGGCCAGCAGCGACAAGGTCAAGGCACTCTGCCCCAGCGGCGCCCCTTCGATCAGGTCGAGCAACAGCCCCAGCGCAAAGCCGTGGAACACGCCCACGCGATCAGGCTGCGTCATGCACCAGTACAGCAGCATCAGTCCCAGCCAGTCAGGTCGCCAAACCTGCCAACCATCGGCCATGGGCATGACCTGGAGACACAGCGACAAGGCCAGTGTCAGCCACACCAGCAACAGACTGGCCCGTGGAGTGGCAGCCATCAGTTGTCCTCCTCGGTGTCGTCCTCGGGTGGCAGCAGTAGCTCGCCAAGACGGCGAGCCGACTCGATGGCAACCGGATCCAGGTCAGGGTGCCAGCGGCCGCGAGACACCTCTAGCGCCGGCTCCGGTGGGAACAGCAGCAGGAAATGCCGCGAGCGCTGAAGCTGTGCCACCGGCGCCGCGCTGACCGTCGCGAACGGCTCGCCGGGATCATGACCCACGTCGCTGACCCTGGCCACCGGGTAGCCTGCGGGAAAACGTCCCGCCAGGCCGGAGCTGACCAGCAGGTCGCCGACCCGAATATCTGCGGTATCCGGTACATGCAGGACCTTCAGGGCATCGTAGTTGCCCGTTCCCTGAATGATGAAGCGCAGACCGTTGCGATTGACCTGGATGGGCAGCGCGTGACTGGCGTCGGTCAGCATCAGGACGCGACTGGAATAGGCGGACAATTCGCTGACCTGCCCGGCGATACCCGACGAGTCCATCACCGGCTGGCCCACATAGACGCCATCGCGACGGCCACGGTCAATCACCATCTGATGGGTGAAGGGGTCTGGATCGAGCGACAGCAGCTCGGCAGTCAGGTAGGGAACTTCATGGTCTCGGGCGGCATCGAGCAGCTCGCGCAGGCGGACGTTTTCCGCGGTCAGGCTGGCCATGCGCTGGACCCGATGGGACAGCGTCAGCAGCTGTTCACGTAGACGCGCGTTCTCCTCGACCAGAGAACGCTGCTCGGACAATGCCAGAGCCCCCCAATTCAGCACATCACTGGGCAGGCTCACGACCCACTGGATAGGGGCAACCAGCGTCGACAGCTGGGCACGCACCGACTCCATGCGGGTGAAATGCGTATCGACAAACATCAGCCCACCCGCGAGCACCGCACACAACAACATGCGATACCCGGGGACGGAGCCATGCGAGAACAGCGGTTTGATAGGCCGACTCCCTGGAGATCCTGGGCCACACCTTGTCAGTCGCTGGAGAGCAGCTCGAAGGTATGCTGATCAATCATTTCCAGGGCCTTGCCGCCGCCACGGGCGACGCAGGTCAGCGGATCGTCCGCGACCACCACAGGCAGGCCGGTCTCTTCGGCGATCAACTTGTCGAGATCGCGCAGCAGTGCACCACCACCGGTCAACACCAGGCCACGCTCGGCGATGTCAGAGGCCAGTTCGGGGGGAGACTGCTCAAGGGCGCTCTTGACCGCTGATACGATCGAGCCGAGCGGCTCCTGCAGCGCATCCAGAATCTCGTGAGAATTCAGCGTAAAGCTGCGCGGAATGCCTTCCGCCAGGTTACGGCCACGCACGTCGATTTCGCGCAGCTCGCCCCCCGGATAGGCACAGCCAATCTCTTCCTTGATGCGCTCGGCGGTCGCCTCACCGATCAGGCTGCCATAGTGGCGACGCACGTAGGAGCTGATCGCCTCGTCGAAGCGATCGCCGCCGATACGAATCGACTCGGAGTAGACCACGCCGTTGAGCGAGATGATGGCGATCTCTGTGGTACCACCACCGATATCGACGACCATCGAACCCTGGGCTTCCTCCACCGGCAGCCCGGCACCGATAGCAGCCGCCATCGGCTCCTCGATCAGGAAGACTTCACGGGCACCAGCCCCCTCGGCGGATTCCTTGATGGCACGGCGCTCGACCTGGGTAGACATGCAGGGAACGCACACCAGGACCCGGGGGCTAGGCGTCAGGAAGGTGCTCTGATGCACCTTGCGGATGAAATACTGGAGCATCTGCTCGGTCACGGTGAAGTCGGCGATGACGCCGTCCTTCATCGGACGAATGGCAGTGATGTTTCCCGGGGTGCGGCCCAGCATGCGCTTGGCATCGGCACCCACCGCCGCCACGCTGCGCATGTTGCCAGACTGTCGGATCGCAACCACGGAGGGTTCATCCAGGACGATCCCGCGATGACGCACGTAGATGAGCGTATTGGCCGTCCCCAGATCGATCGACAGATCGCTGGAAAACACACCTCGTAAACGTTTGAACATGGAAAAGATACCTAGTGCAGACCGGAAACCCTGTGCGGACGCAAACGGTATCACTGACCCCCCCTAGCGGCAAGCGTGTTGCGCGTCTCACTTGACCGGGCAGACCTGCCCGAGCGCCCCGGAATGTGGTACCTTCTGCGGTCATTTCATGGACCCTTCCGTCGAGGAATTGATCATGGCGCTTGAACACGCCGAGGTACTCCGTGCCGCTCACCTGGCCCGGATCGACCTTTCAGAGAATGACGCTGCCCACTACCACGATGATCTCGGCCGGATCCTGGAGATGGTTGACCAGCTCCAGGCAGTCGATACCGAGGGCGTCGCCCCCTTGGCCCATCCCCTCGATGCCACCCAGCGCCTGCGCGCCGACGAGGTCACCGAAACTGACCAACGCGACGACTTTCAACGCTGCGCACCTCAGGTCGAAAACGGCCTCTATCTGGTGCCGCGCGTCGTCGAATGACGCCTCGCCCCTTTTTTCTCGACACTGGATTCACGCACACAGGGAGCCAGGCCCATGCATGACAAGACGCTGACAGAGATCAGCCAGGCACTTGCTGCCGGCACCATCTCCAGCCGCGAGCTGACCCAGGATCTGCTCGGACGTATTGATCGCCACGACAAGACGATCAACAGCTTTATCACCGTGACCGCCGACCAGGCGCTGAGCGCCGCCGACGCCGCAGATCAGGCGCGGGCCAACGGCCAGGCAGGACCGCTGACCGGCGTACCGCTGGCGCTGAAGGATATTTTCTGTACCAAGGACGTGCGCACCAGCTGCGGCTCCAGAATGCTCGACAACTTCGTCGCGCCCTATGACGCCAGCGTGGTCGAGAAGCTCAAGGCCGCGGGCAGCGTGAGCCTTGGCAAGACCAATATGGACGAGTTCGCCATGGGCTCCTCCAACGAGTCGAGCTTCTACGGGGCGGTCAAGAACCCTTGGGATCTGAACGCTGTCCCCGGCGGCTCATCCGGCGGCAGCGCCGCTGCCATCGCCGCCGGCTTTGTGCCTGCAGCGCTGGGCACTGACACCGGCGGATCGATTCGCCAGCCGGCGGCCTTTTGCGGCATCACCGGCCTGAAGCCCACCTACGGCCGTGTGTCGCGCTACGGCATGATCGCCTACGCCTCCAGCCTGGATCAGGGCGGCCCCATGGCCCGCAGCGCCGAGGACTGCGCCCATCTATTGAATGCCATCGCCGGCCATGACGTGCGCGACTCCACCAGTGTGGCTCGCGGCGTCCCCGACTACACCGAGGAACTGACAGCACCGCTGTCCGGCCTCAAGATCGGCCTGCCCCGCGAGTACTTTGGAGACGGCCTGGACAGTGGTGTTCGTCAGGCCATCGACGAGGCCATCAAGGTCTATGAGTCGCTGGGAGCCAGCGTGCGCGAGGTCAGCCTTCCGCACACTCAGTACGCCATTCCGGCCTACTACGTGATCGCGCCGGCAGAGGCCTCGTCCAACCTGTCACGCTACGACGGCGTGCGCTTTGGCCACCGTTGCGACAATCCGCTCGACCTGATCGATCTGTACAAGCGCTCTCGAGCAGAAGGCTTTGGCGAAGAGGTCAAGCGTCGCATCCTTATCGGCACCCACACCCTGTCGGAAGGCTTCTTCGACGCCTATTACAAGAAGGCGCAGCAAGTGCGCCGACTGATCCGTCAGGACTTCCTCGACGCCTTCGAAGAGGTCGACGTGCTGATGGGGCCGGCCGCGCCGACACCCGCCTTTGACCTGGGTGCCCAGAAAGACCCGGTTTCCATGTACCTGCAGGATATCTACACCATCGCGGTGAACCTGGCCGGCATTCCCGGCATCAGCGTTCCGGCAGGCTTCTCCGGCCAGCGTCCGGTTGGCCTGCAGATTCTCGGCACACACTTTGCCGAGACCCGCCTGCTCAATGTGGCACACCAGTTCCAGCAGGCCACCGACTGGCATACCAAGCGTCCCGCGATGACCGAGGAGAACCGCTGATGGAATGGGAAACCGTGATCGGTCTCGAGGTGCACGTACAGCTCGCGACCCGCTCCAAGATCTTCTCCGGCTCGTCCACCGCCTTCGGTGCCGAGCCCAACACCCAGGCCAACGCTGTCGACCTGGGGCTGCCCGGCGTGCTTCCCGTATTGAACGAGCAAGCCGTGGCCATGGCGCTCAAGTTCGGCCTGGGCATTCATGCCGACATTCCCGAAGTGTCGGTGTTTGACCGCAAGAACTACTTCTACGCCGACCTGCCCAAGGGCTACCAGACCAGCCAGATGTACCACCCCATCGTCGGCGCTGGTGAAGTGGAGATCCTGCTGGACGACGGCACCAGCAAGATCATTCGGGTTCACCATGCTCATCTGGAAGAGGATGCCGGCAAGTCGCTGCACGAAGACTTTCACGGCATGACCGGGATCGACCTGAACCGCGCGGGCACGCCCCTTCTGGAAATCGTCTCCGAGCCGGACATGCGCTCGGCCAAGGAGGCCGCGGCCTATCTCAAGGCCATCCATTCCATCGTGACGTATCTGGGAATCTCTGACGGCAACATGGCCGAAGGCTCCATGCGCTGCGACGTCAACGTCTCTGTACGTCCGAAGGGTCAGGAAGCGTTCGGCACCCGTGCCGAGATCAAGAACGTCAACTCGTTCCGCTTCGTCGAGCGCGCCATTGCCTATGAAGTCGAGCGCCAGGTCGAGCTGATCGAGGACGGCGGCAAGGTGGTGCAGGAAACCCGCCTGTACGACCCGGAGGCCGACGAGACACGCAGCATGCGGACCAAGGAAGAAGCCAACGACTACCGCTACTTCCCCTGCCCCGACCTGCTGCCCGTGGTGCTCGACTGCGCCTACGTCGACCACCTGCGCGAGAGCCTGCCCGAGCTGCCTGCGGAGAAGCGCGCGCGCTTCCAGGACCAACTGGGCCTGTCCGCCTACGACGCCGGAGTGCTGTCGGCCAGCCGTGAAATGGCGGAATACTTCGAGCAGGTCAAGGACCTCTGCGGCGACGCCAAGCAGGCGGCCAACTGGGTGCAAGGAGAACTGTCCGGGGCGCTCAACCGCGACGGGCTCGACATTTCCGACAGCCCCGTCAGCGCCGAACAGCTTGGCGGTCTGATCAAGCGCGTCATCGACTCGACCATCAACGGCAAGGCGGCCAAGCAGGTCTTCCAGGCCCTGTGGAATGGGGAAGGTGACAGCGCCGACCAGATCATCGAGACCAAGGGACTCAAGCAGGTCACCGACACCGGGGCGATTGAGGCCATGGTGGATCAGGTCATCAGCGAAAGTCCCGCCCAGGTCGCCCAGTACCGGGATGCAGAGCCTGATAAGCGCGGCAAGATGATCGGCTACTTTGTCGGCCAGGTGATGAAAGCGTCTCGCGGCACCGCCAACCCTCAGCAGGTTAACGGCTTGCTCAAGGAAAAACTCGACGCTCTGTGCTGAAACTGACGCACGCCTTCCCGGGACAGCGAGGGCTGTCCCGGGGCCTCTCGTCCACTAGCGGCCTAGGAAGTCACCATGTCTGACGATGTCGGAGCCCGACTACGGGCCTTGAGAACCCTGCGCGGCATCTCTCAACGGGAATTGGCCAAGCGCTGCGGCGTCACCCATTCCAGCCTGTCGTTGATCGAACAAGGCAAGGTCAGTCCCTCCGTCAGCTCCTTGAAGAAGATCCTGGACGCCATTCCGATGAGCGTCGGCGACTTCTTCACCATGGACCTCGAGAGCAAGAATCAGGTCTTCTACAGTGCCGATGAGCTGACGGATGTAGGTAGTGGCGACGTCATCTTCAAGCTGGTTGGCGCCAATCGTGATAGCCGGGCCCTGTCGTTCATGATCGAGACCTATCCCCCAGGCAGTGATACAGGGCGCGAGATGATTACCCATCAGGGAGAGGAAGCGGGCGTCATCCTCGAGGGCGCCATCGAAATCACCATTGGCGCTGAAACCCGTATGCTCGCTGCCGGCGAAGCGTACTACTTCGACACCAATGTGCCTCATCGCTTCCGCAATCCCGGCAAAGAGGCCTGCCGACTGGTCAGCTGCGCCACCCCTGCCCGCACGTTCTAGCAGCCGTCGCCTCCTCTCGCCCACCCCTCCCTTGATACAACAAGAGGCCACGCCAGGCGTGACCTCTTCCCCTGCCCCTTATCCAGGGCAAGGCGCTTTCACTGGGCGTTACACGCTCATCACAGGCTGGAGACGCGTCATGACTCCACCTGCTCGCAGGACGCAATACTGACACCCTGCGCTTCGAGCCGCCGCAAGGTCTCGTCCAGCGCACGCTCGGCGAGACGCACCAGCTCATCGATCTCGTCACGGCTGATCACCAAGGGGGGTGAGATGACCATGGTGTCACCCACCGAGCGCATCACCAGCCCCGTTTCAAAGCAGATGTCACGGCACAGATTGCCCACGGCCAGGGCCTTGTCAAAGCGCTGCCCGCTGGCCTTGTCAGCGACAATTTCCAGGGCACCGATCAACCCCAGCGAGCGTGCCTCGCCGATCAATGGATGGGCCTCCAGGGCCTTCCAGCGTGACGCCAGGTACGGGCCCAGCTCGTTGCGGACCTTGTCGACGATCCCCTCGGCCTGCATCAGCTCCAGGTTTTTCAGCGCCACAGCGGCGCAGGCGGGATGCCCTGAGTAGGTGAAGCCGTGATAGAACTCGCCCCCCTCCTCGATCAGGGTCTCGGCGACACGGTCACCGACCAGCACGCCGCCAATAGGCAGATAACCTGACGACAGCCCCTTGGCGATCGGCATCAGGTCGGGGGTCAGGTCGTAGTGAACACTGCCGAACCACTCTCCCAGGCGACCAAACCCACAGATCACCTCATCCACCACCAGCAGGATATCGTACCGATCCAGCACCTCCTTGATGGCCGGCCAGTAGCTGTCTGGCGGGATGATGGCGCCACCGGCACCCTGTACCGGCTCGGCGATAAATGCCGCCACCTGATCGGCGCCCAGCTCCTGAATGCGCGCCTCAAGCGCCTCGGCGCAGCGACGACCGAAGCTCTCGGGGTCCTCACAGCTGGCATCAGGCAGGCCCTCGCCATACCAGTAGGGCTGACGAACATGGGTAATCCCCGGTACGCAGGGCCCACCCTGCTCATGCATGGGTGCCATGCCCCCAAGGCTCATCCCCGCCACCGTGGAACCGTGATAGCCGTTCTCGCGACCAATGATCCAGTGCTTTTGCGGACGCCCCTTCAATGCCCAGTAGCGCCGCACCATACGCACGACGGTGTCATTGGCTTCGGAGCCTGAACCGGTGAAGAACACCCGGTTCATGTGCGGCGGGGCGAGACGGCAGAGGGTCGCGGCCAGCTCCACCGCCGGTGGGTGCGAGGTCTTGAAGAAGTTGTTGTAGTACGGCAGCTGAGTCAGCTGCTGGGTGGCGGCGTCGACCAGCTCCTTACGACCGTACCCCAGGTTGACGCACCACAGCCCCGCCATGGCATCCAGTATTCGGTTGCCGTCGGCATCACGTATGTACACGCCTTGGGCATCGACGATGATGCGACTGCCCTCCTCCCCAAGCGCCTTGAAATCGGTAAAGGGATGCAGGTGGTGAGCACTGTCCAGCTGCTTGAGGGTGGTGCTGTCCTTCAGGGTCATGGCCGATTCTCCCAAAACGGCAGAGGATAAACGTTATGTTTTATTCAACATAACCACCATACGCTTTCTTGCCAAGAGATCGATCATCCTTTCGCCCAACACGAAGCTAACCCTTTGTTATATGGTTAATGACCGTAAGAAAATGTCGACATTAGATGTAAATCTTAATTTTTTTGTTTGACGACCCAATCAACATAGACCAATTTTCATTGACACAACTCTCCCCAGACCAACAACCATTCCAATCACTTGCCGGGAGTCCCTATGCATCACCTTACCCCGTTGTTGCGCCAGTGCTTTGGGCGCGCCTGCTGCTGGGCCATGTGCCTGGCCTTTGCCGCCATCCTGTCGTCACCCGCACACGCACAGCCTGACCTTTCCACTGCCGAACTCATCCTTGCAGAGGTCCCGACTCACATCGAGGTCAGTGGTCTGGAACCGGGCGCCTCCTACCGTATCGAGACACGCCACACTCTCCCTTCCGGCAGCGAGAGACTGCTCCCTGAGCGTCAGCTGATTGCCGACGACGCCGGCCAGGCCAGCCTGGAGCTGGTGCTCGGCCAGGAGACATACACCGTCTCGCTCGTGGACGCAGCCAACGTCAGCCTGGCCACTGCTGTGCTTGACCCGATTCCTGCATGGCTATCGCTGCTGCCAGCACTCAGCGCCATTACGCTGGCGCTGGCCTTTCGCCAGGTCATCGTGGCGCTGTTCACTGGCCTGCTGCTGGGCGGCTGGGTGTTGCATGGCATGCATCCAACCGCGCTGCTCAACGCCTTCGGTGACTCGGTGAATGTGCACGTGTTGAACGCCGCCAGCGACAGCGATCACATGTCCATCGTACTGTTCTGCCTGTTGATTGGCGGCATGGTGGGGATCATCTCCCGCAACGGCGGGACCCGCGGCATTGCCGAGCGCATTTCCCGGGTGGTGCGCGGACGTCGCCAAGCCCAAAGCTCCTCCGCACTGCTGGGGCTCGCCATCTTTTTCGACGACTACGCCAATGCTCTGATCGTCGGCAACACCATGCGACATATCACCGATCGGCTATGCGTCTCTCGCGCCAAGCTGGCCTACCTTGTCGACAGCACTGCGGCGCCGGTGTCCGCCATCATGCTGGTCACGACCTGGATCGGGTTTCAGGTGGGCCTGATCAGCGAGGCGATGACGGGTATCGATGGCTGGGATGCCTCGGCCTACTCGGTATTCGTCAACGCCATTCCCTACAACGCCTACCCCATTCTCGCGCTGGTCTTCGTTTTTCTGGTGGCCTGGACCGGCCGCGACTTTGGCCCGATGCTGAAAGCCGAGCGACGCGCCCTGGCATCCCCAGGGGAGCGCCAAGGCCTCAGCAGCCGAGAGGCGATCGTCGAGGAAGCAGACATCGCCACCAAGGAAGGTATCCCCCATCGCGCACTGAACGCCGTTGTGCCCATGCTGGTCCTGGTCGGGGTCACCCTCGGCGGGATTTACACCACCGGACTGGCGTCGCTCGGCGAGGGACCACATCTGCTGCGCGACGTCTTCGGGGAAGGCGACTCGTTCAGCGCCATGATGTGGGGTTCCCTTGCGGCCTGCCTATGCGCCGTCGTGCTGACCCTGGCCCAGGGGCTGATGCGCATGACGGAGACGCTTCATTACTGGTTCGAGGGCGTGAAGTCGATGCTGCTGCCGATCACCATCCTGATGATGGCCTGGGCCTTGGCAGGGGTGAATGACGCGCTGCATACCAGTGACTACCTGGTGTCTGTCCTGGGCGAGAGCCTGTCGCCACAGTGGCTGCCGGCGGTGATCTTCTGTCTTGCCGGTTTCACCGCCTTTGCTACCGGCTCGTCATGGGGTGTCATGGGCATCATGATGCCTCTGGTGGTGCCGCTGGCCTGGGCGGTTCTTGACCACCACGACATGGCCGGTAGTGCGGAAGGCATGCCACTGCTCTACGCGTCCGTGGCGGGCGTGCTGGCCGGAGCAGTGTGGGGCGACCACTGCTCTCCACTGGCCGAAACCACCCTGCTGGCGGCGATGGCCAGCGGCTGTGAGTTGATCGAACACGTCACCACACAGCTGCCCTACGCGCTGCTGGTAGGGCTGGTGGCACTGATTTTCGGTGCCGGCATGACCGGGCTGGGACTCCCCTGGTGGCTGGGGCTCGGGGCAGGCGCGCTTACGCTGACCGCCTGCCTCTACCTGCTGGGCCAACGCGCGACGGTTCCCTCAAGCACACCGACGCTCTCCCTCGGCTGACCGTGCATGCCAGGCGGCTGCCTGGCTGCACTCGACTCGCTACGAACGCTATCCACCAACGACAGCGGCACCGTCCTGAGACGGTGCCGCTGATGGTCTACCTGCGAAAAGACATGGCGATAAAAGACCGGCGAAACCGCCGAGCCGATATGGCTTAGCCTTCTTCGTTCATCATCGCCTGACGTTTTTCGTTGGCTGCCTCGCTACCCTCGAGCATGTCACTGTTGTAGCCGTCCATGGCGCCTTCAGTGCTACCAGGATCAGCGTGCTCGAGCATCTCCTGCCGCTTTTCGGTGGCAGCAGCGCTGCCTTCCAGCATGGTGGCATTATCTTGCTCCATCATGCCTTCGCCCGGCTGAGATTCCGCGTGGCTTTCCTCCAACGCCTGGCGCAATTCCTCTTCTGCCGTAGACTGCTCCCCGGACATTGACGACGATTCAGCCACGGCCAGACCTGCCCCGAACAGCAGCATTGAGCCCGCCAGCATACCCATCGCAGACACACGCTTAAGCACCATCGCTCTCTCCTTGCGAATTCTCAAAAGAATTCTCCCGGGCAGCCCTGGAACTGCAATGGGGAAGGGCCACTTCCCCGGGAGCATGACCACGATGTCAGCTTAATGTAGTTTCTATGCCTGTCGAGGCATCAACATCGACGCCGCCGACCCCAGCACTCACCGTTGTCCTGGCGAAAACCCGCGTCAGCTCGGCGTCACCGCCTCTGATGTAATCCATGTTTTACATCAAAACGAGTCAATAACACCCATCTAACGACGATATTACCGACGACTTGCGCAAGCCTTGGCAAACCCTCGGAAGATGGCGTCGTAAAGCGGATGGGAAGCAGACTCCCACTCAGGGTGCCACTGGACAGCCAGGGTAAAGCCCGGTGCCTGCGCTACAGAAACTGCCTCCACCAGGCCATCAGGGGCCAGGGCTTCCACACGCAAGCCTTCACCCAGGCGGTCGACGCCCTGTTGATGCAGTGAATTGACCTTGGCTACCGGTTCGTCGAACAGCGCCGCCAACTGGCCTCCCGGTTCGATCGTCACGTCGTGCACGGGAGCATACTGCTGCTGCTTGTGTCCCTCGGGCTCCCGGTGATCCAGCATCCCCGGGACACGCTGCACGGCCTGATGCAGGCTGCCACCGAAGGCCACATTGATTTCCTGAAAGCCCCGACAGATCCCCAGCAGCGGCAGTGAGCGCTCCAGCGCCAGGGGAATCCAGCTCATGGCAGCAGCATCCCGTGCCACGTCATCGCGAGTGTTTTCCGGGGCCCGTTGCGCCCCGTAACGCTCGGGCAAGACATTGGTGTAGCTGCCGGTGAGCACAAGACCATCAAGGCGTGCCAGCAAGGCACTCACGTCCTCGTCGCGTTGCTCTTCCCAGACGGGAAGCACGACCGGCTCGAGACCGTAGTCACGCAGCGTTCTCACGTACTTGTCCGTGACCATGTGCGCCGGATGACCTTCGACGTCACGGCGACACGCGATGACTCCTACCAGGGGACGGATATTCATGCTCTCCCTCTTGAACGTTCACTTGTTATGGTTTGCTCAACATACATTGGTCGCATTTTCTTGCCAACCCTGGCTAAATCAAACCACAGACAACAATCTATAAACACCTGTTTATGAAACAAAACAACGCAAACAGTCGGACTTCACTCTGTGCGATGCAGTGATGGCCTCGCGTAAATAATTTGACACCACCGCTTGCCCAGCGAAACACTATGCCGATCACAACGAACCAACAAAGGTGACCGCATGAGCACCCCCGGCGTCGATGAAGCCCGCGACTTTCTCCAGCGCCATCCCGAGATCGACAGCGTGGACCTGCTGATCAGTGACCTCAATGGCGTCCTGCGCGGCAAGCGAATTCCGACGGACAACCTGGAAAAGGCCTTTGTCAGCGGCATTGCGCTACCGGGCTCTGTGTTCGCCCTCGATATCACCGGAAACACTGTGGAAGAGACAGGGCTAGGGCTCGACATCGGGGATCGTGACCAGATCTGTCGTCCCGTTCCTGGCAGCCTGATGGTGGCCCCCTGGCAGCGAGACGGCCGTCATGCCCAGCTGCTCATGAGCATGCGCGACGACGACGATGGTCCTTTCTTTGCCGACCCACGCAATGTCCTGGCGGCCCAAGTTCAGCGCCTGGCGGATCGCGGTTTCAAGGCGGTCGTGGCACTGGAGCTGGAATTCTATCTGGTCGATCGTGCCCGCGATGAACTCGGCATGGCGCAGCCCTGCAAGTCCCCCGCCAGCGGCGAACGAGCCAAGGAGAGCCAGCTCTATTCCATCAGTGAACTCGATGAATACGCCGACTTTCTCGAGGAAGTTCACGCCGCGGCCAAGACACAGCAGCTGCCTCTCGATACGGCACTGAAAGAGTGCGCCCCGGGGCAGTTCGAGATCAACCTGATTCACGGCGATGATGTGCTCAAGGCATGTGACAGCGCCGTGCTGCTCAAGCGCCTGATCAAAGGGGTCGCGCTGCGCCACGGTTTTGAAGCCACCTTCATGGCCAAGCCTTACGGCGGGGAAGCGGGCAATGGCATGCACGTGCACATGAGCCTGGTCGACCAGAATGGCGACAATGTGTTCGCAGACCCCGACGAAAATCCCCATGGCAGCCGCCTGCTGGGCAACGCCATCGCTGGCCTGATGGAGCTGATGCCCGCGTCGATGGCGCTGTTCGCGCCGAACCTCAACTCGTTCCGCCGCTTTCAACCAGGGCTCTACGTGCCCATGACCCCCTGCTGGGGATACGATAACCGCTCGGTGGCCCTGCGCATCCCTTCCGGTGCCAACGCTGCGCGCCGAGTCGAGCATCGTGTCGCGGGGGCCGACGCCAACCCTTACCTGTTGCTGGCCACGCTGCTGGCGTCTGTGCTGCATGGGCTGGCGTCAGACCTCACGCCCCCTGAGGCCACCACCGGCAACGCCTACCGCCAGCTCACGCCCACGCTGACCAATAGCTGGAGCCAGGCGCTGGATCTGCTGGAAGACTCAGCGGTCCTTGCCGAGGCCCTGGGCCGCGACTTTCTCAAGGTCTTCGTGGCCAACCGTCGAGCGGAGCGCGAGCTCGCCATGCAAAGCGTCAGTCGCCTTGAGTATGACTGGTATCTGCGCCACGTCTAAGGACGCCTGACCCTCTCAGCATCACAGATATTCCTGCTACGCAGCGGCCCCATGGGGCCGTCGCGTTGCCCTGTCCCGACGTCAACCCGAACACAACACACCAACACGGGTCCCCTTATGACACGCACAACTCCTAAAAGCCCCAAGCGCCCGTCGTGCCTGCAGGACGTTTTCGTCAACCTGGCCACTCACCAGCCTCATCTGCAGGAGGTGATCGCATGACCACGCCCTCTTCCACCTCCTCGCATCCCTTTGCTCCTGGCAAACCTGCACAGAAAGGCAAGGGCCGAGTCTTCCTTCTGGTCGCAGGATTGGTCGCCCTGGTAGCTGGTCTCACCCTCTACCATGAAGCGGGAACGCCATTTGGCTGGATAAGTCTGGTCCCTTCGCTGATCGTACTGGTCGTGGCCATCGCCACCCACCGCACCCTTGAAGCATTGGCCATCGGCTCCCTGTCAGGCCTCATCCTGATCGAGCCGGCCGATTACATCGGGACCCTGGCCGACATTTCCCTCGACGTCATGATGAACGAGACCATCGCCTGGCTGATTCTGGTCTGCGGTCTGATGGGCGGCTTTATCGCGATGCTGGAAAAGTCCGGCTGCACCCTGAGCTTCAGCCACTTCATGAGCCGCCTGGTCAAGACTCGTCGGCAATCGTTGATCAGTACCGCCGTTCTCGGCCTGCTGATCTTTATCGATGACTACCTCAACGCTCTCGCCACATCTGCTGCCATGAAGCGACTTACCGACCGCTTCGGGGTATCACGCGAAAAGCTGGCGTACATCGTCGACTCCACGGCCGCTCCGATCTGTGTGCTCGTGCCGATTTCCACCTGGGCGGTGTATTTTGCCGAATTGCTGGAGACCAATGGCGCGACCGACGGGCCTGGCATGTGGCTCTATATCCAATCGATCCCGTACATGCTGTATGGCTGGGTGGCCATGGGCCTGGTCTTTCTGGTCGCGATCGGGTTGATGCCCGATCTCGGACCGATGAAGGCCGCTGAGCGTCGCGCCAAGGCCGGACAACCCATCCCCGATGGCGCCCCCGACGAACCGCTCAGTGACGACACCCCTCGCGGCAATCCCTGGCTTGGCCTGTTCAATTTCATTGCCCCCATGGCGGTATTGATCGGCGCCAGTGCCTACTTCGAGATCGACCTGCTCAAGGGCGTCATCGCCGCCACCCTGTTCACTATCGTGCTGTTCCTGGTGCAGCGCTTGTCGACCTTCTCGAGCTTGATGGATTCGATCATGGACGGCTTCCGTACCATGATGCTGCCCCTGGCCATTGTTGCCGTCGGCTTCATGCTCAAGGAAGTCAACGATCAACTGGGCATGACCCAGTTCATGATCGATACGCTGGCTCCTTACATCACCCCCGCACTGCTGCCTGCCATCGTGTTTGCTTCCATGGCCGTCGTGGTCTTTGCCACCGGCTCCTCCTGGGGCGTCTTTGTCATCTCGATCCCGATTGTGGTGCCCATGGCCGCCCATATGGGAGTGTCGATGCCATTGGTGGTCGGCGCCCTGCTGTCCGCCTCGAGCTTCGGCAGCCATGCCTGCTTCTTCTCCGACTCGTCGGTACTGTCCTCCCAGGGCAGCGGAGTACTGCCCATGCAGCACGCCCTGACGCAGCTGCCCTACACCCTGATCGGTGCCAGCGTCACCACCCTCGGCTTTATCGTGCTGGGATATAGCCTGGCGTAGCACGGAAGCTTGGCGTGGCGCTTAAGCCTCGTGCATTGCCGGCAATGCCTATTGGCGAGGTCTGGCAGTCAACAGCACCGCCGCCCCCTGTGGGCGGCGGTGTCAGGTTCTATCTCGCGATATCGGCCGCTCTACAACCACCCCAGGGTCTGCATGGCCTGACTGGCGGGCTCAAGCCCGTAGCGGACACACAAAAATCCGCCGAGACTAAGCGCCAGGGTATAGGGGGCGGCCATCCACACCATCCGTCGGTACGACAAGCGCACCAGCGGCGCCACCGCGGACGTGAGCAGGAAGAGGAATGCGGCCTGCCCGTTGGGCATGGCCACCGAGGGTAGGTTAGTGCCTGTGGCGACGGCGACCGACAGCAGATCAAACTGTTCAGCGCTGATCAGTGCCTGCTGGAACGCGGCCCGAATCTCGCTGATGTAGACCGTGCCAACGAACACGTTATCCGACACCATCGACAGCAGTCCATTGCTGAGATAGACCCATCCCAACTGCTCTCCCCCGGTATGGGCGAGTACCATGTCGATGACCGGCGCAAACAGGTGCTGCTCGACGATCACCGCGACAATGGTAAAGAACACCACCAGCAGGGCAGTGAACGGCAGCGCCTCTTCAAAGGCATGCCCGAGGGCATGCTCCTCGGTAATACCCAACAGCGAGCTTGCCAGTACGATCACGGCCAGCCCGATCAAGCCCACCGACGCCTGATGCTGTGCCAGCGCCACCATCAACCAGGTGAGCACCCCCAGCTGGACCCAGAGTCGAGCGCGTTCACTTACGCCACATCCAGCTCGGTCTTGCCGATCATGTTCGATCAGGATCTGGCGAATCGTGTCTGGGAGCCGCTGACCATAGCCACACAGATGGCGACTCTCCACCAACAGGCAGGTACCCAGCCCAGCCGCCAACACCGGGATGGTCACCGGCGCCAGTCTCAAGAAGAACTCGCCGAAGCCCCAGCCCGCCTGGTCCGCAATGATCAGGTTCTGGGGCTCCCCCACCATGGTCATGACTCCACCCAGGGCGGTACCCATGGAGGCGTGCAGCAGCAGGGAACGCAAGAACCGACGGTACTCCTGCAGCTCAGTGCGACTGATATCGGACAGCCGTGTATCGTCAGCGTGATCGTGACTGTCGTGCTGGCCGCGGGCCGATGCGACGCGATGATAGATGGCATAGAAACCAACGGATACGCTGATGACCACCGCCATGACGGTCAGCGCATCGAGAAACGCCGACAACGCAGCCGTCGTCAGGCAAAAGCACAGCGACAGGACTCGCTTGGATGGAATACCGACCAGAAGCCGGGTGAATAGCTTCAGCAGCAGCGGCTTCATGAAGGTGATACCCGCGACCATGAAGACCAGCAGCAGTAATACATCGAGATTGGCCGAGACCTTATCCATCACGTGGTGCGCATCGGTCATGCCCATGCCGACGGCCTCCAGGGCCAGCAGTCCACCAGGCTGCAGCGGATAGCACTTGAGCGCCATGGTCAGGGTAAAGATGAATTCCGCCAGCAATAGCCAGCCAGCCACGAAGCCACCCAGCAAGAAGAACACGAGCGGGTTGATCACCAAGCAGGCGAGAAGCGAGAGCTTGTACCAGTCAGGGGAAGTCCCCAGGAAATGTCGAAATAGTGCCTGCGGTAAGGTCGTCACCATCTGCCGTCTCCTCGTCACACTCACCAGACAGGAGTATGCAAGTAGGCAGCGGCGAGAACTGCGCGTCTGGATCAAGACTTCAGCCTGAACCAAAGGGGTAGCGACTTGTCAGCGCTTGGCCATCGGGATAGCGTGAGATCAGACCCCGCCAATGAGGAATGGAATGTGAAATGGGCCCGCAGCAGCCGCGACAAGATGCACCACCACGCCGATGACGTTGGCAACCTGCTTGTGGAAGGTTTCCACTACCTGGGGCTGTTCGTGATTGGTGGAATGATCGCCTGGGCCTCGGTGGGGACGTTCATCACCATGATCAGCTCTGGGCACGCCAGCGTAGACGACATTCTGCTGCTGTTCATCTACCTGGAGCTAGGCGCCATGGTCGGCATCTACTTCAAGACCAACCACCTGCCGATTCGCTTTCTGCTCTACGTCGCCATTACTGCCCTGACCCGCTATCTGATAGGGGACATTTCCCACCATCCCAAGCCGGATATCAGTCTGCTTTATCTGTGCGGGGGCATCTTCCTGCTGGCATTGGCAGTGCTGGCCGTGCGCTACGCCTCGTACACCTTCCCGTCGAGTCGCCCCATTGATGCGTTGGGCAAGGAAGTGGACAGCCGCAAGTCGGAGTGAGCCCTCCCCCGTCACGCCGTTGACTGCGAACCTACCCTTTGCACATGAACATCGGCCCATGAATATCGGCCCATAAGCATCAGCCCATGAAAAGAAAAAAGACGCCGGAAGCCACTGACGGGCTCCGGCGTCTTTTGGAGATGCAGGGATCTCATCATCCCTTGGCGGCCATCCTCACGAGCGGTCGGTGGATTGCGTCACCACCTCCCACTGGGGCTGCCCCTGTTCCAGCAACACCCGGTCACCATCCGGCGCGCTCTCCAGGCGAGCAACCTGGCGTACACCGTCATACTCCCAGGCCACGTCATAGCCCAACGTCTTCTCGCTGGTATCGTTGACCGTGTGGCAGCGCTGCTCGGTAGTGGTCACCGTCTGCCCGGACTCGATGTGCCGCTGAACCTCTCGGCCGGCAAAGCCTCCGCCGATGGCGCCGGCCACCGTGGCGATCTTGCGCCCGCTACCGCCACCAATCTGGTTACCGACCAGGCCGCCTACGACGGCACCCGCGGCGCTGCCCAGGATACTGTGAGGGTCACGGGTGGGTGCCTGACGCGACACCTGCACATTTTCGCAGACCTGGCGCGGTGTGCTGACGGTCTCGGTGACCGGCGTCACCGCGGTAATGTTGGCGAATTGAGGCCCCTGGGGCGCCTGCTGGACCTGCCAGGCACCAAAGGCCAAGCCACCGAGACCGAAGACCGCTAGGGTGGAACCGACAATGATCGACTTGCTCATGCTGTTCTCCTTGCTCCTTCACGGGCACTTATCCCCCGTGATGGGCGTCTTGGCGTAGGTTGATGACACCATCCTAGCCATTATCGAACAGCGTTCGAAGCCTTCTCGGTCAACTTGCAAGGTTTTTGTCGTACTGTCGTCCCGACGCGACAAGGGTGACCCCCACTGGCGACGCCGAGACGACAGCCCTAGAGGACGCCGACTATAGTCCCAGCTTGTCCCGGGTCTCGTAGTACCAGGCGCCGATAGCGGACAGTGGCACGCGCAGCATGCGTCCACCGGGAAACGGCAAATGAGGGAGGCCGGCGAAGGCATCAAAGCGCTCGTCGCGACCGGTCATCACCTCACTGATCAGCCGCCCCGCCAGATGGGTGCAGGTAACCCCGTGTCCTGAATAGCCCTGGGCGTAGTAGACATTGTCATTGATGACACCGAACTGCGGCAGTCGATTCAACGTCATCAGAAAGGTCCCGCTCCAGGCGAAGTCCACCTTGGTGGACTTGAGCTGCGGAAAGGTCTTTTCCATCTTCGGGCGAATCACAGCCTCGATGTCGGCGGGATCCTCACCGCCATAGTTGACGCCGCCACCGTAGATCAACCGGTTGTCGCGGGTCAGCCGGAAATAGTCCAGCAGGTAGTTGCAGTCTTCCACCGCCATGTTGTTCGGCAGCAGCGAGCGGGCCAGGTCATCGCTCAACGGCTCGGTGGTGATGATCTGAGTACCGCAGGGCATGGACTTGGCCTCGAGCTCGGGCATGACGCCGCTCATGTAGGCATTGCCCGCCATCACTACCCTGTCAGCGTGGACTCGCCCATGGCGGGTCTTGAGCTGTACCGGCTGACCATGCACCAGAGTTTCCACCGGGCTCTGCTCATAGATCACGCCACCCAGGGACTCAAGCGCCGCCGCTTGCCCCAGCACCAGATTCAAGGGATGCAGGTGACCGCCGGAATGATCGACCAGCGCCCCGCTGTAGCGATCGCTGCCGACTTCACGGCGATAGCTATCGCCTTCCAGCAACTCCAGCTGATGGTGGCCGTAACGCTCCCACAAGGCCTTGTGTTCACGCAGCCCCTTGAGCTGCTTGTCGTTGCAGGCCGCAAACAGGTTGCCCTCACGCAGGTCGCAATCGATGCCGTACTGGGCAATACGCTCACGAATGATGCGATTGCCTTCAAAGGCCATGTCTCCCAATGCCCGAGCCGTATCAGCCCCGTACTTGTCCTCGATGACATCCATGTCACGGCTATAGCTGTTGACGATCTGACCACCATTGCGACCAGAGGCACCATAACCGACACGCGCGGCTTCGAGTACGATGACCTTCAGCCCCTTCTCGGCCAGATGCAGGGCGGCGGAGATACCGGTGAATCCGGCACCTACCACACAGACATCACAACTCACGTCATCTGCCAACGCCGGACGCTGGGGACTCTCATTGGCCGAAGCGGCATACCAGGAGGCCGCGTGATGAACGCTGTTGGCTGATGCCGCCGCAGAGGACGTAGAAGCTGACCTGGCCATAAAAACCTCTCACATGGTTATTTTATTCAACATGTGATCGCATTCTACGCGGTTGAAAGCGCCAAAACCAACCCCAGCGACATCAAATAATCACCACTCTAAGCTTCCATATGCATCGAGCCAGGCAATCGCCTGGCTCGATGTCAACGCCGACACGCCACCATCTACCTACACCCGAAGCAGTAGATGCTCACGCTCCCAGGAGGAGATCACCTGGAAGTACTCTCGGTGCTCGGCACGCTTGACCGCCAGATAGCTGTTGGTGAATCGCTCCCCCAGAATACCCGCCAGGGCCTCACAGCCATGCAGCAGGTCCAGCGCGGGGCCGATGTCGTCGGGCAGCTTGTTACCGCCCGACCAGGCAGACCCGACCATGGGCGGACGCGGTTCTACCTGGCCCAGCATTCCCAGGTAGCCGCAGGCCAGAGAGGCCGCCATCACCAGATAGGGGTTGGCGTCGGCTCCGGCCAACCGGTTCTCGACCCGGGTCGCCTCCGGCCCTGACACAGGGACACGCAGGCCTACCGTGCGGTTATCCATGCCCCACTCGACGTTGATGGGCGCCGAACCAGAGGTCTCGGTGCGCAGCAGACGCCGGTAGGAATTGACGTTGGGCGCCAGCAGCGGCATGGCAGCGGGCAGATAACGCTGCAGTCCGCCGATGAAATGGTGAAACAGGCGGCTGGGCTGACCATCGTCACCGGCAAACAGGTTTCGACCCGTTGCCGGATCTACCAGGCTCTGGTGAATATGCATGGAGCTGCCCGGCTCATTGGCCATCGGCTTGGCCATGAAGGTGCCATACATGCCATGACGCAGCGCCGTCTCACGCAGTACGCGCTTGAACATTACGACCTGATCCGCCAGCACCAGCGGATCACCGTGCTGGAAGTTGACCTCCATCTGCCCGGCGCCTTCCTCATGGATCAGGGTATCCAGATCCAGATCCATCGCCTCGCAGTAGTCGTACATTTCCTCGAACAGAGGATCGAACTCGTTGACCGCATCGATGGAGAAGCTCTGTCGACTGCTCTCCTGTCGACCGGTGCGCCCTACCGGGGGCTCGAGGGGGTAGTCAGAGTCGGTATTGGTCTTGACCAGGAAGAACTCGACCTCCGGGGCCACGACGGGCGTCCAGCCTCGCGCTTGATAGAGCTCCAGCACGCGCTTGAGAACGTAGCGAGGCGCCAGCTCCACCGGCTCACCGGTAAGATAGTGACAGTCGTGAATGATCTGGGCGGTAGGATCGTCAGCCCAGGGGACCAGAAACACCGCATTGGGGTCGGGGACCAGCTCCATGTCCCGCTCGGCGGGATTCCAGAAGCGGATATCCTCGTCGTCCGGGTAGCCGCCGGTCACGGTCTGAATGAAGATCGAGTCCGGCAAGCGCGGCCGACCACCGTTCAGGTACTTGCCCGCGGGCATGATCTTGCCCTTGAGGATGCCGGTGAGATCGGTGACCAGGCACTCGACCTCGGTAATACCATATTGTTTGAACCAGTCGCTAAGCGCTGGGCTTTCCTGGCGGTTACTCATGAGAGTGTTCCGTTGCGTGAGTGTCTCACTCGGTGGCCGAGCCCCGTCCCGGGGCCCGAGGCCGGGCCGACGCCGCGAGGCGCTGAACGCCTCGCGGCAGTGGCATCACCGAGCCTTTACCTCGGACCACAGCTGCTGGAAGGTCTGCAGCTGTTGGCCTGACAGGCTGGGGGTGAAGCGAAGGCGTTCCATATCGTCTTCGGTCGGCTGGGTCGGCGGCTGCGTCAGCACCTCATCGAGGTAAGGCCGCGCGGCCTCGTTGGGGCTTGCGTAATAGTTGTAATTGGACAGCTGAGCGCCAATTTCGGCGTCCAGAATGAAGTCGATGAACTTGTGCGCGAGTTCCGGGTTGGGGGCATCCACGGGAATGACCATGGAGTCCACCCACATCTCGGCACCCTCGTCGGGAATGATGAAGGCAAGGTGCTCGAAGGTTTCCGGGTCTTCATCCTTGAAGTACAGATAGTCGCCGTTGAAGGACATGCCGACGTGGGTAACGCCCCGCGCCAGCTGCTGCAGCGTCGGCGTGCCATCGGTAAAACCAGAGAAGTTATCGCGGTTCTTGGTCTCGATCAGCAGTCTCGCGGCCTGCTTCAAATCATCCAGACTGCTGCACTGGAAGTTGCCTACCAGATAGGCGCAGGCGCTGCCGGTGGCCACCTGGCCGTCCTGGATCATCGAGAACGGATAGTCGCCATTGACCTCCGGGTCAAACAGCAATGACCAGCTCTTCGGCGCCTCAGGGAAGGTCTCGGTGTTATACACGATACCGGTGGTGCCCCACTGATACGCCGCCGAGTACTCAGCACCCGGGTCGAAGCTGGGGTCCTTGAACTGGTCCATCAGGTTATCGAAATTCGGGATCAGTGCACGGTCAAGCTTCTGCACCAGACCCGTCTCGATCATCCGCGGAATGTAATAGTTCGACGGCACCACAATGTCGTACTGGGACGTGCCGCCAGCATTGAGCTTGGCGATCATTTCAGGGTTCGAGTTGAAGTAGTTGGTCACGACCTCGACGTCGTACCTCTCCTCAAACGCCTCGATGATCTCGGGGTCCATGTACTCGGTCCAATTGAACAGGTACAGCTTGCCCTCTTCGGCCTGAGCGGCCCCCGTGAACAGGACGCTGGCCAAGGTGATGCCGGCGGCGATGCGGTTGCGATAGAGCATGGTGTGGGTCTCCCTGGTGCCCTGGGTCATGGAACAGGTATCGGTTATCGGTCCTTCACGCCTTGCGCCGATTGATGGCAAGGCTGGCGACAGCAGCCAGCGCCACGGCAGCGATCATCAAGGTGGCAATGGCGTTGATCTCTGGTGAGACCCCCTTCTTGATGGCCCCCCAGATATAGATCGGCAAGGTGGCGCTTTCCGGTCCCGAGGTGAAGAAGCTGATGACGAAATCATCCACCGACAGGGTAAAGGAAAGGAAGAAGGCAGATATCAACGCCGGTTTGATGGTCGGCAGCATGAAGTGCACCACCCGCTTGATCGGGGTCGCGTACAAGTCCTTGGCCGCCTCGAACAGGGTGGGGTCGAGCCCCACGAAACGGGAGTAGACAATCAGCGCCACAAACGGAATCTGAAAGGTTACGTGAGCGATGATCATCGTCCCGAGTCCGGGCTTGAACCAGCCGGTCAACTCGTGGAGCTTGACGAAAAAGGCCATCTCGGAGATGCCAAAGACGATATCCGGCAACACGATCGGCAGATAGATCAGCACGATCAACCAGCCCAGCTTGCGATGCCGGTGGCGATACATGCCGTACCCGATCAGACAGCCGATCGCCAGGGCGATCAGTGACGATGCCAGCGCCAGCACCAGGGTATTGCCGAAGGCGCTCATGATCTGGTCATTGGCAAACAGCTGGTGATACCAGCGCAGGGAGAAGCCGGTCATGCTGGCGGCGCTATTGGCGGCGTTGAAGGAAAACATCACCACCACAGCCAGCGGCAGGTACAGGAAGACCAGGGTCAACCACCAGAAGCCCGTCAGTCCACGCTTGAGGGTGCGCTTTCTCATATCACCACCTCCTCTCCACCGCCCAGGCGTTTGCCAATACGCCGCATGGCATAAAGCCCAGCAAAGGTTGCCAGCAGCATCAAGATGGCGCCGGCGGCGCCGAGCGGCCAGTTGGAGCCACCCGAGAACTGGTTGGCGACCAGGTTGCCCAGCATCAACGCCTTGCCACCGCCCAGCAGCTCAGGGATCACATACATGCCAAAGGCCGGGATGGCCACCAGTACCACGCCCGCCAGCAGTCCCGGCAATGTCTGCGGAAACACCGCGTGCCAGAAGGCCTTGATGGGCGTGGCGTAGAGATCCTGGGCCGCCTCGACCTGCGCCGTATCCAGTTTTTCAAAGGCGGCGTACAGCGGCAGCACCATAAACGGCAGGAAGTTGTAGACCAGGCCCAGAGTGACGGCGAAGTTCGACGGATACAGGCCCATGTTCGGGGCAATCAGTCCCAACGTTTCGGCGGCAGCCGACAGCGGCGTCCCCGGTGCCAGCAGATTCATCCAGCCAAAGGTGCGGATGACCTGATTGGTCCAGGACGGCACGACCACCAGCAGCAGCATGATCGGGCGCCAGCGAGCTCGACAGGTGGTGATGTAGTAGGCGATCGGATAGGCCACGACGACCACCAACCCTGTCGCCACCACGGTCTGCCACAGCGACCTCAACAGCGTATAGAGGTTGCCCGGGCTCCAGCCCAGAAAGCCGAATCCCGCCAGCTGGCGAAAGGACTCCAGCGACAATGGCATCTCGGGCAGTCCATAGGGCCCGTTGGTCATGAAGGCCACGCCCATCAGATAGGCACTGGGCAGCACCAGAAAAAGGATGATCCATGCAGCACCGGGACTGACGGTAAACAGCAGATGCCTGGTCTCGGTCACCATGGCTCGGCTACGGCCGAGCACAGCAGTATCGTTCATGCTCGGTCCCCCTATGCAGCAACGGTCACAAGATCTTCAGCGGCCACCACCAGGGTCACCTCGTCATCCACCTCGGGCAGCCGGTGTCCACGGTTGTTGATCGTGGCCTGGATCGTGGCCGCGCCGACCGCCAGGCGAAACTCGGCGTGACTGCCCCGATACAGGCGTTCCACCACCCTGCCATGCAGGTGATTGGCGCCCTGCTGCGTTCCCGGCAGCACGTCCAGGGTTTCAGGGCGAATCAACAGCAGCTCATCGCTGCCCGCCGTGCCCGGTTCGAGCACCAGTTCGCCCAGCTCGGTGGTCACCCGATCCCCCTGCCGGCGGCTGATGGGATAGAGGTTGTCATGTCCCATGAAGCGCGCCACAAACGCATTGACGGGCCGTTCGTAGACATCACGTGGAGGCCCCACCTGCTGGATCGTGCCTCCGTTGAGCACGGCGATACGATCGGACATGACCATTGCCTCGTCCTGATCGTGGGTCACGAACACAAAGGTCATGCCCAGCCGCTTCTGGACCCTCAGTAATTCCACCTGCAGCTGGCTGCGCAAGCCCGCATCAAGCGCCGACAGAGGCTCATCCAACAGCAGTACGTCCGGCTCGCACACCAGCGCTCGAGCCAGGGCAATGCGCTGACGCTGGCCGCCCGACAGCTGATCGATACGCCGGTCGATGAGATCCCCCAGCTGGATAAACTGCGCAATACGCGCTACCCGCTCTTCCCGCTGCTGACGATCGACACCGCGCATCTTGAGGCCAAAGGCCAGGTTCTCGCGCACGGAAAGGTGCGGAAACAGGGCATAGGACTGGAACACCGTATTGACGCTGCGCTGGTGGGGCGGCACGTCGGTGACATCACGCTGGCCGATGGTCAGCCGTCCATCATCGGCTTCTTCCAGGCCCGCGAGGATTCGCAGCAGGGTTGTCTTGCCGCAGCCAGACGGCCCCAACAGAGTAAAGAATTCTCCCGCCTGGATAGTGAGATCAACGCCATCAAGGGCCACGGTGCTGTTGCCGAAGCGCTTGTGCAGTCCCTGCATATGGATCGACGAGGCGCTGCGCTCTGGTCCGCCGTCTGCGGGCCGGTCGTGCTCTGAAGGACCATGCTCTGACAGCTCGTGCTGTGACGAACCGTGCGGTTGTGCAACATGCTCAGCCTCGCCGGAGTCCGCGGGCGTAGCGCTGGAATCACCCGCATGCTGGGTCGCACGCTGAGCGGAAGGTATCTCGGTCATAGGGGGGATCCTCGTCATGGTCGGCACATCAGTGAAACGCTGCGGTCGGTAAAGCGTGACCGTGCGTTGCTACAGCCGATCGCGAAGCTTGTAGAAATGTGTGGCGAGCAACAACAGCGGCGTCCTCAAAAGACGACCGCCAGGGAAGCGGCGATGGGGCATGGCAGCAAAGACATCGAAGCGCTCGCTCTGGCCGGCAATCGTTTCCGCCATCAGCTTGCCGGCGAGGCCGGCCATGGCCATGCCATGTCCAGAGTATCCTTGCGCGTAGTAGACGTTGGCCGCTACACGCCCGAAGTCCGGCGCCCGATTGAAGGTGATGGCGACGTCGCCACCCCAACGGTAGTCGATCTGAACATCGTTGAGCACGGGAAACAGACGTCGAATCTTGCCATCAATGCGCGCCTCGAGCCCGCGTGGAGGGCGCCCATCGTAGCTGACCTCGCCGCCATAGATCAGGCGACGGTCCGCCGACAGCCGATAGTAATCCAGCACGAAGTTGGCATCGGACAGCGCATCGTTACGGGGCAGCACCAACGCGGCCTGCTCTTCACTCATGGGCGCGGTGGCAATCATGTAGTTGGCGCAGCGCATGACCCGCCCGCTCAGGCGGGGCAGCAATGCGTCGCCGTAGGCATTGGTCGCGACCACCACGCTGTCGGCGGTGACCTGCCCCTGTGGCGTGAGCACCCGCGCTGGGGTGCCCTGCTCGATCGACGAGACCGGACTGAAACCGTGGAAGACGGCCCCGGCCTGCTGCGCTGCACGGGCGAGACCCAAGGTGTAGTTGAGGGGATGGAGATGGCCCGCTTCCGACTCCCACAGGGCGGCCGGATAGGCGTCGGTCACCACATGCTCCTTGAGTGCGGCACCCTCGCGCCATTCAAGCGCACGGTAATCGTACTTCCGGGCCATGGTGTCCTGGTGCTCGCGCAGCTCGCGAACGTGGCGCGGTTTCACCGCTGCATGCAGGTAACCCCAGGCAAGCTCGCAAGGAATGTCATGCTGCTTAATGAGGTCAGCGGTCAGACGAACCGCCTCGCGACTCATCTCCCAGATATCCCGTGCAGCCGATAGCCCAAGGGCCTGCTCCACGGTACTCATGTCGGTGCCAAGCCCCGGCAGGATTTGCCCACCACTGCGACCAGAGGCGCCGTAGCCGACCTCCTGAGCTTCCAGGACCACCACCTTGTAGCCACGCTCGGCCAGATGAAGTGCTGTCGAGCAGCCGGTAATACCCCCACCGACCACACAGACGTCCGCATGCACCTGGCCTTCTAGTGCCGGTGTCGGCACCAGCTCCACCTTGATGGAGTCGCGGTACCAGGAGGCCGCCGCGGACGAGGAAGAATCTGTCATGGGAGAATCCGTGTTGGTTGCGTAAACGCTTGTTGTTATCGAATCTCACACCTTTTTAGCAAGGTGATGACGACAGTGTGCCATTTTTTCGCCACCAGGCGTCAAGTATCCAATAACACAAACCTACTAACCCTAAGGTCAGTAATTCCTAACGCATGGCCATCCTGATGGCCTTGACGAACATGTCTCCAGCTACGACACCTAGACTTTGCGCTTCTGGCTTCATATCGTCCCGGACGACCAAAAGACATCGTTAACGCGTCGGTCATACTGTTATGCAGCTGGCAGAACTTAGCACCATCAAGGTAAAAAAACTCGACACCTGGTCCAGGCCCAATACGCTCACATCGCCATCATCAACGATGAGCGACGAAGCAGACTAGCAGAAATACGCGAGCACACAACGCACGCCATCATCAGGGCTCTCGCGCTGATTGGGCTTCGTGCCCCAACGCCTCCAGAAAGACTTCCAGCACGCGATGCGGACGCCGATCACGGCGAGTGATGGCGACGAACGGCGTCTCGTAGGCGGCCTGTGCCGGGCAAAGCTCACGCAGCCGCCCCTGGGCCACCCAGATCTGGGCATGGTGGTCTGGCAAGTATCCCAGGTAGGCCCCGGTGAGGATAAGAAAGGCCGCACCCTCGCGGTCGGATGCGGTGGCGCTGGCCTTGAGCCCCTGATGGCGCTCGCGGCCGTCATCCGGGAGAGGATAGGAAGGCACCACTGCGTCCCAGTCGGTGAGTGCGTCCAGTGCCACGTCCTTTGCGTCGAACAAGGGGTGCCCTCGACCGCAGTAGAGCCCGGAACGCTCGCTGTAGAGCGCATGACTGTCGAGGCTGGTGGGAAGATTGACCGCCGGAACCACCCCCACATGCAGGCGGCCATCCAGCACTCCCCTGGCAATCTCTCCCGGGGGATCCATGTGCATATTGATGCGCACATCGGGGCCCTGGGTCTTGAGGCTGGCCAGGGCATGGGTAATGCGCATCTCAGGCGAGCTGACCAGCGTGTCCGTGATGCCGATATTCAGCTCACCACGAAGGCTGTGATGCAGCGCATTCACCTCGGTGCGAAAGGCTTCGAGCCCGGACAGCAGACGTCGAGCCCCTTCCAGAACCTCGCGGCCCTCCTCGGTCAGCGCAAAGCCGCCTCGACCGCGGCGGCAGAGTTTGAGCCCAAGACGCTTTTCCAGATCCCCCATGTGCAGACTGATGGCCGACCGACTGATGCCAAGCTCACTCTCGGCAGCGGAAAAGCCGCCGCACTCGGCCACTGCCTTGAACACCCGAAGCAGGCGGATATCAAAATCCGTGACGGGCCGCTGTCGGCTCACGGCGTCTGCTCTTGCGGCTGAGACTCGGTGGGACGCTGGCGGCACTCAGGACAGTGAGGGTCGCGGCTCAGCCGGTAGTGACGCCACTCACCGGACAGGCCATCAAAGGTAGCGAGTCCCTGGTGCGCCTGCCCCGCTCCCGCCAGCAGCTTGACCGCCTCAAGGGCCTGAAAACAGCCGATCACCCCCACCAGGGGGGAAATCACGCCACTCTCGGCGCAGGACAGTGCCTCATCCTGCTGGTCGTCCTGGGGGTAGAGGCAGGCGTAGCAGGGACTCTGCTCCTGGCGCGGATCGAATACCGCCAGCTGGCCAGAGAACCGAATCGCCGCCCCGGACACCAGCGGGACGCCGGCCGCCACGCTGGCGGCGTTGACCGCATAACGACTGCTGAAACGATCGGTGCAGTCCACGATGACGTCGACCTTGCTGGCCAGGGCAGCGAGGGCGGCGGTATCGAGATGCTGCTCGACGATATGCACCTGACAGCCCTCGTTGAGCGCCGTGGCAGCCTCTGCGGCAGAGCTCGCCTTGTTGCGTCCCAGGTCTGCCTGGCGATGGGCGATCTGGCGCTGCAGATTGGACAGCTCGACACTATCGGCATCGGCGATGGTCAGCTCGCCGACCCCGGCCGCGGCCAGGTACAGCGCCACCGGAGACCCCAGCCCTCCGGCCCCGACGACCAAGGCATGGCTGCCGAGCAGGCGCTCCTGCCCTTCGATATCGACCTGAGGCAGCATGATCTGGCGGCTGTAACGCAGCAGTTGCTGATCATTCATGGCGCGGTCACTTGTCCTCGAATTCTGCGATGTCCGGCACATGCAGGGCGAAGTCTTCCTTCACCTCCTCCATGACCACGTAGCTCTTGGATTCCTTTACTCCGGGCAGCGTCAGGACCACATCGCCCAGCAGCTGGCGATACGCCGACATTTCCGGAATCCGGCACTTGAGAATGTAGTCGAACTGACCGGAGACCAGGTGGCACTCCTGGATCTGCGGCAGCTTTGAGACCGCCCGGCGAAACTCATCGAAGACGGCGGGAGACTGCGTCTCCAGACTGATCTCCACAAAGACCAGCAGGTTGGCCTTGAGCATGCGCGGATTGAGAATGGCCTTGTAGCCGCGGATAACGCCGGAGCGCTCCAGGCGCTTGACCCGCTCCAGGCACGGCGTGGTGGACAGCCCTACCTGAGCGGCAAGGTCCACATACGACACACGGGCATTGTCCTGGAGGCAGCGAAGGATCTTGAGATCAATACGATCAAGGGAACGGTTCTTGGTTTTCATTGTGGTCCTGATGATCTAGCGGCAGGGACAGTGAGCTGGAAAGATCGACCAAAAAAGACCTGACAAAGAGGTATTTCACAACAATCTCTCGCGCCCCGCCGCGCGGTGGCAACGTATTTTTCTGATTATCAGTATCACAGCCCTCTGACGGACTCCACCCCGAGGTTCAACGCAGCGGCCGCTTCAGCGCACCACTATCCCCGTGGAAACCGCCGTCATTGGCGCCTGTCCTGCCGCTGGGTTCAAGCACGGCGGAGAGCTACGGCAACCACTGCCCAAGCGTCACTCGCGAGTGTCCTGCCAGATCCCGAAGACTGCTGGCATTGGCATAGCCCAGTGCGATCAACTGGTCGCGCACCGCCGTCGCCTGGTCGAAGCCGTGCTCCATCATCAACCAGCCTCCAACTGTAAGGTGCTCTCGCGCCTGGTCGGCAATCGTAAAGAGGTCCGCTAATCCTCGGTCGGCGGCCACCAGCGCCGAAGCCGGTTCATAGCGCACGTCTCCCAGGTCCAGATGAGGGTCATCCGGGTCAATATAGGGAGGGTTGGAGGCAATCAGATCAAAGCGCTCGCCCGCGACAGCCGTAAACCAGTCGCTCTGCTGAACGCGGACCTGCAGTCCGTGACGACGCGCATTGCGCCGCGCCAGCGCCACGGCATCCACAGACAGGTCTACCGCGGTGACATGCCAGGCCGGGCGCTCGCTGGCAACCGCCAGGGCGATGGCCCCGGTACCGGTGCCCAGGTCGAGAAAACGGCCGATGTCGGCCTGCGCCTTTTCCAGCGCCGCCGTGACCAGGGTTTCGGTATCGGGACGGGGGATCAGCGTGCTTGGCGCCGTCTCCAGCGTCAGTCCCCAGAACTCTCGCTCGCCGGTCAGGTAGGCCACCGGGGTGCCCTGCGCGCGGGCAGCGACCAGAGCCTCGAAGCGCCCCCTTGCCAGCGGTTCCATGGGGCGGTCGCCCCAGGTGTAGAGCCAGGTGCGATCGACCCCGAGCACCTTCATCGCCAGCACTTCCGCATCCAGCCGCGCAGTGGGACTGCCAGCGGAGGCTAGCCTCGCGCCCGCGCGGCCCAGCAACAGGTCGATGCGCATCAATGCTCCTGCTGCAGCGCTGCCAGCTGTTCCGCCTGATACTCATGGATCAGCGGCTGGATCACCTCATCCAGCCCTTCACCTGACACCACCTCACCGAGCTTGTAGAGCGTCAGGTTGATCCGGTGGTCGGTCACCCGCCCCTGGGGGAAGTTATAGGTGCGGATGCGCTCACTGCGATCCCCCGACCCGACCAGCGAACGGCGGGCATCGGCCTGCTCCTGCCGCTGACTGTCCTGGGCGGATTGCTTGAGCCTGGCGGCCAGCAGTGACATCGCCTTGGCGCGATTCTTGTGCTGACTGCGCTCTTCCTGACATTCCACGACCACGCCGGTGGGCAGGTGGGTGATACGGATGGCAGAGTCGGTGGTGTTGACGTGCTGACCGCCCGCACCGCTGGAACGAAAGGTATCGACGCGAAGATCGGCAGGGTTGATATCGATATCGGAGACCTCGTCCGCCTCCGGCATCACCGCGACGGTGCACGCCGAGGTATGGATACGCCCCTGGGACTCGGTGGCGGGAACTCGCTGAACGCGGTGGGCCCCGGACTCAAACTTGAGCCGTGCATAGACCCCCTCGCCCTTGACCCGCGAAATGATTTCCTTGTAACCGCCCTGCTCACCGTGGCTAGCGCTGACCACTTCGACCTTCCACCCCTGGTTTTCGGCGTAGCGGGAGTACATGCGAAACAGGTCACCGGCAAACAGCGCCGCTTCGTCACCGCCGGTGCCGGCACGCACCTCGAGAAAGACGTTACGTCCATCATCAGGGTCCTTGGGCACCAGCAGCTGCTTCAGCTCGACCTCGAGCGCCTCGAGTCGCTCAAGCCCTTCTTCGCGCTCCAGCTGAGCCAGCTCACGCATATCGGCGTCGGCGTCCTCGGCCATCTGCTCGGCAGTGGCCACATCCTCTTCGATGCTGCGATAGCGCTGCCAGGCCTCGACCAGAGGCTCAAGCTCAGCGTATTCACGAGAGTAGTCACGAAAGCGAGCCTGGTCGCTGATCACATCGGGCTCTGCCAGCAGGGCAGAGAGTTCCTCGAAGCGGTCGACGAAGGCATCGAGGCGCTCACGCAGGGAAGCTTTCATCGGTTATTCCTTGAAATCATGTAAGAGGGAGCAGCACACCCGACAGCCGCTGGCCGTGCTGAGCGCATCAGCCCGGCGAATGGGACTCGCCCAGCAGCAGCTCCACAGCAGCATCCATCAGCTCCTGGCGCTCGTCGGCCGCGGCGCCTCGCAGCGCCAGGGTCGGCTGGTGCAACAGGCGATTGGTCAACTGGTGGGCCAGCCGCCGAACCACGGCCTCAGGGTCTTCCCCCTTGGCCAGCCGCTCCAGGGCCTGAGCCTGGGCCTCGTCGCGCAGCGCCTCGCCCTTGGCACGCACGTCACGAATCACTTCACCGGCGCCACGAACGCGGCGCTCCTTGTGCCAGTGGGTAACGCCATGCTCGATCAGCGATTCTGCCTGATCTGCGGCCACCTGGCGGTGGCGGCGATTTTCCTCGATGACCTCCTGCAGGTCATCGACGGTATAAAGGAAGATATCGGACAGGTCCCCCACCTCGGGCTCAATGTCCCTCGGCACCGCGATGTCCACCATGAACACCGGGCGATGACGGCGACGCTTCAGCGCCCGCTCCACCATCCCCTTGCCCAATATCGGCAGCGGCGCCGCCGTGGAAGAGATCACGATGTCGGCATGTTCCAGCGCCTCAGGAATTTCATCGAGGCTGATAGCGGTGCCACCCAGGGCACCGGCCAGCACGCTGGCGCGCTCGCGGGTGCGATTGGCCACGGTCAACTGCTGCACCCCCGCCTCATGCAGATGGCGGGCCACCAGCTCGATGGTCTCGCCCGCCCCGATCAGCAGCGCTCGGGCGCGACCGAAATCATCGAAAATACGACTGGCCAGACTGACGGCGGCATACGCCACCGACACCGGGTTCTCACCGATGGCCGTCTCGGTACGCACCTGCTTGGCGACGGCAAAGGTATGTTGAAACAGTCGCTCGAGCTCTCCCCCCAGCCCCTTAGCCTCGCGCGCCGCCTGATAGGCGTCCTTGATCTGTCCCAGAATCTGAGGCTCACCCAGCACCATGGAATCGAGTCCTACCGCCACACGCATCAGGTGTCGGGCGGCATCCCCATCCAGATAATGGTAGGCGCAGTGCAACAGCTCTTCTCGGGGTAGAGCGTGAAACCGGCTGAGCCAATCAAGTACATCCGACTCGCCGCGAGCATCGGTGACGCAGTACAGCTCGGTACGGTTACAGGTCGACAGCACCGCCGCTTCGTGCACACCAGGCAGCGCGCGCAGCTCGTTGAGCGCCAGCGTCAGCTGCGAGGGGCCAAAAGCCACCTTTTCGCGCACCTCGATGGCGGCGGTTCGATGATTGATGCCAAGGGCGAGCAGGGTCATGCGTTCGACGTCTTCATCAGCGGGTGTCTGGGGTGGTCCAGTGAACCACTCCTGCAAGGCGCCCTATCCTACCATAGGGTGTGGCGAGCTCGCTCCCTTGTCGCCGCCTTAAGGTATTGACCTTTGCCAAGAGACGCCAAGCCGTTATGCTGGGATTCCTGATGGAAAAGATGATGCCTCAATGCCTTCGAACGCGCGCCAAGGAATGCCAACCCGCACCCTGCTTGCCCTGTCGCTGACAGCGTGGCTTGCCGGCTGCCAGGGCGTCTCCTATAGCCCCAGCGGCAGCGCCTATGACATGGCATCCGACGACCCGATGGCGGGCGCTCCCCCGATCACCCGGGGGCTCGACGCCGAAGGCCTGTCGACCCTGTTGATCGCGGAGATGGCTGGCCAGCGCGGCGACTATCGTCGAGCCACCGAAGGCTATCTGGCCGCCGCCGAACGCTATCGCTCGCCGGCCCTGGTCGAGCGCGCCACCCTGGCGGCACGCTTTACCGACGATACCGCCTTGATCGAGCGCGCAGCGCGCCAGTGGCAGTCGGTCTCGCCAGAAGCCCCAGTGGCGGCTCAGATTCTCGGCAACCTGGCGGGCAGCCGCGGCAACTGGACAGAAGCGCTGCAGCAGCGACTGATCGCCCCCGGGGAAGACGACATTACCCGCTTCGTCGACACCGCCCTGTCCAGCGGCGCCGACCCTCAGGCGCTGGCGGCACAATTGAACGAGGCGTTGACCACCGGTCAGCGCGACGCGCGCCAACGGGACGACCTGCAGCTGGCCTTGGCCCTGACCGATTCCGCCGCGGGCAACCACGACGCGGCACAGCGGCGAATTGCCGCACTCGAGGCCAGCAGTCGTAACAGCACCCAGGGACTGCTGGCGGAATCACGCATCGCTCTGGATGCAGGCCGCTACCAGCAGGCTCGCAGCACCGCGCGCCTCGGCCTTGACCAGTCACCGGAAGATCCTCGCTTCCTTCTTCTTATGGCGCGAGCCGACATCCGTCTGGGCAACCTGACCTCCGCCGAGGGGAACACCGACACGCTGCTGGATACCCGCGGCGATAACCCGCTGCTGCGGGTCGGCCTGGCCCAGCTCTACCTGGAAGAAGGCCATCGCGCGCCGGCCCGGCGTCTGCTGCTGCCGCTGGTCGATGACCCCCAGGCGCCCAGCGCCCTCTATTTATTACTCGGCAGCATCGCCGAGCAGGAAGGCGACGTCGATAACGCCCTGCTGTACTACCGGCGAGTTCCCCCTGGGCCCGACTTCCTGCTGTCCCGTCAGCGGGCGGCCAGCATGCTGATCGAGGCCGATCGACTGCTGGATGCACGCGCGTTCCTGCGGGTCGAACGCCTGCGCCACGATGAGGCCTATACCGGCCTGGTGGTCACCGAAGTCCAGCTGCTCGACCAGCAGGGCATGAATGCCCAGGCCGAGACATTGCTCAACCGCGAACTGACCCGCACACCGGAAGACGGCGACCTGCGCTACTTCCGCGCCATGCGCGCCTGGACCGAGGGAGACATGGACACCTCGGAACAGGATCTACGCACTCTGGTCGAACAGCAGCCGGACAATGCGGTCGCCCTCAATGCCCTTGGCTACACCCTGGCAGATGCAGGCGATCCTGATGACTTCGCCGAGGCAAGGCGACTGATTCAGCGCGCCTACGACCTGTCGCCGGACAATCCGGCGATTCTCGACAGCCTGGGCTGGATCGCCTAT
The DNA here is from genome assembly GCF_019801675.1 of Halomonas sp. DP8Y7-3. Classification (NCBI taxonomy): domain Bacteria; kingdom Pseudomonadati; phylum Pseudomonadota; class Gammaproteobacteria; order Oceanospirillales; family Halomonadaceae; genus Halomonas; species Halomonas sp. DP8Y7-3. Next base: position 311,774 of record NZ_JAHVIO010000019.1, read on the forward strand.
CGCGAAGGCAAACCTGAGGTCGCGCTACCCTGGATTGAACAGGCCTGGCGCCAGATTCCGGACCAGGAAGTGGCGGCCCACCTGATTGAGGTGCTGTGGGATCTTGGCGAGCGCGAACGCGCCCGCGACCTGCTCAAGCAGGCGCAGGAACGCTTCGAGGAGCGCCCGCTGATTGTCGACCTGCTGGATCGACGGCCAGAAATTGCCCCCTGACAGTACCAGGCGTCTGCCGGGTAGGTGACCGCCCTCCCCCGCAACGCTCTACCTTTATTCTCATAGTGTGTCTCCCGATGACCCGCAAGGACCCCGCGATGATGCCTTCTCTACGACTTCCCGCTATCGCCCTTAGCCTTTCTTTATTGGCTGGCTGCGCCACCTCCCAGAGCGTGACCGAGCCGCGCACCGAGCGCGAAGCCGGCGACTGGGAAGCGCAGCTGTCCCAGGTGGAAGCCTTTACCGCCTGGAACCTGACCGGCAAGGTGGGACTGCGCACCCCTGAAGACTCCACCAGCGCCAACCTGGACTGGCGCCAGACGCCCTACCACTACCGCCTGCTGGTGACGGGACCGATGGGCGCCGGTCGCAGCACCCTGGAAGGCCGTGACGGCCGCGTCTCGTTGACGACCAGCGAAGGGCGCTTCGAGGCCGACAGCCCGGAAGCCCTGATGGAACAGCGCCTGGGCTGGTCACTGCCGGTGTCCAGTCTGACCGACTGGGTAAGAGGACTGCCCGCCGACAACAGCGACCACCGCATGACAGAAGATGAGCTCGGCTTTCCGGCCACCCTGGAACAGGACGGCTGGGAGATTGACTATCGTGGTTGGGAAGATGTGTCTGGTACCTGGCTGCCGCGCCGACTGGTCATGACCTACGACGACCTGCGCGCCACCCTGGTGGTCAATCAGTGGCAACCGCTCGAAGAATGACGCGCACCTTTGCTTAAGCCATGACGCAAACCATCACCCACGCCATCACCCACGCCATCGCTCGGCCTGTCACCAGGGCAGTCATGTGGGCAGTCATTCCAGCAGTCATTCGAGCAGCCGCGGCTGCTCGACGGCACGACCAGTAAAGGCAACATGGCCATGCCCCAGCCCCCCACCGCCGCCACGCGGCTGACCTTGCCCGCCCCGGCGAAGCTAAACCGCATGCTGCATATCGTCGGCCGTCGAGCCGACGGCTATCACGAGCTGCAGACGCTGTTCCAGTTCCTCGACCATGGCGACGACATTACCATCGAGCTGCGCGAGGATGGCCAGCTGGTGCTGGACAGCGATCTCGACGGTGTTGCTCCCCAGGACAACCTGGTGTGGCGCGCCGCCAGGCACCTGCAACAGACCAGCGGCTGCCACCTCGGCGCTACGCTCTCGGTAACCAAGCGGCTGCCCATGGGGGGTGGCCTGGGCGGCGGGAGCAGCGATGCTGCCAGCGTGCTGGCAGGACTCAACCATCTATGGGGTCTGGGCATCCCTCGCCCGCAGCTGGCTGAGCTTGGGCTCAGCCTCGGTGCCGACGTTCCGGTCTTCGTCAACGCCCACGCCGCCTGGGCCGAGGGCATCGGTGAGCGCCTGATCCCGGTGGACCTCGATACCCCCTGGTTTGTGGTCGTGCACCCCGGTATCAGCGTATCGACCCCCGCGGTCTTCACTGCGCCAGAATTGACACGGAACACCCCCGCCATTACCATGGCGCGCGCACTCAAGGGGGGAGCGTCGAGCTGGCGCAACGATTGCGAAGACACTGTCAGGCAGCGCTATCCTGACGTGGCTCGTGCCTTGGACTGGCTGAACACCCGGGCGCCGTCGATGTTGACGGGTACCGGAGCATGTGTTTTTGCCCGTCTGACGTCGGAAGCCGACGCGGTGGCGCTGCTTGAAGCAATAGAGCAGCAGCAACCGGACTGGCACGCCTTCAAGGCCAAGGGCCTGAATCGATCGCCTCTCCTCGACGCCCTGCCCGATGATTGAGGCAGGACGTTATTGCTGGGGTATCGCCAAGCGGTAAGGCACCGGTTTTTGGTATCGGCATGCGGAGGTTCGAATCCTCCTACCCCAGCCAACTTCCTTCTGAGTCCTGGACTCACTCCCCCAGACTCACACTGAAGACCCAACACAGCAAAGGTGGCTGCGCGTGTCAAAATTGATGGTTTTCGCCGGGAATGCCAACCCCGAACTCGCCCGTAAGGTCGCCGAGAGCCTGGACAGCCGGCTTGGCAATGCCACGGTCGGTCAGTTCAGCGACGGAGAGGTCGCGGTCGAGATCAACGAGAACGTGCGCGGCAAGGATGTCTTTGTCCTGCAGTCCACCTGTGCACCGACCAACGACAACCTGATGGAACTGATCCTGATGGTTGACGCCCTGCGCCGGGCCTCCGCTACCCGTATCACGGCAGTGGTGCCCTACTTCGGCTATGCCCGCCAGGATCGCCGCGTGCGCTCTGCCCGTGTACCGATCTCGGCCAAGATCGTCGCCGACATGATGGTCAAGGCGGGCGTTGACCGGGTGATGACCATGGACCTGCACGCCGATCAGATCCAGGGCTTCTTCGATGTTCCGGTCGACAACGTCTACGGTTCACCGATCCTGCTCGACGACATCGAGCGCCAGAACTACGACGATCTGGTAGTGGTCTCCCCCGACGTTGGCGGCGTTGTCCGCGCACGTGCCATCGCCAAGCAGCTGAACGCTGATCTGGCGATCATCGACAAGCGTCGTCCCCAGGCCAACCAGGCTCAGGTGATGCATATCATCGGTGATATTCAGGACCGCACCTGTGTGGTCGTGGACGACATGATCGACACCGCTGGCACCCTGTGCAAGGCCGGTGAGGCCCTCAAGGATCACGGCGCGCGCCGTGTGGTGGCCTATGCCACCCACCCGATCCTGTCTGGCCCTGCGGTGGACAACATTTCCGAGTCGGTTCTGGACGAGGTCGTGGTGGCAGACACCATCCCGCTGTCCGAAACCGCTCGTCGCAGCGGGCGTATTCGCCAGCTGAGCGTGGCCGGCCTGATCGCGGAAGCGATTCGCCGTGTCAGCAATGAAGAATCCGTCAGCGCGATGTTCCACTGAGCCTGCGAAAGGCCAGCACATTGCGCGGGTAACGCGCCCCGGTCTCCGGGGCACCTGGAACCATCGAGGTCTGGTCGCGGGCTCGGTGGCTTCCTTACTTTTAGCCAAGAGGCAAATCCATGTCTGACTACAAACTTACCGCCAACGTTCGTAACGACCTGGGGAAAGGTGCGAGCCGCCGCCTGCGTCGTGCGAACCAGCAAGTGCCTGCCATCATCTACGGTGGCGAGAAGACGCCGCAGCCCATCGCTGTGGACAAGACCGCCTTCTACAAGGCCTTGGAAGAAGAAGCCTTCTTCTCCTCCGTCATCACCCTTGAGGTAGATGGCAAGGCCCAGCAGGTTGTCGTGCGTGACCTCCAGCGTCACCCGTACAAGCCGCTGGTGACCCACGCTGACTTCCTGCGTGTCGATGCGACTCACGAGATCACCATGCGCGTACCGCTGCACGTGGTCGGTCAGGACGAGTCCAAGGCGCTCAAGGAGCAGGACGGTGAACTGCACCAGCTGGCCAACGACGTTGAAATCAGCTGCCTGCCGAAAGATCTGCCTGACTACCTCGAAGTCGACATCTCCGGCCTGGAGCTGGGCAGCACTCTGCACCTGTCCGACCTGAAGGCGCCGGCTGGCGTCACCATCGTCGAGCTGACTTACGGCGAAGACCATGACCAGGCCATCGTCAACGTGACCAAGGCCAAGGCCATGCAGTCCGACGAAGAAGCTGCCGAGGACGAAGCTGCCGCCGCTGATGCCAGCGCCGACGCTGCCGAGGAAGCGAAGAACGAAGGCGAAGAAGGCGACAAGGAGTAATCCCTGTCCGCTTGATTCAAGGGCCACTGCGGTGGCCCTTTTCGTTTTCATCGATCGCTTTGCCCAGCGTCGCGCCGCCGAGGCCCTGAGCAAAGCGCTTGCCCGCACCGCGGCCGGAGACATGAGCATGACACGGATCAAGGCACTGATTGGCCTGGCCAATCCCGGCGCCCAGTATGAGGCGACCCGCCACAACGCTGGCGCATGGCTGGTAGAGGAAGTGGCCCGCCAGGCGTCTGCCGAGCTACGCCCGGAAAAGAAGTTTCTTGGGCTTTATGCCAAGGCCTTTGTGGAAGGACAAGACCTGCACCTGCTGGTACCGACGACCTACATGAATCGCTCCGGCGCCGCCGTGGCCGCCCTCGCCAATTTCTTCAAGCTGGCCCCTGACGAGATGCTCGTCGCCCATGATGAACTCGACCTGCCCCCTGGCAGCGCCCGCTACAAGCAGGGCGGCGGCCACGGTGGACACAACGGCCTGCGCGACATCATCAGCGCACTGGGCAATGACAAGTCGTTCCATCGTGCGCGCATCGGCATCGGCCATCCGGGCAGCGCCAATCTAGTCACCAACTACGTGCTTGGCCGTCCCGGCAAGAGCGAGCGAGAGGCGATCGACGGCGCGCTGATCGAGTGCCTGGCGACACTGCCTAAGGCCCTGGCGGGCGACTGGGCCAAGGCGATGAATCGCCTGCATAGCCATTCGGCCTGACGACAGACTCCCGCGGCAGCGCTCAGCGGGTCGAGACAGACTGTCACTCTGCCACTCGACGTCATACACTGATGCGCTTTCTGCGATGACTCGACTTCCTTCACCTTCTTTCAGGAATCACCCATGGGATTCAACTGCGGCATCGTTGGCCTGCCCAATGTCGGCAAGTCCACCCTCTTCAACGCCCTGACCAAGTCCGGCATCGACGCCGAGAACTTCCCGTTCTGCACCATCGAGCCCAATGTCGGCATCGTGCCGATGCCGGATCCGCGTCTCGATAAGCTGGCGGAGATCGTCAAGCCGGAGAAGGTCGTACCGACCACCATGGAATTCGTGGATATTGCCGGCCTGGTCGCCGGCGCGTCCAAGGGTGAAGGCCTCGGCAACCAGTTCCTCGCCAATATCCGTGAGACCCAGGCCATCGCCCACGTGGTGCGCTGCTTCGACAACGACAACGTCATCCACGTGGCCAACCAGGTCGATCCGGCGGCGGATATCGAGACCATCAACCTGGAACTGGCCCTGGCCGACCTGGATACCGTGGAAAAGGCCATCCAGCGCCTGGTTCGCGTGGTCAAGGGCGGCGACAAGGACGCCATCGCCACCAAGGCGGTGCTCGACCGCATCCAGCCTCACCTGGCAGAAGGCCAGCCGCTGCGCAGCTTCGATCTCTCTGACGACGAGAAGAAGCAGATCAAGAGCTTTGGTTTCCTGACGCTCAAGCCCACCATGTACATCGCCAACGTCAACGAGGATGGATTCGACAACAATCCTTACCTCGACGTGGTGAAGGGTATTGCCGAGGCGGAAGGCGCGGTAGTGGTGCCTGTGTGCAACCAGCTCGAGGCGGAGATCGCCGAACTCGACGACGAGGAACGTGAGATGTTCCTGGCCGAGATGGGCATGGAAGAGCCCGGCCTCGATCGCGTGATTCGCGCTGGCTACGCGCTGCTGGGTCTGCAGACCTACTTCACGGCGGGTGTGAAGGAAGTGCGTGCCTGGACCGTCAAGGTCGGCGCGACGGCCCCGGAAGGCGCTGGCGTCATTCATACCGACTTTCAAAAAGGCTTCATCCGCGCCGAAGTCGTGGCCTACGAAGACTTTGTCAGCCTCAACGGTGAGCAGGGTGCGAAGGACGCCGGCAAGTGGCGCCTGGAAGGCAAGGACTACGTGCTGAAAGACGGTGACGTGGTGCACTTCCGCTTTAACGTCTGATCCAGGCGCGACACGCTTGGGCCTGAGCTGGGCTGAGCTGAGCGGGGCCTGAGGCCTGCCACCACTCGCTGGTGTCGAAATGCAGGCCCGGCCAGCACGATGACCAGAACGGCACCGAGGTACGCCTCGGTGCCGTTTTTGGTAGCACCAGAGCGAAACAGCAACTAACGAAAATCCCGCGACGTCACGCTCAGCGCCTTCCACCAGGCGCCGATATCCTCCAGGCGGCCAGCGATCACATGCACCACACTCCCCTCTCGCTCCAGGTGGCCGGTCACTCTCAGTATCTGCGCATTGAGTAACGCCTGACGTTGAGCCTTGGCGGTGTCTCGCCACACCACCACATTGATATTGCCGCTATCATCCTCAAGGGTCACAAAGGTGACACCAGAGGCCGTACCGGGCCGCTGCCGCGTGGTCACGAGCCCTGCCACCTGAACCAGGCAGCCGTGATCCACGGTCAACAGCTGCTGGGCGGTCAGACAGCCATCGAGCCCCTGCCGTTGCCCCGCCGTGGACTCACGCAGCAGCGCCATGGGATGGCGCCCAAGACTGAGCCCGAGGTGGCGATAGTCCGCCTCAAGGTCATCTTGCTCAAGGGGCGGCATCAACGCCGTGCTGTCGTCATCGAGCAGCTCGGTGTCCCCCAGGGCCAGGCCTGGCTGAGGCGCCAGCAGATCCCAACGGGCCTGATAGCGGTGTCCCGACAGACCGGCCAGGGCACCCGCAGAGGCCAGCGCCTCCCAGTCCTGTGAGCGGATCGATACACGCCGGCGCACATCGGCAAGACGGGTAAAGGGGGATCGGTCACGCTCCTCCAGAAGCGCCAGCACTGCCTCCCTGCTGAGCCCCTTCACCAGATGCAACCCCAACCGCACCGCTGGCCCTGCGGGATGCACTGGCGCGCCCGCTGCCTCAGGGGGAGCCTCATCATCGACCTCCAGCGCCGACTCCCAGCGGCTTCGCAGCAGGTCTACAGGCCTCACCTGAACCCCATGGCGCTGAGCGTCCTGCAACAGTTGAGACGGCGAATAGAAGCCCATGGGCTGACTATTGAGCAGTCCACAGCAGAAGGCCGCGGGGTGATGGCACTTGAGCCAGGCGGACACATAGACCAGGTGGGCGAAGCTGGCCGCATGGGACTCGGGGAAACCGTACTGACCGAAGCCTTCTATCTGGCGACAGATGGCCGCCGCGAATTCGTCGGTGTAACCACGCTCGCGCAGGCCGGCGGTCAGCTTGTGCTGGTGCTCGGCGATGGTGCCCGCCCGTCGCCAGGCCGCCATGGCGCGCCTGAGCTGGTCAGCCTCGCCACCGCTATAGCCCGCCGCCACCATGGCGAGCTTGATGACCTGCTCCTGGAAGATGGGGACTCCCAGGGTTCGCTCTAGCACCTTTCTGACATCCGCGCTGGGGTACTCGACCTGTTCCAACCCGTCCCGGCGGCGCAGATACGGGTGGACCATGTCGCCCTGGATCGGCCCCGGTCTGACGATGGCAATCTCGATCACCAGATCGTAGTAATTCTGGGGCTTTAGCCTGGGCAACATGTTCATCTGGGCACGACTCTCGACCTGGAAGACACCGATGCTGTCTCCACGGGACAGCATGCGATAGACCTCTGGATCTTCCCGAGGAATCGCCGCGAGCGCCTCGATGGGGGTAATGACCCGGTCACCGCCATGGTCAGATGGCGAGTCGCTGTTTTCCTGCCGGGCCTGTTGCTGGCTGTGTTTTGGTGGCTGGCCCAGTAGGCCAAGGGTCTTGCGTATCGCGGTCAACATGCCCAGCGCCAGCACGTCGACCTTCAGCAAGCCCAGGCTCTCCAGATCGTCCTTGTTCCACTGAATCAGCGTGCGCTCCTGCATGGCGGCATTTTCCACCGGGACCAATTCATGCAGCGGACCCCGAGAAATGACAAACCCACCCACGTGCTGTGAAAGATGGCGTGGAAAGCCCAGCAGTTGCTCGACCAGCTCTACCAGGTGCTGACGAAGGCTGCGCGCGCCATCCTCGCTGCCCGGCTCGGCCGAGGCGGCCCCTCGGGAAGACGACGCCGTCACCGCGGCGGACTGAGCAAGCTCCATGCGCAACCCGGCCAACCACGCCTGTTCGCCGTCACGTCGATCCAGTCGGCTGGCAAGCCAGCTCAGGTAGCTGGGCTGCAGCCCCAGCGCCCTACCCACGTCCTTCAGCGCGCTGCGAGGACGATAGCTGATCACCGTGGCGGCCAGCCCGGCTCGCTCCCGCCCATAGCGACGATAGATGTACTGGATCACTTCCTCACGCCGCTCATGCTCGAAATCGACATCGATATCCGGCGGCTCGTCACGCTCTTCGGAAATGAAGCGCTCGAACAGCAACTGCACCTGGCGTGGATCCACCTCGGTAATGAACAGGCAATAGCACACCACCGAGTTGGCGGCGGATCCCCTGCCCTGACACAGGATGCCCTGTCCGCGGGCAAAGGCCACGATATCCTCGATGGTCAGGAAGAAGGGGGCATACTGCATCCGCTCGATCAGCGACAGCTCGTGCTGAATCTGCGCGGCAATCTCGACAGGCGTTCCATCCGGAAAGCGCTTGGCCTGTCCCTGCTCCACCTTGTGGACCAACCAACTCATGGGGGTATGGCCCTCGGGCACCAGCTCCTCGGGGTATTCATAGCGCAGCTGGCCAAGATCGAACTGGCAGCGCTCGGCAATGCGCACGCTCTCGTCGAGCATGTCACGGCTAAAGCACTCGGCCAGGCGTGGCAGCGAACGCAGACAGCGCTCTGCATTAGGCTCGAGCAGATAGCCCGCCTGCTGCACGCTGGTGCCATGACGCAGCGCCGTCAGCACGTCCTGCAGACGCTTGCGCGCAGCCTGATGCATCAGCACCCCACCGGCAGCGACCAAGGGCAGCCCAAGACGTTTCGCCATGGTGGCGGTGTGGTGATGACGCACCTCTTCACCGGCATCAAAGTGGCGCAGCAGCATGACCCAGCTACGCCCTGGATAATGCTGCTTCAGCCAGGCCATGCGATAGGCGCAGCGATCGTCACTGCCCGCTGGGTCATACAGCAGCAGGCAATCCTCAAGCCCTGAGAGCTCCTCCCAGTCCAACCGATAATGGCCCTTGGGGGCCCTCCGTCGGGCCAGGGTGATCATCCGGCAAAGTTGCGCATAGCCCTGGCGATTCTCGGCCAGCACCACCACCGCCTGATCCTCAAAACGAAATTCCGCGCCGACTAGCAGAGTCATATCCAGATCGCGGGCGGCCTCCCAGGCGCGCACCACGCCGGACACGGAACATTCATCGGTGATAGCCAGCGCGCGATAGCCCAGGCAGGCCGCCTTCTCCACCAGCTCGTGGGGGTGAGAGGCCCCCTTGAGAAAGGTGAAGTTCGTCAGACAATAGAGCTCCGCATAGGCCAGCGGCGGCGCCCCAGAGGCTATATCGGCTGCAGGCGCTATCCGTGGGGCAGCGTGCTCCGATGAGGGCTCGCAGTGTTCAACCGAACCAGCCATGCAACCACCATTGCCCGGTGTGGTCACGGAAGATCCAGCCACAGCGGGCATCGCCAAATCTCACGACGTAGTAATCCCGCCGGGCCGGGGCGGCGTCCCACCAGCCACTGGCCAGGCGCTCGGGCCCGGCAAGCCACTCCAACTGCGACAGCGCTGCCGACGACATGGCCAGCGGGGTGGGCAACAGCCAGGCAGGACGCGGGCCCTGGGGCAACACCTGCGCCGCTGCGCGGGTGCATCGCTCAAGCGTCGAGGCTCGCTCAGGGCGATGATCCTCGCGCCAGCGAGGCTGCATGACACTGTTCTGACCAAGCCGGGTTCGCAGGCGGCTGAACAGGGCGTCGGCAGTTTCTTTGGGGGGCGCCGTATCGAACAGGTCCTGGGCGGGCTGCTCCTGCTGCGTCAGTTCGCTGACCTCTAGTCGCAGACGGCGCACTGGCGCATTGAGCTCACAGCGCTCCAGGCGTAACCGACATAACTCGAGCCAGGCATCGGCAGACTGCTCTCCTCCGGCATGTCCCACCGAGATGTGCTGCTCTGCATCCCGCTGATAGAGCGTCAGCTGCAGCGACAGCGCCTTGGCGCAGCGCACATGCAGAAAGCCCTCCATTTCCATCAGCAGTCGCTTCAAGGGGAACAGCAGCGCAGGCGCCAATTCGATGTCATGGTTCAACTCGAGCTCACGCTCCAGCCGCGGTGGCGGCTCAAAGACGGGCAGCAGGTCAGGCACAGCACCGGTCAGCCGCTTGAGCCATTGGGTCAGATCAGGACCCAGTCGCGAAGCCAGAGATGCCGTAGGCAGAGCCAGCAGATCGCGAACACGCTGGAAGCCTAGCCCTTGCAAACGCGCCAATTGGGCACGCGGCAGCGCCAGCTGGGACAACGACAGCTGCCCCAGCCGCCGATGATGGCCATCAACATCGGCTCCAGGGCTCTGAGTACCATTGCCCCGAAAACCAGAGCCCCGAAAACCAGAGCCCCGAACAGCGCTGTCCTCAACGTCTGGGCGGACGCCCCCCGCACGAGCCAGCAGCACCGCCGCCAAGGGCGTATGCCCCGTGGCGCAGACGAGTTCGAGCTCCAGACCGGCCAGCTCGCTCTCCAGCCTGGACCACAGCGCGGCAAGACCACCGAAGTAATGGAGCATCGAGCCAATTTCCAGCACCACCCCCCGGGCAGGCTCGCCAGCGAGGCTAGGCTCGAAACTGACACGCGCGCTAAAACGTCCCACCCACAGGGCGAGCCCTTCCAGCCGCTGTCGACAGGCGGCCGTGTCCGCCGTGAACAATTGCAGCTCAGGCTCCAGGCTGAGCGCCGTGCTCACGGTCATGCCGGGCCGCACTCCTTGACGCTGGGCCTTGCTGCATACCTGCTGGACACGCTCTCCATTGGCCGATACCAGCGCCTTGGGCTGCGTGTCGCCAAGAGCCACCACGTCAAGCTCAAAGCGAGGACCATGCAGGCACAGCCATAACCCCTTCATGGCGCCCCCCTGTTCACCGGTGACAGGGACGAGGTCGGCAGATCCAACGTGATCGTTTTTGCCGGTATGGCACCCTTGCGCTTGAAGGCCTCCACCTCAAGCCGACCATTCGCGCTGCCTCCCAGGCGCAAACGCCAGGGCGCAGCAGACCCTTGCTGGCCAAGCGATGCAGGGCGCAGCAATACGCCGACCCCGGTGCCCCCCGCCATCGCCAGTTGCAGGCGACGCAACCAGCTGCCCTGGAGGGCGCCAAACCAGCCAAGCACCAGGTCACAACAGCCACTTTTCACCACCTGTTCCATGGCCCACAGACGTTCTTTGGTGGTGCCTGTCTGAATGACATGGATCTTGGTGATACCGATGCCCGCCGCCTGCAGTGCCAGGGCATGAGGTATCCAAGGGGGATCCAGCAAGACAATCCGCTGGCTGCGGGTCATCAGTGGCGCCAGCAGGCGGATTTCACCGATACCGGGATGGTCAAGCAGCCACTCCATCAGGTCTCCACGGGGCCAGCCACCACCCATCACCTCATCCAGTGTCGCGAATCCGCTTGGCACAACCAGAGCATCCGCCTGAGAGGTCTCCCAGTCCCGCGCAGGATCACGGCCCGCGCGCCATAACGTTCCCCGTTGCATTAGTTGAGTGATGTCGACGGGGTGTGCTGCTGTCATGGCGCCCCCTCCTTGAAAGTGATGCGAGTCATGCTGAACAGAATACTGTTATTTTATACAGTATTTAAGGAATGCCAAGCGATGACGGCTTGAGACGTCGCCAAGACGTCAACGCAGTCAGCGTGACATGGGGTCTGTCGTCAGGGCTCAGCACTGCATAGGTTCCGCCGAGAAAGGCGGGACAAGAGGAGTAAGGTGAACACAGACCGTGACGCAGCTCACCGCAGCCTGGAAAAGACTGTGGAATAGTCGTGCGGAACATTTGCCTGCTGCCCGAAGGCGTACGCCAGTGACCACCACTCCCCTTCCCGCTTCCCCCGACCTTGTGATGTCAGCGCTTGAGATCAGGGTGCAGGGCTGCGTTCAGGGCGTCGGGTTTCGTCCTTGGGTATGGCAGCTCGCCACCGCTATTGGCGTGACGGGGAATGTCCGCAATGATGGCCAGGGGGTCGTGATTCGCGCTCAGGGGTCCCCGGCACAGTTGGCGACGCTGCTGACACAGCTCGACAGTGAGCCGCCACCGCTGGCGACCATCACAGGCATCGCATCGTCCGAGTTGCCCCCAGTGGAATCGATCACCGATTTCACCATCATCGACAGTCGGCCCGGACTAACTCGCACCGATATTGCTGCAGATGCCGCTGTCTGCGCCGCGTGCAAAGCCGAGATTCTCGATCCGATGCAGCGCCGCTCGGGCTATGCATTGACCAATTGCACCCACTGCGGCCCGCGACTGTCGATTATCCGGGCCATGCCCTACGACCGTGCCGCCACGACCATGGCGGCCTTTCCGCTTTGCGCCAGCTGCTGCCAGGAGTACCGTTCCCCTGCCGATCGGCGCTTCCACGCACAGCCCATCGCCTGCCCCGACTGCGGTCCACGGGTCTCGCTGCTGCGCCTTGATCGCGACCATGGTGTGCCCGCCACCGACCCGGAGAACCACGCTGCTAACTTTTATGGCAGCCCTGAAAGCAGCCCTGATGCCGATCCGATCATGGCCGCAGCAGAGCTGATCTGCGCGGGTCATATCGTGGCCATCAAGGGACTCGGCGGCTATCAGCTCGCCTGTGATGCCTCTCGAGAGGATGTGGTCGCACGACTGCGCCAATTGAAGCGTCGACCGACGCGGCCCCTGGCGTTGATGATGGCGGATCTCGCGATGGTCTCCCGCTACTGCCACGTCAGCCCGCGGGAGGCCGAGGCGCTAGAGAGCCCGGCGGCGCCGATCGTCCTGCTGGAGCGACGCAAGGCTCCGCCCATGTCGGCCACCGACACGCACATGTCTCCCAAAAGGCCTAGCCAGGCCCCCAACCTGGCTTTAGATATCGCCCCGAATCCGGCTCTAGATATCGCCCCGAACCTGGCTCTAGATATCGCCCCGAACCTGGCTCCCGACATCGCCCCGAACCTGGCTCTAGATATCGCCCCGAACCTGGCTCCAGGTCTGGACCGCCTGGGGGTGATGCTGCCGTCCACGCCTCTGCACCTGTTGCTGTTTCGACATATCGACGTACCGCTGGTACTGACCAGTGGCAATGCCTCGGGCGAGCCGCAGCTGATCGATGATGCTCGTCTGACTGATGCACTGGGGGCCATGGCCAGCCACGCCCTGAGCCATGATCGCGGTATCGTCAGGCGCGTTGATGACAGCCTGGTTCAGGACGCCGCGGGGGCCTTGCGCGTCCTGCGGCGGGCTCGGGGCTTCGCGCCAACGTCGCTGCCATTGCCGCCGGGGTTCGAGGATATTGGCCCTGGCCTCGCCCTTGGCCCACAGCAGAAAGCCACGTTCTGCCTGATCGATCGAGAACGCGCCATTCTGTCGCCTCATCAAGGCGACCTGGACGATCCCGCCACCCTGGATGACTTCGAGCATCATCTGCAGGATTTTCTGAAGCTCTACGATCATCGTCCTGGTTGGCTGGCCTGCGATCGTCATCCGGACTACCACACGAGCCACCTGGCCACAGCGATGGCCGCTCGCGAGGGGCTGACGATAACGCAAGTCGGCCACCACCATGCCCATATTGCCGCCTGCCTGGGCGAACATGGCCGACCCCTGTCTGCACCGACGGTACTGGGTATCGCCCTGGATGGCCTCGGCCTTGGCCTGAATGGTGAGCTATGGGGTGGAGAGTGCCTGCTGGCGGACTACCAGCAGTGTCAGCGCGTGGCAGCATTGAAGGCGGTGCCCATGCCCGGAGGCGCAGCCGCCGCCCGAGAACCCTGGCGCAATCTTGTCGCCCAGTGGTTCGCCGGCCCTGGCATTGACGCCTTGCTAGGAGGCTATCCCCAACTGGATGTGGTCAAGCGGCTTGGCGGCATGCCCTTGCAAGCCCTGGTTGCCATGCTCAAGGCAGGCCTCAACAGCCCCAAGGCGTCATCCTGCGGCAGGCTGTTCGACGCCGTCGCGGCGGCACTCGAGCTGAGCTTCGAGCACCAGCATCACGAAGGCGAAGCCGCCATGGCGCTGGAAACACTGGCTGCCAGGGCACTGGCCCGAATGTCCGTGCACGACCTCGGCACCGCCCCAGGCTATCCCCTCGACATTACCGTTTCAGACACTGGCGTCATGCTGCTGGACCCGGCCCCCCTGTGGCCGGTGCTATTTGATGATCTGGCCAGGGGCTGCGACCCGGCCCTCTGCGCGGCGCGCTTTCATCTGGGCCTGGCCACCGCCTTGGCTCGTGTCGCTTCGACACTCTCGCAAGACCACCCTTTTGACACCGTGGCCCTGAGTGGTGGCTGCTTCCACAACCGTAGCTTGCTTGCGCTGGTCGAGCAGCGCCTTGGTGCGCTGGGCTTCAAGGTGCTGAGTCACCGCCAGGTACCGGCCAATGACGGGGGCATTGCCCTTGGCCAGGCGCTGATTGCCGCAGCACCTGCTCGCCGCCAGCACCCACCACACTCGCCGTTACACCCTTGTCTAGTGCCCGACGGCCATGACGACGACTCACAGGAGAGTACCCATGTGCCTGGGAATCCCGGGGCAGATCATCACGATCGATGATATCGACACCAGTCTGGCCACCGTGGACGTCAGTGGCGTCCGCCGCCAGATCAATATCGCCTGCATCATCGATGATGCCCATCCGCCCGAATCCTGCGTGGGAGACTGGGTGCTGGTACACGTCGGGTTCGCCCTGAACCGGATCGACGCTGCCGCCGCGGAACGTACCCTGGCGATGCTGGACATGCTCGGTGATACCCACGAACTCGATGCCTTGATCGACAGCCAGGAGAAGCGGCAATGAAGTTTATCGATGAATTCCGCGACCACACGCGAGCCCGCCAGACCCTGGAGCACATCACCACGCTGGTCGAGAAGATCTGTCGTGATCGCCCTGCCCCCCTTCGCATCATGGAGGTCTGCGGAGGTCACACCCACGCGATCTTCCACTATGGGCTGGAGGCGATGCTGCCCAAGCAGCTGGAGCTGATCCACGGCCCGGGCTGTCCGGTCTGCGTGCTGCCCATGGGACGCGTAGATGACTGCCTGGCGATCGCTGAACGCCCCGAGGTCATCCTGGCGACCTTTGGTGATGCCATCAGGGTCCCGGGCTCTCGCAAGAGCTTGCTTCAGGCCAAGGCCGAAGGCGCCGACGTGCGCATCGTCTACTCGCCCATGGATGCACTGGATCTCGCTATCCGCCATCCAGAACGGGAAGTGGTGTTCTTCGGCCTGGGCTTCGAGACCACGATCCCCTCCACGGCTCTGACCATCACCCAGGCGCAGCGCCAGCGCATCACCAACTTCTCGGTGTTCTGCAACCACATCACCATCATTCCCACGCTGAAGGCCATTCTCGAGAATCCCGATCATCGCTTGGACGGTTTTCTCGGGCCGGGCCATGTGTCAATGATCATCGGCACCGAGCCCTACCGCTTCATCGCTGAACATTACCGTTGCCCGGTGGTCATCTCCGGCTTCGAGCCCCTGGACATGCTGCAATCTCTGCTGATGGTGGTGCGCCAGCTGCACGACGGCCGCGCCGAGGTCGAAAACCAGTACCAGCGGCTGGTTTCCCGAGACGGTAATCCCGCTGCACTGCAGGCTGTCCACGAAGTGTACGAATCCCGCCAGTCATGCGAGTGGCGGGGCCTGGGGCCCATCGAGGACTCCGGCATGCAGATTAGGCAGGCATACGCCGCCTACGATGCCGAGCGCAAGTTCTCGCTCCCGAACCAGCAGGTGGCCGACCCCGAGGCGCTGCGCTGTGGCGAGGTACTGACCGGCAATCTCAAGCCCTGGCAGTGTGAATTGTTCGGTAGCCAGTGCTCCCCGGAGTCCCCCTGCGGCGCCCTTATGGTCTCGAGTGAAGGCGCCTGCGCCGCTTACTTCCAATATGGCGGCCCCCGCGCAGAGCAGCATGAAGAGGTCTCGCCATGAGCCACAAGCGTACTCTGGCCACCGTCAATGCAGCCACCATCACCCAGGCCCATGGGGGTGGCGGCAAGGCCATGAAGGACCTGATAGATGATGTCTTCATTCGTGCCTTCGGCGCCCCTGAGGATACCCTCGAGGATCAGGCTCGACTGGCGCTGGAACCCCTCTGCCGTGCCGGGGATCGGCTGGCCATGACCAGTGATAGCTTCGTGGTGAAACCTCTGTTCTTTCCGGGTGGGGACATCGGCAGCCTGGCGGTCTGCGGCACCGTCAATGACCTGGCGGTAGGTGGCGCCCTTCCGCGCTATCTGTCCTGCTCGGTGATTCTGGAAGAAGGACTGCCGGTCGAAGACCTGAGACGTATTGCCCGATCCATGAAGGAAGCGGCAGACCGTGCGGGGGTCGCCATCGTGACCGGCGATACCAAGGTGGTGGAGCGTGGCGCCTGTGACGGTATCTTCATCACCACCACCGGTGTGGGGGTGATCCCTGCCGAGCGCCACCTGAGCATCGAGCAGATTCAGGCGACTGACGTGGTCATCGTCAACGGCTGGCTGGGCGACCACGGTGCAGCGATCCTGGCCGCCCGTGGGGATCTCTCGCTGGAGACGGCTCTAGAGAGCGACTGCGCCGCCCTCAATGGCCTGGTGGAAGCACTGCTCGAGGCGGTGCCGAACACACGCTGCCTGCGCGATGCCACCCGCGGTGGGGTCGCCACGGTGCTCAACGAGATGGCCGAGGCCTCGCAACTGTCCATCGAACTTCAGGATGCGTCCTTGCCGCTGCGCCGAGAGGTCAGGGGCATGTGCGAGATCCTGGGCCTGGACCCTCTCTATCTGGCCAACGAAGGCAAGCTGGTGGCCGTGGTACCGGCGGATCGTGCCGATGCCGCCCTGGCCGCGCTCAAGCGCCACCCCCTGGGCCGGGACGCCAGCGTGATCGGCCACGCCTACTCCGGCAAACCCGGGCGGGTTACCCTGCGCACCCTGTTCGGCGGCCAGCGAATCGTTGACATGCTGGTGGGTGAGCAGCTTCCCAGGATTTGTTGAACCGCAAGCGCTTGATGATCTATGCAGCGCGGTCTTAGGTGGCGTCACTGGGCCCCGCCGCGTCGCCACCCTCAATCCCATAGTCGATTCCATAGCGCTTGAGCTTGGCGCGCAGCCCAATGCGCGAAAGCCCAAGCTCCTCGGCGGCACGTGTCTTGTTGCCGGCATGCCGGGTCAACGCATCGAGCAGGCAGCGCGTCTCCAACAGTTCGATCTGCTCCCGCAGGGTCGCCGCGGGAGCTGTCGTCGAGGCAGGATGACTCTGTCGATGGCTATCACGAACGCAGTGTTCTCCTGGGACTGCGCCTAGCCCCCCGTCTGTTTGCTCTGCTCTGATGTCACTTCTAGCGGCACCTCCGGCTCCCCTCCTGACCGGCCCCTTGCTCCTTTCTTCACAACCCCATCCTTCACAGCCCCATCCTTCACGACCCCGCTCTTTACGGCACGGCTCTTCACGATACTCTTCACGGTACGGCTCTTCACTGAACATGCTGGCATGGGGTGGTGCTCGCAGTGCTTCGGGCAGCAGCTCCAGACCAATGGTCGCGCCGGTCGTCATCATCAGCATGCGCGTAATCTGATTTTCCAGCTCGCGCACGTTACCGCTCCAGGGTTGGGCCGATAGACAGTCAAGCACGCCAGGACCAAACCCCGAGACACGCACGCCGTGACGGCTGGCCAGCTGCATCAACAGCGCTTCTGCCAGCGAAGGAATATCCTCAGGCCGTTCACGCAGTGCCGGCAGGGCCACCGTGGCAACGTTCAAACGATGGTACAGGTCTTCCCGAAAGCGGCCCGCCGCCACCTCTGCCGCCAGGTCACGGTGGGTGGCGGCAATCACCCGCACATCCAGCTGACGCACAGTGTTGGTGCCCACCGGACGTATCTCGCCCTCCTGCAGGAAGCGCAGCAATCTCAGCTGAAAGGCGGGCGAGGCGTCCCCAATCTCGTCGAGCAGCAGCGTGCCCTGCTGCGCCCGCTCCAACATACCGATACGGTGGGCACTGGCGCCGGTAAAGGCCCCCTTGCAATGTCCAAACAGCTCGCTTTCCAGCAACTCGTCTGACACCGCGCCGCAATCCAACGCGAGAAAGGGCATCTCGGAGCGCAGGCTGGCTGAATGTATGGCCCTCGCCATCAGCTCCTTGCCGGTGCCACTTTCTCCTGTCACCAATACCGGGACGTCGAAGCCGGCTATCCGAGCAGCCAGATGACAGAGGCCATCAAGGGGCGACCCCGGCAAACGGATGATTCGCTCAAACCCGCGGGACTGTTGCAGCTGCTGTCGATGCGCGGCCAGACGCGCCTGTACAACCGGCTGTGACAGCGCCTGTTCGGCGCGCAGCCGACGTGTTTCTCGCTCCAGCCAGTAGTGCTGCTGAGCATGCTCAACGGCGCGTACCAGCGTCCACGGCAGATGCTGACGAAAGAGACGCTGAAACGCCTCGGGCAGCGCCGCGCCGCTGTCGCCTCCCCTGACCATCGCTGCCGCATGCTCGGTCTCCTCCTCAGACGCCTCATCCAGCACCAGAAGACCACGCACGTCGGGCCAGCGCTGGGTCAGCTCCTGGACCCAGCCCGGCGACAACGGCATCCGGGTATCGACGACCAGCACCCCTACCCATTGCCGCGTCAGCTGCTCCCGGGCCCCCGGCCAATCCGGTGCGACCAGACACTCCGGCGCAGGCGATGACAGCCCGCCGAGCAGAGACTCGTACAGCGACTGGCCCACCACCAGCACACCGGGAAGCGCATCCGCTGCTACCAGGCCCGCCCCCAGCGCCGAGCGCTCCGTCAGGGAAGACACGTCACAGGACCTTGAGGCCTGGCGCCTCGCCTTGCTCCAGCTTCTCGAGGCGTTGGCGTGCCGCCTCCAGCGCGCGCTGCCGCAGCATTTCTCGCCGCTGAGCGATCCACTGAAGCCAGCGATCCATGCCCTCGCCACTGCGGGCCGACAGCCGGATGATCTCGATATCCGGGTTGATCTGGCGGGCGTAGGCTTCACAGGCCTCTATATCGACATCCACATGGGGCGCCAGATCCATCTTGCTCAACAGCATGAGGGAGGCTGCGGCGAACATATGGGGATACTTCAGCGGCTTGTCCTCTCCCTCTGTCAGCGACAGGATGACCACCTTGGCATCTTCACCAAGGTCGAACCCTGAAGGGCACACCAGGTTGCCGACGTTCTCGATGAACAGCAGCCCAAGTTCCGCCGGCATCACCCTGGGAAGCGCTCGCTCGATCATCGATGCATCCAGGTGGCAGCCCTTTCCGGTATTGACCTGAAGCGCCGGGACTCCCGTCTCACGAATACGCTGAGCGTCGTTGGCCGTCTGCTGGTCGCCTTCAATGACCGCCAGTCCATCGGGCCCTAGCCGCCGAATCGTCTCAACCAGCAGCGTGGTCTTGCCGGAGCCTGGACTGGACACCAGGTTCAACGACAGCACGCCTTTCGCTTCCAGCTGCTGGCGTACGCTGTCGGCGATCCGGTTATTGCGCGACAGCACGTCTGTCTCGATCTCGATCAGCCGGCGCTGCGACAACCCCGCCACCTCGACGCCAGCGGGTCCCGAACCACAGTCCAGATGCGCCTCGGCACCGGCGATGACGCTGCCCATGGCATGCCGGGGGCCTTGTTCATCCGCGGGGCCTGCCTGGCTATGGCTAAGGTCATGGCTATGGCTATGATCATGGTGATGGTCATGCCCATGATCGTGGTGATGGTCGTGGTGATGGTCGTGGCTATGAGCATGGCTACGATAGTGACCCTGGTCGTGGCTATGTCCGTGATGATGCGCGTGGTGATCGTGCTTATGGTCATGCGCGTGGTCATGATGGGTGTGGTCGTCCTCACCGGGACGGTTCTGCACGCCTGTCCCGGCGCATCCACATACGGTACACATCAGATTACCTCCAGTTCCTTGATGCGAAGTTCTTCTCCGCCGGTGACTCTCAGGCGCGAGCTGGCGCAGCACGGGCAATGATCGCCCCGCTGCTTGAGCGTCACAGTCTGGTTGCAACCAAAGCACCAGGCGACAGCAGCCACCTCGACGATCTCAAGCCTGGCGCCCTCGCCGAGGGTTCCTCGAGCGCTCAGGTCGAACCCAAACCGCAGCGCGTCGGGCTCGACACACGCCAGGGCGCCGACCTCCAGGCAGACTCGGGTGACCTGGGTGAACGGATCGCTGCGGGCGTGCTCTTCAATCAGCTCCACGATCCCCTGGCACAGGCTCAACTCATGCATGCTGGCCCCCCCGCTCTCCGGCTGCGTTGATGTCTCCTCCCGCTTGCTGCGATGCAGGCCAGGTCATATCCGTCGTCTGCCACACCACCGGCAGACAAGGGTCTGCGCAGCTGAGGGCAATGGCCACACGTTGCCGGGCACCGCTGTCGCCTGAGCCGTAGGCAGAGCTGAGCAGTCGCGCCAGAAATCCCGGCTGGCACCCGCCGTCATCATCGTCGTGGCCATCTACAAGAGGTGTATCGAGCATGGCATCGGTAGGGGTATGGATGCGGTACGCCATGACCCGGCCATCGCGGCAATCGACCTGATGCCACAACCGGCCACGAGCGGCCTCTGCCCAGCCGTCGCCGGGACGGGATCGACCAAACCAGGCACGCGCTGACGACGCTGAGCATGTGCCGCTGCGGGACGTACCATCGCCGCCAGCTGCGTCATCTCTGACACCACGCAAACCCTCGATCAGGCGCGCCACCTCGACGACGCGCGCCAGCATCCGAACATGCAGGCTCCAGCCATGCCGGGCGATGAGTGGCGCCAAGGAAGGATCAGAGGCAACGCGTCGCACAAAGCTGGGGTCATTGACCGCCTCCATGCGTCCAACCTCGGGCGGCCAGTCAGCCGTCTGCCGTAGTACCTGAGCAGGCAGGCTGGTTGAGGCAATCCACCACGCCGAGAGATCGGCGAGCACCCGGTTCGCCCGCTGGGCCAATAGCCGGTGCTCAAACTCCTCAAGGTCAGCCAGCCCCATGCTGGCAAGCCCCTGCAGCTCGTTGCCCGCCGCCGGATGCCCCATGGCCCCAGGCCAGTCGCGCAACATCACCAGCGCGTGCTCTCGCAGCACTTCACACTGGATGTCGGTGTGCTGTGCGGCTGGCACCGCCAGCCCCATGGCAGACGCGGCGGCGGCGATCTGGGCGGCGGCGCAGAGGTTGTACAGACATCCCACCATGGCCAGAGCCTCGGCAGGACGACGGTCCTTTAGCCAGTGATTGGGCAGACGGCCGCGCTGCCGAACGCGAAAGACAGGCGAGTTGGCGCCTTCAGGCCGGTGAGGGTCATGGTCGATGACCAGAGCAGGCATCATCAGGATGCTGCCTTTCCAGACAGGCCGATGGTCACCACGTCACGACGTGAGCGCGGACGCTGCGAAGCACTCGGATGCGGTTGGTGAATATCGGGATCTTGCTGAACCGCTGGTGAGGAGTCGTCCGTGGATGGAGCCTCGTCATCCTGGGCGCTGTGCTGTCTGGCGGCGATATCCGCGTGACGATCCGTCTCAGCGCGATGGGTCGCATCGAACAGGGCATCCATAACCGCATGGGCAACGTCTACCGCATATTCCTGGCTCGTGAACTCGCTCATGTCCGAGAACAGGGCGCAGGCAAAAAAACCGCCCACAGGCTCGCTCAGGTTGTAGATGAATTCATACTCCCCCGAGGGAAAGGCCACTATCCGCTTGTCTCCTGAACGCAGGTCGCTCACTTCATCGGTCGCAGGGATAAGCACCAGATTCATCAGCCAGGGGGCGATCAACACGCCCAACTGCCCCTGGTATTTCGATGTCGTGGACTGCCACTCCCGAAAGCCCACCGACGCGACGCTAAGCCCTGGATGACAGAAGGGCATATCTTTCATGCGCGATGCCTGGGTCTCACGGAAGGCCTCGACCAGCGAACGGACCTGGCTGCTGGCCTGACTGATGACCTGACTATCGGTCCCGTTACTGGCCGGACTATCGGCCACTTTACCGGCCCCGTGACAGGTGCTGGTGGAGCCCTGAGGGAAGGACGCATCGATTGACGTTGCAGACGCAGGTTCTGCCGGACCCAAGGGTGTCACACCCGACACGCTAGTCCCCCGGTGAGCGTCCTCAGGTTGAGCGCGAGCGTCCGCGGACGGCGGCTCACCCAGGCTCGGCTCGATGATGGCTGTGGTGGCGGGCGGGTTATCGTCACTCAGCACCATAAACTGTTGCCTATCGCCATCGCAGCTGGGGCAGCGCCAATCCGCTGGAAGACGAGAAAATGGCGTGCCTGGCGCTATTTGCCTGCTGCTGTCACCCAATGCCGGGTCATAGCAGTACCAGCAAATCTTGCATTCAAGACGGGCGTTATCGTCCAGACGCGCCGGGTCGCCAAGGAAGGACCCTTCAAACTGGGAATGGATCACGCCATGGCCTCCAGCGTCTGTTCAAGCCGGACCACGGAGTCGGCGATGTCCTCAGCCGCCGCGCAGGCCACCTCAGGGATGTCGGACACTTCGATGACGTCGAGAATCAGCGCATCCTGGGAATTGAAATAACGCACCCGCCAGACATGCTCCAGCGCCGTGCTGTCGATACGGCAATTGCCGTAGCCCCGGGACAGGATCGATACCTCGCCCCGGCCCAGCGCCAGCTCAAGATAATGAAGGTCCTCCGGGGTATGGGGCAGTAGCGACAGATTGATGGCATAAGGCTCATCGCCGGGACGGTGAGCGTGACAGCGCTCGACCAGCTCCGTGACGATAAAGGGGCCATTGACGACCCCTGCCGCCGGTTCCGGCGGGCAGAAAATTCGCTTGGGTGGCGTCTTCAGCGCGGCACTGGTCACCCTGCCGATCTCGATTCGCTCGTCAGCCCCGCCACTGCCTACCGTGGTCACTCGCCAAAGCCCGGCGAAGATGGACTCCTGTACATCGCAGGATGGCTCACCCGTCGCACGCACCGAGACCTCTCCTTCCCCGAGTGTATCGGCCACCACCCGACGGTTTTCGTCGTCCAGCGGTGGAAGCTCAACCACCAGATTGCCGCCTTCCGGCGTCCACCGAGACGCGGCCGCGGCCAAGGCCTTCAACGCCGTAAGAGCCGGGCGAATGCGTTCGGGGTCTTCCACTTCAGGCAACGAGGCATGAAAGGTGCGCATGTCCGACGGCATGGGAAGATAGTCGAGTTCGGCACCTTCTTGACTGCCGGGCCCTACCCCACCCAAGGAGGGAGAAAAGTGGTTCAGCGTCATGATCCATTCCTTGTATAGGCCCGCCAATCACCCCGACGACTTATGACTGCCTGGCGATCAACTGGGCGTGCGGCGATGTTCCCTCGACGATAGCGCCGACCTCTTCGAGATAGTCCTGCCAGTCACGAACCCGCGACACCACGCCCTTTAGCTGACCTTGCTCAACGAAAACCAGAGAAGGCACTGGCCAGACCTGGAAGCGCTCTCTTATCATGTCCTCGTCCTGTCGCTGGACAACCGCGGGCATAAACTTGCCGGCAAAGGCACTCACCAGCTCTGGGAGAATGGCAGCCACGTCCTGGGTTTCGAGATTGGTCTCTGGATCGCCACTCAACAGCAGTACGTGCAACCCCTCCTCTGCCATGAATGCCTGCAATTCAGCCCCGGCCAGGCAGGGATAGCCCCGTTCATTGATCAAGCGCCCCAAGGGTCCCGTCATCGCTCTCTCCCAACGACTCTCGCATCTTTTCTCACATCCTTTCTCGCACCTTTTCTCACATCCTTTTTCACACCAATGTCCTCCCACATCCCGACTTTTCCCCGAGCTTTTCCCCGAGCTTTTCCCCGAGCGGCCGCAACGCTCCAGCTTGTCTCAGCCGCTGGTCCTTCCGGCCCTACGGGCGGCCTCGAGGTGCGGCGGTAGCCTGGGGGCTTCTGCCTCCAGGTCCGCGAAGTAGCCTGCTTCCATGGCGCCTCCCTTGGCGACTAGCGCCACGGCGTCCAAGGCGCTGCGTATCAGCTGCGCTTCCTCCGGGTCGAGCACACGCCGAGCTGCACCCAGAAACACCAGCAGCCAATCGCCTATCTCCACGTCACCGATCAGCGCGATATCCACCTGTTCAGCCGCGCTTCCCGCTGCTCGGCAGCACAGGGCGAGCGAACCGGATACGTCCACCACCTGCATCGGGATGCCTACACACATGGCTGCCACCTATCGTGCGGTGAGAGCCTATCGGCGGTTGTGGCCAGCCCCATCCTCATGGCGAACCTCCCTCACTGGGGCAGCCAGTAGTGTCCAGACAGTCAGGCCCTTGAATCGGAGAACGGGACGCAGAGGGCTGATGATGTTGCCGCTCCGCCACGCGCCTGGGGTCGGTCTCGTTGTCGGTATCGGTCAGGGTCTCGGTCTGGCTTGCCTGGACAAGAAATCGCGCGTCGCCAAGGCGACAAGCGTCTCGCGACGACGGGCGCTGTCCTTCGTAGTGATCCAGTGCCAGGGCTGGTGCGGCCAGTCCGCCCAGGTCCGCGATCGCCTCACGGGGACGCAGCGTCACCTTCCAGGCGCCAAGCTCAGCCACGGCCAGCTGGATCACCTCATCGATACGGGCGGCTACCTCGGGGCGCAGCGAGCCGCCGTAGTCATCAATGACCTGCGGCTGCACGCCGATCAGCGTGAGGTGTCGAGGTTGCCAGCCCAGCAACTGAGCCGCCGCCAGCACCTCCTGAAAGCCCGTCTGATGCAGTGACATCTTCTTGGCTCCCATAAAGCTCGGAACCTCATCGTCACGCACGACATGGATCGTCGCGGGAGGAAGCCCGTAGTCGATGGCATCAATGACCAGAAGCTCGCTGCATGCCTGGATGTAGGGCAGCAGATAAAGACCCTGGGTGCCTCCATCCAGCACCGTTACCTGAGGGGGCACATCAAAACGTTGATGGAGGGCTTCAACCGCCCGAACGCCAAATCCCTCATCGGCCCAGAGCACATTGCCGATTCCCAACACCAATATCGACGATGCTTGGCTGTCATTGTTATCCATGGTTAAAGGCATTCGGCTCCCACCTTCAAAGGCGCTAAGTTCCTGTCATATCAGCCGCTGATACCGGTAAACAGCAGACAACATAAAAATGCTCGGTATCGACATATAGGCATGTAAAAACAGTGAATTACTGAGCGAACACTAACGCTTCGCCAAACAAGAATTCAGTGTCGCAGAATAGCTCGGGCTGTAATCAAGAAAAAATGTCTCTATTGATCCAGCACAATTTAAAGGAAAAGGGGTAATCACTCTGTCCATTTTCTTCCATCAACAGGCGACTTCATCGCCGGCACGGCACACATAGGTGAGATGCGTCTCGATAAGGTGTATCAAGATAAGCCAGGAGGTACCCAGTCGCTCGTTAACGAGAGATAAGATTTCACGAGAGATAAGATTTCGCGACAGGGGATATCGAGAAGGAGCTTTCGAGACAGAGGCTTTCGAGACAGGGCTTTCTAAACAGGCTAAGGCGAGATATATCAACGGCCACTTATTTCTGCATATGACGGAAAAGCTGGCTCCTTTTCCTGATATCTAGAGGAGTCATCAACTGACAAGGATCGCTAGCGGGTTGGTAAGTAGCCCGCTAGCGTGTGTATGACAAGGTCTCTTCTTCTAGACCTTCTGGATCTTCCGAATCGTTTGAACTCTCTAAATCTTCGGGACCTCCTGAATCAGTGCATCAGAAGGGTTCATCGTCCTTGAAGGTACGTTCCCCCGAGATCATCGTCGAGACAATGCTCTGTCTCGACATGATGTCTTCGCGTATGGCGACGTATACGTGAATGATGATAAACACCACCATGACCCACATGCCAAGCCGGTGCAGGGTGTGAACATCCAGGCTCTGCCCTACCAGCGGAATGACCCAGCCGAACAAGCTGTCCTGCCAGCTCCCCCTGAGAGCCCCCTCAGCGTACAGCGCCATCCCCGTGACGATCATGAACAATGTTCCCAGGGTGATAAAAAGGAACATTGCCAGCTGCGCCAGGGGATTGTGCCCCACGTACTTGCGCGGACGCTTTTCAAGGAAAAGGTACCAGCGCAGCTCGAACCAGACTTCACGCCACCATTCGCCTCGATGCAGCGGCAGTCTGAACAGCTGCTTGGCATGATGGTTACCCACCAATGACCAGTAGAAGCGGAACAAGAAGCCAATGGTCAGTACGTATCCCGCGGTGAAATGCGCGAAACGGATGTAGCCCATCACGAAGTGATCGCTGGCCTCCCCGGAGACCGTCGGCAGCGGCTTGCCGATGAAATAGCCGGTGACGATCAGCACGAGAATCGCCAGGGCATTGGTCCAGTGCCATAGCCGTAACGGAGCTTCGTACACGTAGACCGAGGTCTGCCTGACGGAGTCAGGTAGCGCGCCGGCCTCAGTACCGGCGCCCCCTTCGCGTGATGCGCCCGGCTGGCCCGACACTTCTGGGTCAACAGAAGCCGCAGACGTCTGCGCAACATCCGGCGTCTTGGATTGCTGAGACATGATTCCTCCCCCGCTATCGCACGGTTACGCGGGACAGCTCTTCTCCGTCCTCGCTCATCACATGGGTGGAGCACGCCAGGCAAGGATCAAAGGAGTGCAGGGTGCGCAGGATTTCCACCGGTTCGTCCGGCCTTTCCATCGGAGTCCCCAGCAACGAGGCCTCGAAGGCTCCGATATTGCCTTCGGCATCCCTCGGGCTGCCGTTCCAGGTGGTGGGCACGATGCACTGATAGTTCTCGATCTTGCCGTCCTTGATGCGAATCCAGTGGCCGTTCATGCCCCTGGGAGCCGCCACGATACCCACCCCACGAGCTTCACTGGGCCAGGAGGCCGGGTCCCACTTCTCGATGTTGGCCGTGGCGAGGTCACCTGCTCGAATATTGGCCACCAGTTCGTGCCAGTCATCGAGCATCATGGAGGCGCAGTAATGCGCCTCAAGCGCCCGCGCCAGGGTGCGCCCTATCGTCGAAGGCAGTGCCTGGCGTGGCGTAAGGCGGGTACCGGCAAGCTGATTGAAGGCCGCCAGGGAGCTGTCGACCTGGTCGATGACGAACTCGTTGCCCTGGGCGTAATTGAGGATATAGCGGGCCAGTGGCCCCACCTCCATGGCGTGCCCGCGCCAGCGCGGCGACTTTATCCAGGAATACTTGGCCGACTCATCCAATTCCCGGATGTGGGTACGGGTGCCTACGGTTGCCTGGCCCAGCTCGTAGTGGTGTTCCGTCTCGCCGTCCCACGGGTGAAGCCCCTTTGACTCGTCGGCGTAGCGATACCATGAATGGGCCACGAACTCCTGGATCTGCTCTGGATCGGTGGGGTCGACCTCGTGCACCTCGTCCCAGTTACCACCGACGATGGCACCGCCCTTCAATTGATCGGTGGACTTGTCGTAGTTGACCTTGGAGTAGTCGCCGTAATCCATCACATTGCTGCCAGCGAGACCGCCGCCATGGAGCCAGTCCTTGTAGAAGCTGGCAATGGCGATCACATCCGGCAGGTAGACGTTCTGGGAGAACGCAAAGGCCTCTTCCATACGAGTCCGAACGAAATTGAGTCGCTCCATATTGAGCGGAGCCCCGGCAGCCAGGTCACCGTCGATATTGATGGCGCAAGGCACCCCACCCACCATGTAGTTGGGATGCGGGTTCTTGCCGCCGAACACCGTATGGACCTTGACGATCTCCTTCTGTAGATCGAGTGCCTCCAGATAGTGGGCGGTGGCCATGAGATCCGCCTCCGGTGACAGCTTGTACGCCGGGTTGTCCCAGTAGCCGTTCTTGAACAGGCCCAGCTGGCCAGACTCGATAAAGGTCTTCAGACGATTCTGCACATCCCGAAAGTAGCCAGGGGATGACAGCGGATGGTTGGGGCCGGTCAGTTGCTGCAGACGAGATGTGGCCCTGGGATCGGCGCGCAGCGCATTGACGGGATTGACCCAGTCGAGCGCATGCAGGTGATAGAAGTGGACCACGTGATCGTGCCACTGCAGCACCTTTGCCATCATTTCCCGAATCAGGTGAGCATTGCGTGGGATGCGTATATCCAGGGCATTTTCCACCGCTCTCACCGATGCCAGCGCATGACATCCTGTGCAGACGCCGCAGATGCGCTCGACAAAGGCCCAGGCATCCCGGGGGTCACGGCCCTTCAAAATGACCTCAAGCCCACGCCACATGGTGCCCGTGGAGACCGCATTGCGAATGATGTTGTTGTCATCCACATTGACCTCGCAGCGCATGTGCCCCTCGATGCGCGTGACGGGATCCACCACGATGCGGCGGCCGCTTCTATCCAGATCGAACCCGTTGGGTGTGCGCGTCTGTGTCATCAGACCTCCTCCTTGCTGACGGATGACTGGCGCTTGACCTGCGCCCGTTTCAATGCGGTGACCGCGGCATGAATGGCGACCGCGCTGCCCACACCGGTCGCCACGGCACCACCGATCTGGTCGGCATTGGCCTCGATACCGAATTGGTGAACGTCCTGCAGGCGGGCGTACCAGGACCCTTTATCCCAAAAGCCATCCTCCGAGCAGCCGATACAGCCATGACCTGCCTGGATGGGAAAACTCACGCCTTCATTCCAGCGCACGGTGGAACAGGCGTTGTAGGTGGTCGGGCCCTTGCAGCCGACCTTATAAAGGCAATAGCCGCGCCTCGCCCCCTCGTCATCGAAGGCCTCGACAAATTGGCCAGCATCGAAGTGCGGACGCCGATAGCATTTGTCATGGATTCGCTGGGAATAGAACATCTTCGGACGCCCAGTACGATCCAGCTCGGGCAGGCGATCGAAGGTCAGCATGTAGGTGATGACGCCGGTCATGACCTCAGCGATGGGGGGACAGCCCGGCACCTTGATGATCGGCTTGTCGGTGATGACCTTATGCACTGGAGTGGCCCGGGTAGGGTTGGGCCTGGCGGCCTGAACACACCCGTGACTGGCGCAGGAGCCCCACGAGATGACAGCCTTGGCATGGGCCGCAGCCTCCCGCAGCTGGTCCACGAACGGGCGGCCTCCCACGATGCAGAACATGCCGTCTTCGTTGAGCGGTGGATTCCCCTCTACCGCCAGGATGTAGTTGCCTTTGTAGCGTTCGATGGTGTCGGCAAGCGCCGCCTCAGCCTGATGCCCTGCTGCGGCCATCAAGGTGTCGTCGTAGTCCAGCGAGATCATGGACAGCACCACGTCCTTCACCAATGGGTGAGCCGACCGGATAAAGGACTCTGAGCAACATGTGCATTCCAGGCCATGGACCCACACCACCGGTGTGCGGGGCTTGGTTTCCATGGCGTGGGCAATCTTGGCCGTATAGGCGGGCCCCAGGCCCAGCGCTGCTGCGGTCAGAGAGCAAAACTTGAGGAACGAGCGACGCGTGACTCCCTGTCGGCGCATCACGTCGTAAAAGGTCTCGATGGGTTCCATCATCAACGACTCCCCTGTCGTGGTCGTCAATCGATCTTCAATCGGCGTTTGGCATCCTGCTGGCGATGACGTATCCATCGCGCGGGATCAGGACAGCTCCATGGCTAGCGCCGACGCTCACGGTCCACAAGAGAAAAGCAATACATATGCCAACGACGTTTTCGTTATATCTTTCAGACAGGTAGCAGTATTTTCACGTTGCCGGCGGTAACCCGGCGACCGGTCGCTGTGCGCCAGGTTCTCGGCCCAGCCGGCACATCAGCACAGGGCGGCAAGCAACTTGCCAGCGCCGCTAATCGGCCACACCGCCGCCTTCCTGCTTGACATTCCAGGTCAGCCAAGTAGAATGCAGCGCCATTGAAAGGCTACGTAGCTCAGTTGGTTAGAGCACATCACTCATAATGATGGGGTCCCCTGTTCGAGTCAGGGCGTAGCCACCAGATACAGAAAAAGCCCGTCGATCCCTGATCGACGGGCTTTTTCGTTGTGACGAGATAGGCCGAGGGACCCTGACCTTTCCCCCAAGCTTCAGGGGCCGACAGGCCTGGAAACAAGGATGACGGCGCGACTGTCTAGGGCGTGCCGTCTCTCTGCATCCTGCAGGGCGCTGATGCGGGATGGCTGATGCCAGCTGTCACATGCCCGCCCAGCGCCCCTATCTCGTTGGGTTCCTCGAGGGTCAGACCAGTGTCGGCTGGTTGAAAAACGCCGTCAGCACGCGAGTCAGATGCTCGACATCCTGGCTGCCTGCGGTCTCGCGAATCGAGTGCATGGCCCACTGCGGAACGCCAACATCCAGCGTAGGCACCCCAAGCTCAGTCGCGGTAATCGGCCCGATGGTGCTGCCGCAGCCCATGTCGGCCCGGGTGATAAAGGTCTGCACCGGCACGTCCGCCTGCTCGCACAGATCACGGAACATGGCGGCCGTGGCACTGTTGGTGGCATAGCGCTGATTGGCATTGGTCTTGATCACTGGCCCGCCATTGAGACTTGGGCCGTGCTGCGCGTCATGCTTGTCCTTGAAGTTCGGATGCAGGGCGTGGGCATTATCACAGGAGATCATGCGCGACGATTGAATCAGGCGAATGTAGCCTTCTTCCGTCCCCTCACCGACCTGCCCATTCACGCGCTTCAGCACGTCCGCCAGGAACGGGCCCTGGGCACCGCAGGCACTGGCACTGCCGACTTCCTCGTGGTCATTGGCCACCAGCACCATGCCCTGGTCGCCATCGGCATCCAGCATGGCCTCAAGCCCCATGAAGCAGGACAGCAGGTTGTCCAGCCGGGCACTGGCGATCAGCTCCTGGCGCAGCCCTACCAGTGACGGCGGCTGCAGGTCGTAGAAGCCCAGTTCGAAGTCCAGCACCTTGGCATCGCCGAGTCCGTGCTGCTGCTCCAGCCATGCCTGCAACAGGCTCTCCAGAGTCGCGTCCTCATCGGCCTGCATGACGACCGGGGCCATCTGGGTCTGGGCATTCATCGCACGCCCGTCGTTGGCTTCACGATCCAGATGAATCGCCAGGCTGGGAATGATCGCAATCGCCTGCTCGACGTTGATCAGCACGCCCTTCACCTGGCCATTCGGCAATCTAACGTGAATGCGGCCTGCCAGGCCCAGATCCCGGTCAAACCAGGGCGACAGCAGCGCGCCGCCATAGACCTGAACGCCCAGCTGCAACCACCCCGCCGAACGCTGGGCAGCATGGGTCTTGAGTCGTAGATTGGGGCTGTCGGTATGTGCACCGACCATACGCAGCGATGACAGAGGTTGCGTGCTGGGCAGGTTCACCGCAATGATGGAGGAGTCATTGCGAGTCACATAGAAGCGGTCGCCGGGAACCAATTCCCAGCTGTCGGTCTCCAACAGATGGCGGTAGCCCGCATCTTCGAGCCGCTGAGCCATGTTCGCAGTGGCATGCCAAGGGCTGGGTGAACGGCGAAGAAAGTCGAGCAACCGACTGAGCCTTTTGGCGCATTCGGTATCATCCTTTGGCAAGCACTCCTGTGACATGGGCGTCCTCTGATGCATGATAGTAATGGTTCAAGGTTTGTCCTTTACTCTGTTAACACGGTAAAGGACAAGGATTGACAGCAAGCTGCTACAATGCGAATCCGGTCCAAGGGACCCGCCGACCGAGTCGGTGTCAGACCGACGAGTGTACACGAATCCTGGAGTGCTTCATTGATGAGCCTGATTGAGTCTGCGGGTCGCGCCCTGGCGCTTTCCCTGCTGATCGCGGCCCCAACGGCGCTGGCCACTCCCACGCCCGGCGACGACCAGCGTCAGGCGGCCATGGAGGTGGCCGAATCGCTGCGTTACGGCCACTACGCGGATGTGAAGCTGGACGACCAATGGTCCAACCGCGCCTTCCAGCGCTACCTCGACGTGTTGGATGGACAACGCGCCTACTTCCTTCAAGACGACGTGGATGACTTCGGTGATCTACGCACCGGCATGGATGAAGCCTTGCTGGATGGCTCCCTGGCCAGGGCCTACGACCTCTACCAGCGCTATCACGAGCGCGCCGAAGCACGCCTTGACTGGATGCTGGACGAGATCGATGACCTCGACATGTCCTTCGATGGGCAGGGTCGACTGGAGCTGGATCGCGAAGACGCCTCCTGGGCCGCCTCTCAGGAGAGCCTGGACGAGCTGTGGCGCAAGCGCCTGGCCAACGCCGCCCTAACGCTGTCGATCAGTGGACAGGACGACGACAAGGTCATCGATACCCTGCGCGAGCGCTACGAGACCCAGAAGCACCGTCTTGAGCAGACCAACTCAGAGGATGTGTTCGGACTGATCATGGCCGCCGCTACCGGCACCGTTGACCCCCACACGGAATACCTGTCGCCGCGCCAGGGTGAATCCTTCGACATTCAGATGCGACTGTCACTGGAAGGCATCGGCGCACTGCTTCAGGCCGACGGCGAATACGTCAAGGTGGCCAGCCTGGTGCCGGGCGGCCCCGCCGAGAAGGATGGCGCACTCAAGCCTGCCGACCGCATCATCGGCGTTGGCCAGGAAGGCGAGGACATCGTCAACGTGGTCGGCATGCGCCTGGATGACGTGGTCGAGCTGATTCGCGGTCCCAAGGGCTCCGAGGTGCGTCTCGAGGTGGTGCCCGGTGAAGCCGTCGACATGACCCGCTCCACCGTGGTCGATATCACCCGCGACACCGTCAAGCTCGAGGATCAGGCGGCTTCCAGCGAAGTCATCGAGGTTCAGCGCGAAGACGGGGTGCACAAGGTCGGCGTCATCGAGGTGCCCGCCTTCTACGTGGACTTCGACGCCTGGCAGGCGGGAGAAGAGAACTACCGCTCCACCACCCGTGACGTCGCCGCCGAGGTCGAGAAGCTCAAGGCCGAAGGCGTCGAGGGCATCGTCCTCGATCTGCGCAACAACGGTGGTGGTGCCCTGCAGGAAGCCAACTCGATGATCGGCCTGTTCATCGATCGCGGCCCTACCGTGCAGGTTCGTGATGCCCGTGGGCGCATCAGCCTGTACGGTGACACCGACAGCGGCACCCTCTACGACGGTCCGCTGGTGGTTCTGGTCAACCGCCTGTCTGCCTCTGCCTCGGAAATCTTCGCAGGAGCCATCCAGGATTACGGCCGTGGCCTGATCGTGGGTTCCAACACCTTCGGCAAGGGCACCGTGCAGACCCTCAATGACCTGAGCTACGGCCAGATCAAGCTGACCCGCGCCAAGTTCTACCGGATCTCTGGGGAGAGTACCCAGAACCGCGGCGTCAAGCCGGACATCATGTACCCCAGCCTGCTCGACCCCGAGATTATCGGTGAGAGCGCGCTGGACAACGCCCTGCCCTGGGACACGGTACGTGACGTTCAGTACCGCAGCTATGGCACACCGCGCCAGTACCTGAAGGAACTGCGCACACGCCACCAGCAGCGGGCCGACGACCACCCCAACTTCCATTACCTGGAGCAGCGGGCCGAACTGGCGAGCCGCCTGCGCGAGCAGCACACCAGCGTCAGCCTCAACCGGGAGCAGCGTCAGCGTGAAGCCGACGCCCAGGACGCCGAGATGCTGTCACTCGAGAACGAGCGCCGTGAAGCCCTCGGCCTCGACATCCTCGAGGAATGGGGCGATGCCCGCGAAAGCGGTGACGATGCCGACCTGGCCGCCGAGGAAGACGCCGAAGAGGAACAGCCCGTCGACCGCGCCGAAGTCGAAGAGTCAGCGGAAATCCTGCTCGACTTCGCCGAACTCGGCCCGAGCTGGCAGTACGCGGTAAAAGGCTAAGTCGCGATACAGCCACTTAGCTGCACGCAGAACGAAAAAGCCGGGGCATCAAGCCCCGGCTTTTTTGGTTTCTGGCCCCCACAACAGCCAGCCCACATCACGACTGCTGCACAGCTAAAGCGGGTTATCTTCCGGAAAAGTCCCGTCGAAGCGCGTCAACTCCAAGGCTATCTACCCTCCCCGACGCGACAGGCAACAGTACCCCTTACTGAACGCACGTGACGTATTCAGCAATGTGACCGGCAGTATTGCGAGCTATCGCTCAAGAAAGGCTTTCTCCATCCTTCCGTCCTGTTCACGTGAGCTCTGATCTCATTTCATCTACCTCACCCTGATACGGCCTGGTGAACGCGCCCCTACGCGGGTCGTCGCAGTGCGCTGCGCCCACCATGAAGCGATATCACACGCCATCTGGCGATTGGGAGTATGCGATTTAGAGCAATCGTCGCCTATCGGAGGAATACACGACGCGTAGCCTTGCCGAAGGCTCGCCATAACACATCCAAAGGGAGCCACGGCGAAAAGGACCCACAGACACCTGGCACGGGGAAGGAAGGCACTTCGCCAGATGGAGGACAGGCCAGCCCGAGGCAACTGATGACGTGTTCCATCACCCGCATAGGAGCATCACCATGAAGCATTCCTCTCCCTTTGACCTGTTCGTCAACGAGTACAACGAAGACATACCCGAGCATCACTTTCCCAGAAGCAGCATCTCGGCCTCAGCGGCAGAGGCCATTGTCAACTCGGAGGCCTGGACCGACGCCCAGCCTGTCATGAACCTTTCCTCCTTCGTCACCACCTTTACCGAACCCGAAGCTCTCAAGGTGCTTGAACAGCACTTTCTGAAGAACTTTATTGACCATGACATGTACCCACAGCTGTTCGCTATAGAGCAGCGAATGGTCCGTTGGCTGCATGACCTGTGGAACGGGCCGAAGGAGGCCACCCCATATGGAGCAGCGACGGTGGGCTCCTCCGAAGCCTGCATGCTGGCAGGACTGGCCCACAAGTGGAACTGGCGCCAGGCCCGCGAGGCCGCTGGCAAGGAGACGTCGCGGCCCAACCTGGTGACCGGTGGCAACGTCCAGATCGTGTGGAAGAAATTCCTGCGCTACTTCGATGTCGAACCAAGAATTGCGCCACTCAAGCCCGGCAATTATCGACTCACAACAGAACACCTTGAGGCACTGGTGGACGAGAATACCATTGCCGTCGTCGCCATCGCTGGCCAGACCTTCACGGGTGAAGATGACGACATCGAAGCGATTCATGACTGGCTGGACGACTACGAGCGACGCACTGGCCACAACGTGCCCATGCATATCGATGGTGCGTCTGGTGGTTTCGTCAATCCCTTCCTCTACCCCGACTACCCATGGGACTTTCGACTGCCACGGGTCAAGTCCATCAATGCATCAGGCCATAAGTTTGGGCTGGTGCCTCCGGGATTGGGTTGGGTGATCTTCCGTGACCGTGAGACCTTCAACGAGGATCTGGTGTTCTACGTCAATTACCTTGGCGGCGAGATGCCCACGGCCACCCTCAACTTTTCCCGCAGCGCTGCCCAAGTCGCCTACCAGTACTACACCTTCATTCGCCTCGGGTACGACGGTTACCGCGAGATCATGCTGCATACCGTCGAGAACGCCAAATACCTGCGCAACTTACTGGTGGAAAGCGGCTACTTTGACATCATGAATCAGACACAGCGAATTCCGGTGGTCGCGCTCACGCTGAAAGACGGCTTCGATACCTTCAATGAGTTTGATATCTCCGCCAAGGTGCGTGAACGTGGATGGGTACTCTCGGCCTACTCCATGCCACCGAATGCAGAAACCGTGACCAGTCTGCGCATCGTGGTGCGCCCCCACCTCAACCGCAACGTCATCAAGGGCTTGGCTAAAGACATCGTCACTGCCTGCGACTGGCTAAAAGCACATGGCGGCACATCAGTCGCCCCGACGTTGCACGATCATACGAAAACAGCCATCAGCAAGTGTTGAGCCCCCACCCAAGGCCGCTGGCCACCGCCAGCGGCACGCCATCCCGCAACAAGGGGGTAAAGAGCTACAGCAGATCGTTGCTCGTCGCTCGTCACGCCTGCTCGACTTCGCCAAGCCAGGCCTGTGCTGGTGGCGGTACGCGGTAGAAGGCTAGGCAGCCACGGAACGATATAGCTGCACGCAGAACGAAAAAGCCGGGGCATCAAGCCACGGCTTTTTTTGGTTCTAGCGGTCTGAAACCAGCCATCGACAACCTAACGGCGAACAGCCCTTCGCTCTCTTCTCTCTCGTCTCTCTCTTCTCTCCCTCCAAAGCAACATCACGACCCAGAGTTCGAGCACGGCAAAGCCAATAAACGCCACCCCGTAGCCCAATCGAACCTGACGCTGCTGCGCCTCGGTCGGAAACAGCTCCAGCGAGCCCTGCAAGAATCCAGCACTGCTCAACAGCATCAGCAATAGCAGCACCACCGCAACACACCAGAGTAGGACTCTCACGTTAATCCCGCCTTGTTTGCCTGCAGCACCTGGCAACGTAGTTGCCAATGGATAAACGACTGCGCATGCTGGTGATGACGTTGAAAAGCAGGTCGACACAAATGCAAATGTTATACGATCAGGCGACTCCCAAAAAGCCACAAACCACAATATAAATAGCGACTTGCCAGAAAGGGTCCGGAATATAAATGTCGACCTATCGGCCAGGCTAGAGAAAGCACTGGAAGCAAAGCTCGCCGAGAGCGAAGCCGAGCAATGGCAGAGTGAAATGGTCCCCAGTTTTCGGACCAGGCGCTAAGCTCTGATCAGACCGACCAGGAGACCCTGATCATGAGCAGAAAACGTCGACATCACAGCGGTGAGTTCAAGGCCAAGGTCACGCTCGCTGCCCCGAAGGGCGATCAGACCACGCCAGAGCTTGCCGCCCGGTTTGGTGTTCACCCCACGCAGGTGAGCCAATGGAAGAGCGAGCTGCAGGAGAAGGCGTCTGGGCATTTTGACGGCAAGGGCGGAAAAGCCGCTCACAAGAACCAGGAGGAGATCGATGCCCTCTGCCAAGAGATCGGTAAGCTCACGGTCGAGCGCGTTTTTTATCACGAGAGCTCGATTGTTGAGCCGGGTGCAGCTCGCGAGGGGGTCGCTTCACAGCAGCGGCGCAGTTTAACTACGTACTTCCGACTGACTTTGTGATTTTATAATTCAAAAACTGCAATTATTATTCTTTAACTCAGAGTTTTGAGTTAAGTCATACAAGTCCATCACACGTTTTCGAATCTGCCTTCAATGTCATTATTAGCACTAAATTTCTCGCTTAGAGTTTGTTAAATAATTACTACCCGACAAAGGCCCTTTATATATATCTTCTAACAAAAAATGGAGAACTTCTTTTAGCTCACGCTTATCAGATGGAAGAACAAGCTTACCTTGGACAACGGTAATAGGAACGTTTGGGAACTGCTGTGCGGCGGTTTGGATGTCAGCAACAGAATAGATATCCAATAGTGCAGTCGATGAAATCGTATGTACCATTTTCCTCACTTGGCTATCTGCTTCAGCAACAAAATTGCCAGCATCTGCTACTTCTAAAGAGGCATGCTGACAAATCGCATTAAGATCTGTATCTGTAGCTTCTTGGTAAAAGTTGACTAAGTTGAATACCATACGAGCATTGTGAAAGCTTTTAAACTTTGTTCTATTGCCAACAATGACAGCCACCAACTTATTGTCTAAAGTAAAAATATCTTCAGTTGCCTTTACGAACGTATTACCTGTTTGCATTTTGATGATCGGGATTTGACTTAAAGAAAGAGCTTGACGACTAGAGAACTTTTGAACCAATACAGTAGTTTCATTGTTTTCTACAAATCCTGTAAACACTGCCTTGATCGGTTCCGAAGCAAAGTTAGATAATTGCAGAGCATGAAATGAGCTAGCATTTTCATTAATTGCGTCCACCATTACTTGAGCTTCGTCTACATCAGTTAAAACCAGCACTTCATTTGCATCAGGCTTCCAGTCACCATTAAATGGCACTTCAATATCCACGTCATGGTTAAAGCTAACTAATTGATGACCAAATAAACTGACAAGTTCATTTTGTAATGGGCCTTGCACTCGAATTCGTTTCACCTGAGTACTGCCATTATCATTTTTTATAAGCGCAAAAAAGTTTTGACTAGCCAATTAATCTTCCCCTATATCAAGAACAATATATTCCGTTAACTGAACAACTACTAGCGGATCGCTAGCACGTCGAAGTTCTTTCTTTGTAATAAGTACATACGTAACACCCTCGGGAGTTCCTACTTTATAAAAGTGCCACTTCATTATGCCTAAAAGTGGATTGAAGTGATAACTATATCCCGTACTAGTAATAAGGGCAAATATAATTAAAATTGGCGCCCATACAACCCAATTCAGTGCATCAAAACTAGCAGTGAAAAGTGGTAAAAGATATAACAACAGAAAGGCCATATTCTCACGATCTGCTGCTTCAACTGAAGAAACTTGAAAAGAGAACGATTCCAAGTTCTTTTTTGCGTATCTCAAAACCCAGATACAAACAAAGACTAAAAACAACGATGCTGCTATAGAAAGCCCTGCAAACTCCTTCTTATCTGCAAACCATGCGATCCAAGCATAACTGAACCCAACGGGTGCTATCGCTGTACATGTGAGCATAATTTTTGCCAACCAACTAAGCATACGATACCCTTGGCTTTTTTAATACACAGTTACTTTAGATCAATTTGTAACGCATGACTACATCCGTACGCTTATAGTGCTAACGCCGCCAACAAGCGCAGTTTTGTAGTGGAGACGAAGCCGCAACGAAAAAGTTGTCGCCGTGATTGGCATAGTTATCTTTAATTCTTAGATAAGAGTAAAGTTTCTATAAATTGCAAAGCGACTTTGTCTCGTTGTCCAAAATATTTGGGAGCTTGTTTAGGAAGCCATGTTTCATTGAAGTGCCTCCGAAAATCCTCATAAAGTTCAATGGGATATAGCTTCGCCGGGACCACTCGACCATCTGGATACTCGTGCTGGTACGTAGGAAAGCTATTGGGTTCAATATCCCGATTATCACGGAGCCACTTACAAAACATTCGTCCCTCCGAAATATCAGGGACCATTTCTTGTGGTAGCGTGTATCCAGCCTGTTCCATAGGAGCAATTAAATTTAGTGTTAATTCATTTAGCATTGAAAAATGAGTATAAGGAACTTTCCCTCTATTTTTCATGTAGCGATCAATATGGATAGGCATTACTGCCTTGGCGCCACCTTGCTGCCATTCAGCAACCCATTGAGATACCTTTACTGCAAATTTTGGGGACAACCATTGGCCTAAATTTATCGCTAAATAAGGATGAACCCAAGTACCTTGTAGCTGGGGAGTGCCGCCGCTGATTATATGAATTAGTTGATTTTCTGGCAGGCCAGTTTGAGCTTCTAGCTCCGCAATGAATGCTTGAGTCGTTTTCAAAACCTTGTAGTCTGAAAACCTTTTCCCAACAGACTGACAAAGTGCAGTTGCACTTATGTAACCATCAGCTGTACGTTGAGGAATTATTTCTCCCTCTTCTACTCTAGGGATTAGAGTTAGCTGATTCATTCTTTACTCCTCGTTTAGCCGGAAAGCTTACGCCGCGCTCTGCGGCAAATTTTTAGTGTAGCGGACAAATTGTACAGCAGCAGCGCTTTGTTATACGTAGCCGTGTTCCAGCAGCTGAATTTCTTTTCTGGTTTCCCTGACAATCACGTCAATCTCACGAGTGCCGCTATAGTCCGGATACCTTGCTAGATTCTTGGCATTGGTGATGTATAGCCCAGCGCCGACTGCGAGTCTCAGAAATCTATTCTTCTCTATTACCGATTTTCAA
Organism: Halomonas sp. DP8Y7-3; assembly: GCF_019801675.1. Lineage (NCBI taxonomy): Bacteria > Pseudomonadati > Pseudomonadota > Gammaproteobacteria > Oceanospirillales > Halomonadaceae > Halomonas > Halomonas sp. DP8Y7-3. The sequence continues at coordinate 351,243 of NZ_JAHVIO010000019.1, forward strand.
GTCGGCTTAAACGCCAACCACATGGTCGGGTTCTAAGTGTGAGTGATACCAATACAAAGCCTCGCGGCATCGAAGTAGAAGTAGATCAATGTCTTATGGCTCTCACCGAGATCCGGATCAGTAAAACCCACATCTAGCTCTTCCTCTAACGCTCGCTTTATCTGCAATGCGAACGACACTGTGTCATTTTGATCGCGAGCGCGAGTCATGGCTCTAGAATACTCTCCAGATTGGCGGTAAGCCCGCCTCGGGATATCATGCCTGGAATCTCGTCTATAGCGCCGTTCGGGCGAATCGTAGAGCCACCATGCCCTCCCTGAACATTCGTTAAACTGTAAAAGCCGTACACCCAATGTATAAGTGTGGCTTCGACAGCATACGCTTATTCCTCGGTTTCATAACTACCGATGACGATTGCTAGCTCTTTCTCTCCAGCCACCCGTATCTCACAGATTCTGGCTAGCTTTTCGTTGTCATCAGTTGATGTTCCAGCTTCAGCGCCGTGGGTCCAAGCCCACTGGCCCTTCCCCTTGCCGACGTAAAAGGCAGTTCCGCAACGTGGATCGACGAGCTCGTAAACATAGTAGGGCTTTAGCTGCGGTTCACTCATTCTATGGTCACTATCAGTCAGCTCTCGGAATACATAACGCCCTGCTCATCGGTAAATTAGGAGCGCAGCGAGTAATTTATCCGCGTGCAGCAGCTTGTTATGCTTACGATATATGACCACACTCAATTTCCTCAGGAAGATCGATCGCTACAGCTTCATTCTTGAAGACTAAGTGAGGTGCCCAGTAACCACCGCCTCTGGGTTCGGTCACCATATATCGATGCTGGGCGACAGACATCAGGTGGTCGTCAAATTCCCGCCGAAGATACTTGTACGATTCAATTGAATGTCGTTCGGCTGCCGCTACACCCAGTTCCGGCTCATTGATGTCGTCAAAGTATTCTTGAGGACTAAATAATCCGAAATGTGTTAATCGCTCCTTTTCGGTCCACTCATGGCACACGGAACAAATATCAAAAAGCAATTGGTCGTTCGTCCATGTCGGCTCACCGTGGCGATTATAATTTTGGTCTAATAGGGCCACCGATAGAATCCGATAACCACCGTAAGATTCGCATCGCCGAAAAGCGAGGTCATATACGTCAATAACCTCAAAGTTCCCCTGATCAAGTAGAGCGATTTTATAACGCGGCCCACGCTCTATATATGGTTCGTAATCCGAGAAGTTCTAAAAAAAGATATTGGTAGTTACATCAAACCGCGAGACCTATGACCCGAATTTTCCTGCAAAACCCGCATGCTCTCCCATATCTCCCGCGATGGTAAGACTGAACTCTTGTCCACATTGCTGATAAAAGGCGATCTCTGCCTTTATGCCTGAATAGCTTGCGGGCCCGAGCTTGTTTCGGTACCCCTCACGATAGTCATATACTGCCGTAAAACCCCGCCTTTGGTCGTGAACCGTTGAGAACAATATCCGCCTTATTCGATTGAACACTTCTGCATTCATTGGTTATCTCTGGTCAAGCTGCATAACTTTTTTATTCAGCGGAGCTGATAATTTACATTCCGCACGACTCTGCCTAGGTTGCAGTCTACACCTTTGAGTTAATGCGTATATTCATCACTTGATGACGGCGTTATCTGGAATAAAACGTGCATGGTCATGTTAAAATCGCGCATGCCAAAAATCGCTATTCAGCGATTGCAAAGCAATTGAGTAGCCATAACTTTATAGCGCCTATGCGCAATAAACACGGCCTCTGATTCACCATCTCGAGCATGCCTTTAAATTCTGTGATTTATTCCGTATGCACGATGGAATACCTCACGCAGAGAAACACCAACACCATGTGACCGGGAGAAAAACCCACCTCCCCTTCACCTACGAATCACCCAACAGGCACGCTACCGCCACGGCGGCCACGGGAAATGACCACCCAGTGCGACGAAGGCCGCTGTGCGATCAGGAGAAGGGGGGAAGTCAGTGCGGGTAACCGGGTACGCAGCATCCCGCCAATTAGATGGCGTCGTGCTGCATGTAACGTCAGATTAGCGTTGGCTGGTCATCCCTTGGCCATAGTCGGCTTTCCTATCCCTGCGCATGATCGTTTTATCGTGCTCTAAAGGGCACTTTTATGGCTTGGTGTATGCCAATAAGAGCAGAATAGACAAAATATGCGTGGAATGGGAAAGAATTTTCGCGTTTTTTAGTCTATGTCTTATAAGCTGTTGAAATTCGAAAACTCCTTTCTGGGCGCAGCTTCTTATATAAGAACTGGGGAGAGAGATTCATGCTGATAGGATTGCGCCAACCCGCATGAGCAAGCGATCACTCACTTATGGCTGACGGAGTTATGTCCTATTCATCTTGTCGCCGGATAATCACGATGTGTTGCAGATCAAGCCTAAGATACTTAGCCACCGTTGACGGGAACGGCTTCGCGCGTTTCTGAGACTCCGCTTGCGAGGTAGCCCTGCCGTGAGATGTCTTCGCGCCCACCGCTGCAAGAGGATCCTGCCCCTCCCTTGGACACCAAGACGAGCTGACATCTGTGTGCACGTCGGAATGAGCTCCGAGGCCTTCAGATGGATACCCGTATACAGTTTCGTATCGATGAAGAGACCAAACGCCTAGCCCAGCAGATAGCAGAGAGCCAGGGGCGTACGCTCAGTGGCGCCTGCAGGGAATTGGCGGAACAGCTCGCCGAGCAACAGCGCCAAGCAACGTCACACCACGACTGGTTATCGCTTCAGGTCAAGCGAGTGTTTGACAGGCTAGAAACCGGTGCGGCGACCTTTGTCGATCACGACACTGCGAAATCCCGGATGGAAGAACGAAAGTCACGGATCCGCGCCCGTTACCTTCCCCGCAGTCATCGGTAATGCGGCTCCCGGGCTTGGCTGACGGACTTATCCCCCATAATCACTCGTCCGGCTAGTCAGGCGGCCCTGCCCCCCTCGCTACCCGTTTAGCGTCACTACCCCATCTGCGCTACACCTTGCCACAAGAGCCTTGCTATCTCGACCATGGCTTAGCGGCGCCGCCTGCCTCTCCTACCATACCTTCCTCCCTACTGGTCCCTCACCTACTGGCCGCTCTCGGTATCGACATCGGCGTAGGGCTGGTCCTCCGCCGCGGGATTGGCGTACTTCATCCACGTCTTGCCCAGGTGGTTGCGCAGTTCATTACCCACCTGCTTGGGGTCACGGGCTTCCAGGGCGGCCATGATGGCTTCGTGTTCTTCCATGGCCACCGACCACTTTTCGTTCTTCAGGTTGGAGAGGTAACGCACGCGATAGAGCTGTCGGCTCAGGGTGGCGTGGATCTCGATCAGTGAGTTGTTGCCGGAAAGCGCGACGATGCGGTTGTGGATCGCCTGGTTCAAGCGAAAGTAGTTCTGCCGGTCGCGACGCAGGAAGGCGGCTTTCATCTCGAAGTGCAGGGCCTGCAGCTCGGCGATGTCGTCGTCGGTGGCATTGACGCAGCAGAGCTCGGCGGCGGACTGTTCCAGCACGCTCAGCACGTAGGCCTTTTCCTGCACGTCCTGGGGGCTGACGTCGGCGACCACGGCGCCTCGCCGCGGGGAAATGACGACCAGGCCCTCGGCCGCGAGGATCTTGAAGGCCTCGCGCATGGGGGTACGTGAGACGTCCAGCTCTTCGGCCAGCTTGCGCTCTGGCAACCGTTGCCCGGGCTGAAAATGGTCCATCACGATGTGTTCGCGCAGGTAGTTCGCCACCTTCTCTACCAGCCCTTCCCGTGGGTCCATTGCCGCTTCATCCATCGTCGTCGCCATCATGATCCTGAGGTGGGATAAGAATGGCATACCAAAAAATCTCAATCAAACTTGGCCGCGTTTTGACGCGAACTTTTAATCGTATATTTTTCATGCGGTTATCCCTAAAGATACAGGAATTACTACCAAGGTCTAGGTGCCCAATGTTTGACCTTAAAAATGGTATACCACTAAATTTCACAGCATCCATGAACCACTCGCCCCACCCAGCCCGCCGCTTGAAGCGAGCAAGGCTGCCCCTCAACAGCGGGGCGAAATGGGCCAGCCAGCACGGAGATGCCTCACTACATGAACTACTTACATCACTTTGACACCGCCGCTACCGTCGAAGCCTGCGTGGCAGGTGCCGGCGACTTTGGCCGAGGCATCCTCCGTCAGGCCCAGCAGATGCCGGGTATGAATGCGCGTATCGCGGTCGACATCAACGCCGCAGTGGCAGCAGAAGCCCTTGAAAAGGCGGGAATTCCACTTTCGCGTATCGCGGTATGCCATTCTGCCGAGGAGGCTTCGGCTGCGTGGCAGGCTGGCCACTATCTGGCGACCGGTGACCTGGAGATCGTCAAGCACCTGGATTTCGATATCCTGGTGGAAAGCACTGGTATACCAAATGCAGGTGCGGCTCACGCTGCCAGCGCACTCAAGGCGGGTAAGCATGTCGGTATTGCTACCAAGGAAACTGAATCCGTGGTCGGTCCCTACCTGACCCGCCTGGGCAATCGTCACAATCGCCTGTTCACACCATTGGACGGTGACCAGCCGAGCCTGTTGATTGGACTGGTCAGCTGGGCGCAGACACTCGGATTCGACATCATCGCTGCCGGCAAGAGCAGTGAATACGACTTTGTCTGGGATGAGGACGACCAGGCGATCTGGTGCAACGGCACTCGCTATGACGCGCCGGACATGGCCAACCTGTGGACACTGCCAGAAGGCGATGAACGCAGCGTGGTGCGTGCACGGGGCGAACACCTCAACGCCATTCCGCAGATCTCCGCTCCGGATCTGTGCGAGATGACCAACGTAGCCAACGCCACGGGTCTACTGCCCGATGACCCCGCCTTTCATGCCCTGGTGCTGCGCACTCACGAAGTGCCGACGCTGCTGGACCTGGAGGCCAATGGTGGCGTGCTCGCCGGCAGTGGCCGCCTGGAGGTGTTCAACTGCCTGCGCCGCCCGGACGAGTTGAGCTTTGCCGGTGGCGTGTTTGTCGTCGTTCGCTGTGAAGATGACCACGCCTGGCAGGTGCTGGAAGGCAAGGGTCATATCCTGAGTCGCAGCAAGAAGAGCGCCATGGTCTATCTGCCGCGCCACCTGCTTGGCCTCGAAGCACCGATCTCCCTGCTTGACGCTGTGCTGAAGGGCCTGCCCTCCGGCGGCGGTCAGGCGACCCGCCCGGCAGTGGACCTGGTCGCAAGGGCGACGGCCCCGCTGGAAGGCGGCCAGGCGCTGGAAATGAAGGGCCACCACCGACACATCGCAGGCCTTCAGCCAGAGGTACACCCGGCCTCAGCCCTGGTCGCCAAGACGCCCGTGCCGTTCTACCTGCTTCCAGGCGCCACGCTGAAGCGCGATATCGCTGCAGGACAGCTGATTACCCTGGCCGATGTGACGCTTCCCGAGTCGACTCTGCTGACGCTGCGCCGTGAGCAGGATGCGATGTTCTTCTCGACTGCCGAACACAGTTCGTCGCCGGCCTGACGTCGGGCCGAATCCACTGGCACTCAACGGGCTAAAGCCCACGCCTAACCACAACAATCCTTTCGGAGAACGCCATGCTTAGCCGACATCTCGCCCTTACTGCCAGCGCCCTTGGCCTGACCCTTGCTGCTGCCAGTCCCGTTGTCTTCGCCGCCGATGACGCTGCGGACTTTCCGTCCAAGCCACTTCAATTCCTGGTTGCCGCCGGCGCCGGTGGCGGTACCGACAACTTCGCGCGCACCATCAAGCCGCTGCTCGAAGAGGCCATGGATACCCGCGTCACGGTGATCAACCTGCCGTCCGCATCCGGGGCACTGGCTCACCAGCGCACCGCCAATGGTGACGCCGATGGCCACACTCTGGACTTCGCCTCGTCCACCCTGGTGACCTCGCTGGCGGCCGGTCAGAACCCCACTGGCCTCGACCAGCTGACGCCGGTGGCGCGCATGCAGTCCGACGTGATGACCCTGATCGTCGATCCGGACAAGTACGCCGATTTCGACGCCTTCATGGAGCACGCCAAAGCCAATCCCGGCGAAGTGATCATCGGCGGCACCCACGCAGCAAGCCCGGACCGCATGGCCTTCCTGTCATTCCGTGACGCCACGGGCCTGGACATCAATTTCATCCCTTATGACGAAGAAGGCAGCGTGGCGGCCAACGTCATGGGCGGCAACATCGATGGCCTGTTCGGTGAAATCAGCTCGGTCCTGAGCTACATGGAATCCGGCGAGATGATGCCGATCCTGGTCTTCGCGGAAGAGCGCCTGGGCAACTTCCCGGACATTCCCACCACGGTGGAAAACGGCTGGGACCTGACCGATGGCAACGAGCGCGGCATCTTCGTCCACGCCGACACGCCTGACGCCATCGTCGAAAAACTCGAGACCACCCTGAAGGGCGTCTACGACTCCGAGACGTACCAGGAGTACGAAGAGCGCGTCAACCTGCACTACCGTGAAGGCTGGCTGGGTAGCGACGCCTACCGCGAGAAGCTCGAGCAGAACCTGGAGCTGTACACGCGCCTGCTGGAAAACAACTGATCTGTACACCGGTGTGCGCCGCAACGGATCGTCAGGGCCGTGACGGCCACCCCCATGAGGGCCGGGCTATGCCCGGCTCCCACCCCGGGGCCAGAGACAGCGGTCTGCTCTGCCCCATCGTGAACCGAGCCTCACCATGCATACCAAGTTCACCGTCTTTGCAGTCTTGCTGCTGGTCCTTGCCGGCATCACGCTGGTACCGACCCTGAATTTCCCCAGCTCCGAGGACGTCTCGACCTTCATCGGCCCGCGCTTGTGGCCCTTGTCCTTGCTGCTGCTGTTGATTGTCCTGTCAGCCACTCTGCTGGTGAGCACGCGACTGGCCCAGAAGAAGGAAGCGCAGCAAGGCCTCAGTCGTGAAAGCGACCCAGAGTCAGCGACTGACGTGCCCAACGCCACGGCAGACGATCCACTGGTCGCGCCAACTGAGCTGAACACGCCGGCAGCCTCTTCAACGTCAGGCGTTATCGCGGCCCACCGCCACTGGTGGGTAATGGGGGCTACCGTGGCCTACACGCTGCTGATGCCCGTCACCGGATTCCTGCTGGCCACCGTCATGTTCACCCTGGCCTGCACGCTACTGCTCGGCGCGCGCCACTGGGCCGCCCTGCTGGCCACCGTGGTCATTGCAGCGGTGCTGATACAGGGCGTGTTCTCTACCCTGCTGGGCATACCGTTGCCATGACCCTCAGTCGATACGATCTTTTACCCGTGCTTCCCAGGAGCTGACGATGCTGGAGAGTTTTCTGAGTGGGCTAGGCGTGGTCTTCCAGCCCATGAACCTTCTGATTCTGACCACGGCCGTCTTCATCGGCTTCATCGGTGGCGCCCTGCCAGGCATAAGCGGTGTGATTCTGGTGGTCATCCTGCTGCCGGTCACCTATGGCATGGATCCGACCCAGGCGTTCATGCTGCTGACGGCCATCTACGGCTCTACCGTGTTCTCGGGGCTGATCACCGCCATTCTCTACCGCGCACCCGGCACCCCGGAAGCCGTGATGACGGCCTTCGACGGCTACCCCATGACCCAACAGGGGGAAGCGGGCAAGGCCCTGGGTATCGGCGTGCTCAGTTCTGCCATCGGCGGCCTGGTCGGCACCATCGCGCTGATCATCTTCACCCCCTTGCTGGCCTCGGTGGCGCTGAAGTTCTCATCGCCAGAGTACTTTGCCCTGGCCATTCTTGGCCTGACCGTGGTCGCCTCACTGGGCGGCAGACTGATCCTTGGGCTGATCGGGGCTACCCTCGGTCTGTTGATCGCCACCATCGGCATTGACCCTCTTACCGGCACCAGTCGCTACACCTTCAACAACCTCAACCTGGCGGAAGGGGTTGGCCTGATTCCCGTCATCGTCGGGCTTTTTGCGGTGTCCGAGGTGATGAAGCGTTCACTTTCCCGGGATGCCGAACAGCCGCTGACCAAGGTCAAGATCAAGATCTTCGACGCCCCCATCCTGAAGAAGATCGGGGTGACCCTGTCGCGCTCGTCGATTCTCGGGGTGATCATCGGCATTCTGCCCGGCATCGGCGCCAGCACCGCGGCCATGGTCAGCTACAGCGAGACGGTGCGCTGGTCCAAGCATCCGGAAAAGTTCGGCAAGGGCGCACCGGAAGGCATTGCCGCACCGGAAGCCGCCAACAACGCCGCCGCCATGGGCGCCCTGGTGCCCCTGTTTGCGCTGGGCATTCCGGGCAGTGGCACTACCGCGATCATCCTTGGCGCCTTTATCATGCATGGCCTGCAGCCGGGGCCGATGTTCATGCTGACCTCAAGCGACCTGATCTATGCGGTATTCGCCGGACTGTTCGTGGTGAACTTCATGATCCTGGCGTTCTCCAAGCCGTTCATCAAGCTGTTCACCCGCCTGCTCAACGTCCCCTACTCGGCACTCGGCCCGATCATCCTGATGTGCTGCATCGTCGGTACCTACTCGGTGCGCAATTCGATGTTCGACGTGTGGCTGATGCTGGGTTTCGGCGTCCTCGGCTTTCTTCTCGAGAAGATCAAGTTCCCGCTGGTGTCGATCATTCTCGGCCTGGTCCTCGGCCCCATCGCTGAAAGCGAATTGCGGCGCTCGCTGGCCATGTCCCAGGGGGATCTCAGCATCTTCTTCTCTCGGCCGATCAGCGCCAGCTTGATCGTGATTGCCGTTCTGCTGCTAAGCACCACCATCATCATCGCCCTGCGCAAGCGGGCCAGAACCCGTGCAGCCGCGATGGGCTGAGGGGATAAAGCCGCACACTGGCGAATCTTCAACAACCCCCACGCAGAAACGACATCGCCCTCGCTGCCACAGGCAGCGAGGGCGATATTGTTTCTACTGATGGGCACCGCACCCCGCTGGGCCAAGACACCTCCCGCCCTACCAATCAGGCCCGCCGTCAACCAGGTCCGCTATCAAGGAGCGAACAAGGCAGCGATACAAGGGCGGATCAATAGTCATGCCCTGCATCCACCGCGGCAGGCGCTTCAGGGTGCAGGCGCTGGATATGCACCCGCCGGGCAAGGCGAATGAGCGGGCGTATCATCATCTCGATACTGCCGATCAGAAACAGCCAGGTCCCTATATAGGCAAGCGACTCGTAGAAAAACAGAATACTGCCGATGATAAACCAGGTGCCGATCAAGAGGTCGTTGACGATGCTGAGCACCTCATAGCGCTGGCGAATGATCAGCTCTTCATGACCGATGTGCAGGGTCAGAGTGGGCGTTTTCGACGACTGTTGCGAGGTTGTCATGGGGTCTTCCCTTTCGCAGTGGTTGTCCGGCGCCCTGTCGCGTTTCAGCGCAAGAGGGAGCAACCTGGTATCCAGAATAACCGTATGCAAAACAGGATAGAGGCAGTCAGTTTGGCGGAGCAAGACGAGGTAGCGCCACAGGCCTGCAACGCGAGCAGGACACAACACATAGACGAAAAATGGACGAAACGAGCGCAGCGATCGTTAACGCCAGGTACCGAAAACCGACAAGGGAAAGCCCAGAATTTCAAGGACAATAACGAAAGGCAAGGAAGGAAAAGAAAGGCAGCAAACTCAGGAGTGTCGCTAGATAGCGCAGAATGCACTGGCTCCCCGAACAGGACTCGAACCTGTGACCCAATGATTAACAGTCATTTGCTCTACCAACTGAGCTATCGGGGAACGACAATGTGCAGTGCTAAACAGTGCAGTGCTAAATAGCGCACTGCTAAATGATGCAGCGCTAAATGGCATCAGGTAACGACCTTGAGCCGGGCGACAATTCTTGCAAGGTACAGAGCAGCGTGACATTGCGCCAAGATGGCTCCCCGAACAGGACTCGAACCTGTGACCCAATGATTAACAGTCATTTGCTCTACCAACTGAGCTATCGGGGAATGACCTTGAATTGTCGGTGCAAGAGGCGGGATCAACCTTGGAGGTTGGCTCCCCGAACAGGACTCGAACCTGTGACCCAATGATTAACAGTCATTTGCTCTACCAACTGAGCTATCGGGGAATCGCCTTGAGCACGGGGCGTAGTATACGGATCACGCCGAGATCGTCAAGCCCACCTGAAGGTTTATTGCCGGACAGGTCGACTTAACTCGCTGATCCGCCTCACAACCTTGGATAGCGCCCCAGCCTGACGCCGACAGCATCACGGCGACATCGCTCTGACGACACCGGCTGACACCGGGCACCCTGGAACCGGACATGCTGAAACGACAGCGCCCGCTGACCGAAGTCAGCGGGCGCTGTCTAAATCCTGGTGGCTACGCCCTGACTCGAACAGGGGACCCCATCATTATGAGTGATGTGCTCTAACCAACTGAGCTACGTAGCCTTTTGGCCGTCAGGCAATAACATCGCCGTGTCGACGGGGGTGAATTATGCACACCCCCCAAGGACTTGGCAAGCCTGACCGCCAAATTTTCGGCGACGAAGATCCACAAGGGCTGTCGCCACCAATAAAAGGTGTCAGTCGATACCCAGCGACGCCTTGACGGCTGGCAGCGCGGGCTCGCCGTCGGCGGTATTGACGCCTTCAAGCCATGCCTCCAGAAGTGCCGGATTCGCCTTCAGGTAATCCTGGGCAGCCTCCTCCGGCGCCACGCCATCGTCCATGATGGATCCCATCAACTGGTTCTCCATCTCCAGGGTAAAGCTCAGATTGTCGAGCAGTGCGCCAACGTTCGGGCAGCTCTCGCTGTAGCCGGCACGTGTGTTGGTATAGACCGTGGCGCCCCCCAGGTCGGGACCAAAGTAATCGTCTGCGCCCTCCAGGTAGGCCATATCGAAATTGGTATTCATCGGGTGAGGCTCCCACCCCAGGAAGACCATCCAGGACTCATCCGGGACCCTAGCCCGCAACTCGGCCAGCATGCCTGCTTCACTGGAGTCGACCAGCGACCAGTCGCCGAGACCGAAGGCGTCGTCGTCGATCATCTGCTGGATCAACTCATTGCCGTCGTTCCCGGCCTCGATGCCATGCAGCTCGCTGTCGAACTTGTCGGCGTGCTGGGCGAGATCCGCCACCGAGGTGACGCCTGCGTCGTGCACATACTGAGGCACCGCCAGGGTGTACTTGGCGCCTTCCAGGTTGGCACCCAGGCGGTCGACGTCACCCTGCTCCACGTAAGGGTCGCTGATGGACGCCATGGAAGGCATCCAGTTACCCAGGAACACGTCGAAGTCACCGTTCTTCATACCTGAATAAGCAATCGGCACCGATACCGTATCGATGCGCGTCTCGTAGCCCATGGCCTGCAGAACCTGAGTGGTGAGCGCGGTGGTCGCGGTGATGTCGGTCCAGCCGACTTCAGCGAAACGCACCGGCTGGCAGCTGTCATCGGCGGCCATCGCCTGGGGGGCGGCAAGGCCGGCGATGGCTGCCGCCAGCACGGACAGAGCGGGAATCGTCGGGGTCGTCATCATGCACTCCTTATTCGGATTATCGGTTGCAGTATGGTGGCCTGTTCACAACGGTGCCGTTGAATCGACCAGATTTTGATTGAACGTCCAATCAATAAAAGGCATACTCTCTACATCCTAACCTCGGGGACACCTCGAGGAGCAAGTCACCGTTTCAACTCTCGAGCACCTGAAAGCTCGTGAGGCAGTGGTAGAGAGGTCTGTCATGCCCAAGGTAGGAATGGAGCCAATCCGCAGGCAACAGCTGATACAAGCCACCATGGCCGCCATCCATGAGGTCGGCCTGGCGGATGCCACCGTGATGCGTATCGCACGTCACGCGGGCGTGTCTGCTGGCATCATCAGCCACTATTTTGGCGGCAAGGACGGCCTGCTCGAAGCTACCATGCGGCAGATTCAGCACGACCTGGGCGACGCGGTCGCTGCACGTCGCAAAGCCCTCTCCGACAACAGCCCAAGAGCGCATCTGGAAGCCATCATCGATGGCAACTTTGACTCATCCCAGACCAACGCTCGCGCGGCCGGCACCTGGCTCGCCTTCTGGGCCAACTCGATGCACAAGGCCGACCTGCAGCGCCTGCAGAAGATCAACGATCGCAGGCTTTACGCCAACCTCTGCTACCAGTTCAAACGTCTGATGCCCCGTGACGAGGCACAGCGCGCCGCCAACGGCATGGCCGCCATGATCGACGGCTTGTGGCTTCGCGGCACCCTCTCGCCCGAGGGGCTGGACACCCGCCAGGCGCGTGAATTGGCGCGGGAGTACCTGCATCGTCTACTGGACCAGGCAGCCAGGACGTAGCGCATCCACTTGATCAGGCCGCCTGCCACCATCTGCAGAAAGCCTAGCCTGGATCAAGGGACGTCCCATCACCGTGCGAGGCGTGCGCCCCAACGTCAGGGCACACTCGATGGCGCCGTCCGCGATCACCCCATCACCTTTATTAGCTCGCTCTCACCATAGGAGGATGTCATGGCAACGCTCGACACCCAGAAGCTCTATATCAATGGCCGTCTGACAGACGCCACCTCCAACGAGACGTTCAGCGTCACCAACCCCTACGACGGTAGCCACCTGGCAGACGTCCAGGTGGCCAGCGACGCCGACGTGGATGCCGCCGTGGCTGCCGCCCAGCAAGGCCAGAAGGTCTGGGGCGCCATGTCCGGCATGGAGCGAGGCCGCATTCTCAACCGCGCCGTGGCCCTGCTGCGTGAGCGCAACGATGAGATCGCGGAACTCGAGACCCGTAACACGGGCAAGCCCTTCAGCGAGACCTCCACGGTCGACATCGTCACCGGTGCCGACGTGCTGGAGTACTACGCAGGTCTGGCCGCCGCCATCGAAGGCAGCCAGATTCCGCTGCGCGAAGACAGCTTCGTCTACACCCGTCGCGAGCCGCTTGGCGTGATCGGTTCCATCGGCGCATGGAACTACCCGATCCAGATTGCCTGCTGGAAGTCAGCCCCTGCCCTCGCCGCCGGCAACGCGGTGGTCTTCAAGCCCAGCGAAGTCACCCCGCTGACCACCATGATCCTGGCCGAGGTGTTCACCGAAGCCGGCCTGCCGGATGGCGTCTTCAACGTCGTCCATGGCGAGGCTGAGGTGGGCCAGGCGATTACCGGCCATCCTGACATCGCCAAGGTGTCCTTCACTGGCGAGGTCGGCACCGGCAAGAAGGTCATGTCTGCCTCGGCGGCTTCCAGCCTCAAGGACGTGACCATGGAGCTGGGTGGCAAGTCACCGTTGATCGTATGTCGTGATGCGGACCTGGACCGTGCGGCCGACGCCGCCATGATGGCCAACTTCTACTCCAGCGGCCAGATCTGCACCAACGGCACGCGGGTCTTTGTCGATAACGCCATCAAGGCGGACTTCGAGGCGCGTCTGGCGACTCGTGTAGCGCGCATCAAGGCAGGTGACCCGATGGATCCGGCCGTGAACTTCGGCCCGCTGGTCAGCTTCGAGCATCAGCAGAAGGTCCTGTCCTACATCGCCCTGGGCCAGCAGGAAGGCGCTCGTTTGTTGGCCGGTGGCGAGACCTGGGATCAGGGTGACTGGGCCAAGGGTGCCTGGGCGGCGCCTACGGTGTTCACCGACTGCACCGACGATATGCGCATCGTCCGCGAAGAGATTTTCGGCCCGGTCATGTCCGTGCTCGGCTTTGACAGCGAGGAAGAAGTGCTCCAGCGTGCCAACGCCACCACCTATGGCCTGGCGGCGGGTGTCTTTACCGAAAGCCTCAACCGCGCACACCGCATGATCCACCGCCTTGAAGCCGGCATCTGCTGGATCAACACCTGGGGCGAGTCGCCGGCCGAAATGCCGGTCGGCGGCTACAAGCAATCGGGTGTCGGTCGTGAAAACGGTATCGAGACACTGGCCCACTACACCCAGACCAAGTCGGTCCAGGTCGAGATGGGACCCTTCGAGTCGGTTTTCTAACCTCACCACATCCAGGGTCGGGGCCCCCACCCCGACCCCATGTGACAGGCTTGCGCGGAATCCCCTGCCCTTTCTCTTGATGGCTCGCCCTCCGGGCCATCCGACACCGCGTCGCGCCTGACCCCGACATCTCACTTATTCTCCCGGGAGGCGTTTCATGCCACAGCATCGTGAATACGACTACGTCATCATTGGCGCCGGCTCAGCCGGCAACGTTCTTGCGACTCGCCTGACAGAAGATCCTGACGTCCAGGTGCTGCTGCTTGAAGCAGGCGGCAAGGATCACCGCTTCGACTTTCGCACCCAGATGCCCGCCGCGCTGGCCTATCCGCTGCAGGGCAAGCGCTACAACTGGGCGTTTGAAACGGACCCTGAGCCGCACATGGACAATCGCCGCATGGAGTGCGGTCGCGGCAAGGGCCTGGGCGGCTCCTCGCTGATCAACGGCATGTGCTACATCCGTGGCAATGCCCTGGACTATGACGGCTGGGCCCAGCGTGCCGGGCTGGAAGACTGGCACTATGCCAACTGCCTTCCCTACTTCCGCAAGGCCGAGACCCGTGACATCGGCCCCAACGACTATCATGGTGGCGATGGCCCGGTCAGCGTGACCACGCCGAAGGAAGGCAACAATCCGCTTTATCACGCCTTTATCGAGGCAGGCCAACAGGCGGGCTACCCGGCCACTGAAGACGTCAACGGCTACCAGCAGGAAGGCTTCGGTCCCATGGACCGTTTCGTCACCCCCAATGGCCGTCGCGCCTCCACCGCCAGGGGCTATCTCGATGAAGCCAAGCAGCGTCCCAACCTGACCATCGAAACCCGCGCGACCACCGATGTGATCCTGTTCGAGGGCAAGCGCGCGGTCGGGGTACGCTATCAGCGCAAGGGCCAGGACCAGCAGGTGCGCATCCGTCGCGAAGTGCTGCTGTGTGCCGGCGCCATCGCCTCGCCGCAGATCCTGCAGCGCTCCGGCATCGGACCGGCCGACCTGCTCGAGGAGCTGGGTATCGAGGCCGTTCAGGTCAATGACAACGTCGGTGCCCATCTGCAGGACCATCTGGAGATGTACATCCAGTATGAGTGCAAGAAGCCGATCTCCCTCTACCCGGCGTTGAAGTGGTACAACCAGCCAGCCATCGGCGCAGAATGGATGTTCAAGGGCACCGGCATCGGCGCCAGCAATCAGTTCGAGGCAGCAGGGTTCATTCGTACCAGCCAGGAGGAAGCCTGGCCCAACCTGCAGTACCACTTCCTGCCCATCGCGATCAGCTATAACGGCAAGAGTGCGGTACAGGCCCACGGCTTCCAGGCCCACGTCGGTTCCATGCGCTCGGAGAGCGAGGGCCGCGTGCGCTTGACCTCTTTTGATCCCAAGGCGGCGCCGTCCATCCTGTTCAACTACATGTCCACCGAGAAGGACTGGGAAGAGTTCCGCGACGCCATTCGCCTGACCCGTGAGATCATCGCTCAGCCGGCCATGGACGAATATCGCGGTCGCGAGATCTCTCCGGGACCGGACGTCAACACCGACGAGGAACTCGACGCCTTCGTGCGCCAGCACGCCGAGACCGCCTACCACCCCTGCGGCACCTGCCGGATGGGAGATGGCGACGACTGCGTGGTAGATGGCGCAGGTCGCGTGCACGGGGTGGAACGCCTGCGCGTGGTAGACGCCTCGCTGTTCCCGGTGATTCCCACTGGCAACCTCAATGCGCCGACGATCATGCTGGCAGAGCGAATGGCCGACAAGATTCGTGGCAAGCAGACACTGCCGCCGAGCGACGCACCCTATTACGTGGCCAATGGTGCCCCTGCCCAGGCCACCCCGCAGCGCCGGCTCGAGGACGCCCACCCGACCCAGGGTGAGCGCCGCCTTGCAGCAGGCACCGACGGCTCGACACCTACTGGCTAGCGAAGCCCGCTGCCACACGCAGCATGTCGACGTCATCCCCCTGGCCCTGTGTTCATCACAGGGCTTTTTTGTGCAGCTCAGACACGTTTGATTCGACCATGGTGCAAGACCAGGCGTTTTCAGTGGCTGGTTGCCAGTCGATGGGCTAATCTGCAAGAATTCAAACAGGCGTTTTATTCCAATCACCGGCAACACTCTGCCTCTATCGCCAGCCAAGGAGACTCTCCATGCTCAGCCTGCTCCTGCTCGTCTTCACGGTCGTTGGCCTGATCGCCATCGCCCACCGTGAAGCAGGGTCTGCCCCCGCGACCGCTCTGCCTGCGGTACTGGGTATCGTCGGCCTACTGCTCGATGCCGAAGTCGTCGGTGTGCTGCTGTTGATCAGCGCTGCCGTGATCGCCGTGTGTGGCCTGCCCGCACTGCGCCGCCACTGGCTCTCGCCGCGCCTGTTCGCCATGTTCAAGAAGGTCGCGCCCAAGGTCTCTGACACCGAGCGCACCGCGCTGGAGGCAGGCAGTGTGGCCTGGGATGGGGAGCTGTTCTCCGGCCGCCCCGACTGGCAGCGCCTGCTCGACTTCAAGGACGATGGCCTCAGCGACGAGGAACGTGCCTTCATCGACCATCAGTGCACCGTCGCCGCCGGCATGTGCAACGCCTGGGACATTGCCCGCGAGCGCGCCGACCTGCCCCCGGAGCTGTGGGACTACCTGAAGAAGGAACGCTTCTTCGGCATGATCATTCCCAAGCAGTATGGCGGCCTCGGCTTCTCTGCCAAGGCACAGTCTGCGGTACTGCAGAAGCTGGCCGTCAATGAGACGCTGATGTCCACCGTGGGCGTGCCCAACTCCCTCGGCCCCGGCGAACTGCTGCTCAAGTACGGCACTCAGGAACAGAAAGATCATTACCTGCCGCGCCTGGCCGATGGACGCGAGATCCCCTGTTTCGGCCTGACCGGCCCCCGTGCCGGCTCTGACGCCACGTCGCTGCCGGACGTCGGCATCGTGTGCAAGAAGGAAGTCGACGGCAAGGAGGTGCTGGGCCTGCGCCTGACCTTCAACAAGCGCTGGATCACCCTGGCGCCCATCGCCACCGTGGTTGGCCTGGCCTTCCGCATGTTCGACCCGGACCACCTGCTGGGCGACAAGGAAGATCTGGGTATCACCTGTGCCCTGGTGCCACGAGACACGGACGGCATGGACATCGGTCGCCGCCACCACCCCATCGGTAGCCCCTTCATGAATGGCCCGATCCGCGGCAAGGATGTGTTTGTCCCGCTGGATACCATCATCGGTGGCCCGGACATGGCGGGTGAAGGCTGGCGCATGTTGATCGAATGTCTGTCGGTGGGTCGCTGCATCACCCTGCCCTCCGGCGCCACAGGCACGGGACGCTACGCCATTGGCTGGGCTGGAGGCTTTGCCCGCATTCGCCGCCAGTTCAACGTGCCGGTGGCCGAGATGGAAGGCATCCAGGAGCCCCTGGCACGCCTCACCGCCAAGGCCTACATCGCCCAGGCAGCGGTCTACCAGACCGCCAACACCATCGACCACGGTCATGCACCGGCCGTGCCCTCCACCATCCTCAAGAGCCAGCTGACCGAGTTCCAGCGAGACATTCTCGCCGATGCCATGGACATTCATGGCGGCAAGGCCGTCACCCTGGGCCCGCGCAACTATCTGGGTATTGGCTACAGCGCGAACCCGGTGGCCATCACGGTGGAAGGCGCCAACATCATGACCCGCAACCTGATGGTGTTCGGACAGGGTGCCATCCGCTGCCATCCTTACGTGCTTGAAGAGCTGGCGGCCAAGGATGCTGACGATGCAAAGGCCTTCGATCGCGCCTTCTTCCGCCATGCCGGCCTGATCTTCGGCAACGCGGCGCGCGCCTTCTCCATGGGACTTGGCCTGGGCAAGCCTGCCAACCCCTTCGATGACGTCGCTGGGCCCTACGCCAAGGAGGTCTGCCGTCTTTCCGCTGGCTTCAGCCTGTGCGCGGATGCGGCCATGGCAAGCCTGGGAGCCGAACTCAAGCAGCGAGAAATGCTGTCGGCACGACTCGGTGACGTGCTGTCCAACCTCTACCTGGTCAGCATGGTGATCAAGCAGTGGCATGAGGGCGACAAGGTCGAAGGCGAAGCCGAGCTGATGCACTACGCCTGCCGCTTCCTGCTCAACCGCGCCGAGACCGCCTTTGTCGAGGTATTCGACAACTTGCCGAACAAGGCCCTGGGCAAGACATTGAAGGTGCTGGTCATGCCGCTGGGGCGGCGCTGGGCCCGTCCTCACGACGATCTTGCCCGGGCCATTGCCAGGTCCGTTTCCACGGGCTCGGCGCTGCGCAAGAAGCTGCTTCAGGGCGCCTGGGACAGCAACGACCAGGTGCAGGACAACCCGGTGGCACGCTACAACGCCCTGCTGGAGACCCAGAACCGCGCCGAGGCGCTGTATCGCCAGATCAATCGCGCCTATGCCAAAGGCAAGTTGCCGGTGCAGGCCCTGCATCCGGAAGAGCGTCTGGAAGCCGCACTGGCCGAAGGATTGATCAACGAAGACGACGCCGATTTCATGCGCAAGCGTGAGGCCGAGGTGCTGGATATGCTCAGCGTGGATGACTTTGCCTTCGATGCCTTTGTCACCGACAAGGACAAGGTCAACCAGCACAACGCGACCGCCTGAGTCATCGGCACTGCATCACCACAACGCCCGGCACTCGCCGGGCGTTGTCGTTGTGAAGAGCATATTCCCTGTGGCCCCTACTTCAGCGGCCATACCAGCATGATGAGTGGTATCGCGACCAGCATCACCACCAGCGTCAGCGGCAAGCCAAGACGCCAGTAGTCGCTGAAGTGGTATCCCGCCGGGCCCATTACCAGGGTATTCGACTGGTGACCGATGGGAGTGAGGAAGGCGCAGGAGGCGCTGATCGCCACGATCATCAGGAAGGGGTCGAGTGACAGCCCGAATCCGTTGGCCAGGCTGGCAGCAATCGGCGCCATCAGCAGCGCCGCTGCGGCATTGTTGATGACGTTGGAGAGCAAGGTACTGACCATGAACAACCCTGCCAGCACCAGCAAGGGTGGCCATTGGCTGCCCCACCCCAACAGCGTGTCCGCAATCAACTGAGCGCCACCGCTGGTTTCCAGCGACTGCCCCACCGGTATCATCGCTCCCAGCAGTACGATCACCGGACCATCGATGGCCCGGTAGCCCTCTCGCAGGGGCAGTACCCCGACCACCAGGGTCACCAGGGCGGCCAGGGACAGCGCCACCGCCGCCGGCAGCAGATCAAACAGCATGGCCATGATGGCCGCCACGAAGATGCCGATGGACAGGGCCAGCTGACGCGGCTGCCCCAGCGTCAGCCGACGATCCGCCAAGGGCAGGCAGCCCAGTACCGTCAGGCTCTCACCCAGTCCCTCCGGATCGCCCTGCAGCAACAGCACATCACCGGGGCGGAAGCGGATATCCCTGAGCCGCTGCTGCAGCCTTCCACCATCCCTGGCCACCGCCACCAGGTGTAGCCCGTATTGATGGTGCAAGCGCAGCTCCGCCGCGGTGCGACCGCTGATCGCGGCGTCATTGCGCACAATGGCCTCGATCAGGTGAAGGTCCTCGTCCTCGGAGCGCTCCTTGCGGCTGTCCTCTTCTGCCTCGTCTTGCTGTGCCGAGTTGCCCGAGTGAGCTCCCCTCTGCGTCCCTTCCTCGTCACTACCGACATCATCCCGCGCCCGGTCCAGGGTCTGGCGGCGCTCGATGGCTTCCTCGTCCTGGCTGAGCAGATGTCGCGTGCGCTGCGCCAGAGAAGCTGTCTCAAGGTTGTCGTCGTCGCGCTCTGGCAGGTCGTCGCCTTCGGCGCGCTCTGGCAGGTCGTCGCCCTCTGGGGTAGGCACATCGCTCGGCGCCAGACCAACGCGCAATCCGGCCTGATCCTCAAGCGCCTTCAGTTCGTCGGGGCCCGCCTCGAGCAGCAGGATATCGTCTTGTCGCAGTACCCCATAAAAGGAATGGCCGGCATAGCGCCGTCCATCACGTACCAGCGCCAGCACCGGCACGTTGTCGTCCAGCTTGCGCCTGAGCTTGTGCAACGACCAGCCCAGCGCCTTGGCATCCGCCCCGACCCGCACTTCGACCAGGTAGTGAGCGGTATCGAACATGGCATCCCGGCTGGCCTGGCCAGTGCGCCGTGGCACCAGACGCCATCCCAGCAGGACAATGAAGGCTACTCCGGCCAGGGCCACGGCTCCGCCCACGGGCAAGAAGTCGAACATGGCGAAACGCTCACCCGAGAGCGAGGCGCGATAGCTGGAGATGATGATGTTGGGCGGCGTGCCGATCAGCGTGGTCAGGCCGCCCAGCAGTGACCCGAACGCCAGGGGCATCAGCAAGATGGACGGAGAGGTATCGTGTTCCCGGGAGAGTCTCAGCGCTACCGGCAACAGCAGCGCCAGCGCACCGACATTGTTCATGAAGCCGGACAACAGCGTGACCAGCCCGGTCAACGCCAGCAACTGCAGGATCAGGCGATCTCCAACCTTGAGTACCTGGGCGGAGATCACGTCGACCACGCCTGCGTGCTCGAAGCCCCTGGAAAGCACCAGCACCGCCACTACGGTAATCACCGCCGGGTGGCCGAAGCCGGTAAAGGCGTCGTCAGCCGGAACCAGCCCCAACACCACTGACGCCAGGAGTGATGCCAGAGCCACCAGGTCGAAGCGCCAGCGCCCCCATACAAAGGCCGCCAGCGTCAGCCCAAGCACCATAAACACCAGAAGACTGTCATCCATGTCGGCCTCCTCCATGGTCAGAGCACTACGAAACACTGCATCAGTGTCCAGCGAAACGCTGATTGAGAGTAGCCTACATCAGTGGATTACGTAGCAGGTTCCTCAAAAGGCAGGGGCTGTTGGCCTCGACGCACCTCGAACACATTCAGCGTCATCGCCACCAGCGCGTAGTACCCCAGCACTCCTACCAGCTCCACTACGGCCTCTTCGCCAAACGCCTCCACCGCCTCACGGTAGGTGGACTCATCCACTCGGCGGGTGTCATAGAGCTGGTAGGCCAAGCGGTGCACCAGCGCCTCCTGGGGATCCTCGAAGGGCGGCTGCCGGCCCTCGCGCAGTGCCTCTACAACTGCTGGGGAGAGACCGGCCTCCAGCGCGATGGGGGCATGAATCTGCCACTCGGCCTGGGACTTCCACCACGCAGCGGTTGCCAGGATGGCAAGCTCCGTCAAGCGCAGTGGCAGGCGTGTCCCATAGCGGCAGAAGGCCCCAAGACGCTGGGCGTTGTCGGCCAGCTCCGGGCTATGCACCCAGGCGAGAAACGGGCCGTCCAGGTTGCCGCGCGGTCCGCTGAGGATGTCGGACAGCACGCGCCGTTGCTCATCGGTCATGCTGGCATCGGTGAGCTCCGGCAGGCGGGATCGGATGGACATCTTGGTTTCCTCAAATGGAGTCTTGGGTACAGTGGGTGAGCACCACAGCGCGCAGCCGACGCCTAGGCACCACCGGCAAGGCATTCGACCAGCGCTGTGTCGATGGCGGCCTCAAGCTTGTCGACGATCTCATCCAGGTGCCTGTCTTCGACAATATAGGGAGGGGCCAGCAGTACATGGTCACCGCGCCGACCGTCGAGGGTGCCCCCCGCCGGGTAGCACATCAACCCCTGGGACATCGCAGCCGACTTGATCCGTGCATTCAGTCGACGCTCTGCCGGGAACGGTGCCTGGGTCTCACGGTCAGCGACCAGTTCCAGGCCAAGGAACAGGCCACGGCCACGCACATCACCCACCTGGGGATGATCGCCAAAGCGCTCCAGCAGACGGCGCTGCAAGCCTTCGCCCTGGTGACGCACCCGTTCAAGCAGTCCACGGTCCTCGATACTGCGCTGGACAGCAAGCGCCCCGGCACATGCCGTGGCGTGGCCAATGTAGGTATGCCCATGCTGAAAGAAGCCTGATCCCTCGGCAATGGCGTCGCGAATTCGCTGGCTTGCCAGCGTCGCACCAATCGGCTGGTAGCCACCTCCCAATCCCTTGGCAATGGTGACGATATCCGGGCTGATCCCCTCCTGCTCGCAGGCAAACAGCGAGCCTGTGCGCCCCATGCCACACATCACCTCATCCAGAATCAACAGGATGCCGTGACGATCACAGATCTCGCGGACTCGCTGGAAGTAGCCAGGCACGGCGGTCACCGCGCCGAGCGTGGCCCCGACGACAGGCTCTGCCACGAACGCCATGACACGCTCGGCGCCGAGCTGAGCGATGGTCTGCTCGAGCTCTTGTGCCAGGCGCTCGCCATAGGCGATGTCGCTCTCTCCCGCCTGTTTGCCGCGGTAGGCATAGCAGGGGCTGACATGTGTCGTCTCGCTGAGCAGCGGTTCGAACGGTTGGCGACGCCAGGCATTACCCCCGGTGGCCAGGGCTCCCAAGGTGTTGCCGTGGTAGCTCTGTCGACGAGCGATGACCTGGGTACGCTCCGGCTGGCCGATCTCGAGGAAGTACTGACGCGCCATCTTCAATGCTGCCTCTACCGCCTCGGAACCGCCGGAGACAAAGTACACGCTGGCGATACCCTCAGGGGCTCGCTCTACCAGAAAATCGGCCAGCGCTTCCATCGGTTCTGAGGTGAAAAAGCTGGAATGAGCGTAGGCCATCCTGGAGACCTGTTCAGCGATGGCCTGCTGCACCTGGGTATCGCTGTGGCCCAGGCAGGACACTGCCGCCCCGCCGCTGGCATCCAGATAACGCTTGCCACTGGCATCAATGAGGTAGGGACCATCCCCGGCCACCGCGGTGGGGTAGGTAGAAGTGAGATGGCGATGAAAGACGCGGCTCATGCTGGCTCCCGGGGTGGTTGGCCCATGGCAGGTAGAAGGTACGGCGGATCACGTGCGTCGAGGCGGCCAGGGCATCTGACCGAGACATCTGCTGGTGAGCACGAGCTCAGGATCAGGCGCTGGTCGAGTGGCTGGGCGGCATCGACATCATCACCGCCAACAACAAATGCAAATATTAAATGCTTTTCAGATTGTTTCAATGCATTATTTGCAAAAGCTCGCCTTCTCTACGCGTCTTCTGAGATAGCTGGCAAGATAAGCAGCTGTTTTCACATGGCCTCTATCGCCGAATGTTTCAGACAAGGAGCCAAGATGCCGTCCTCTCCCCCTGCTAACGCGCCGGTGCCTCGCCATCTTGCTGACCTTCAACGTCTCGCCGAGAGCATCCGTGAGGGGCATTCCTCGCTGCGTCTTGGGCGGCGCTCACTGGCCGTATTGACGGCACTGATCGAGAGCCCTCAGTCCACTGCGGTGGCATCGATCAGCGAACTGGCGCAGCGCCTCGACGTGAATCCATCCACGCTGACACGTCTTGCCCAGCGACTGGGGTTCGACGGGTTCGGCGAGCTGCAAGGGGTCTTTCGTCGCGAGGTGGCCGACGGCGGGGAGCATTTCTACAGCGACCTCGCTGCGAAGCTGTCGACGGACCAGGACGAGGGCAAGGGCGTGGCGCGACTGGCACGTCTGGGCCGCCAGGAAAGCGCGAACTTTGCCGCGCTGTTGCACCAGCTGGAAGCGGGCACCTATGACGCTGTCGTCGAGCTGCTGGCCACAGGACCCAGGGTGAGAATCCACGGCCAGCGCCAGTTTGCTTCGCTTGCGCAGTTCATGGCCTATGGATTGGGCATGCTACGTGCCGACGCAGCCGAGCTCGATGCGGGGCGACAGGGAGTGGCCGATGCCCTTGCTCAACTGGACGCGGGTGACGTGCTGGTCGTGGTCAGTTGCTTTCCCTACACCACCAGCGTGCTGGAAACCGCGAAGGTAGCGGCAAAGGCAGGTATCCGGATCATTGCGCTGACAGACAGCGAATCGTCACCGCTGTCACGGGTCGCAGAACACCGCTTCCTGGTACCCAACGACAGCCTGTTCTTTTCCAACGCCATGGGCGCCTTCTTCCTGTTGGCGCAAGGGCTACTGACTGAGGTGGCAGACCGACTCGGCCATGAAGGACTGGCCGCGCTGAGACGACGAGAAAAGATGATCCGAGAGTTGGGGGCATCACTATAGTGCTGGACCAGCGAGCCCGCCACGCGGACTCGCTGCCTGCGCCCGACGATCGCCGTCAAGCGCGAGGGACTCTCAGGGCAGCAGCACCGTCGAGCCGGTTGTCTTGCGTGAGGCCAGCGCGTCCTGGGCCTTGCCCGCCTCTGCCAGCGAGAAACGCTGGGCCACATCAATCTTCACCTGGCCGCTCTCGATCATATCGAACAGCTCATCCGCCATGTCCTGCAGCCGCTCAGGCGTATCCGCGTAGCCATTGAGGCTGGGACGCGTCACATACAGCGCGCCCTTCTGGTTGAGGATGCCAATATTGACGCCTTCCACCGGCCCCGAGGCGTTGCCGAAGCTGACCATCAAGCCTCGCGGTTTCAGACAGTCGAGCGACGTCTCCCAAGTGTCCTTGCCAACGCTGTCATAGACCACGTCGACCATGGCACCGCCCGTCAACTCACGCACACGCTCCACCACGTCTTCCTTGGTGTAGTCGATGGTGGCCCAGGCGCCGTTACGCTTGGCAAGCTCAGCCTTCTCGTCGGAGCTGACCGTACCGATGAGCTTGACCCCAAGCGCCTTCGCCCATTGGCAGGCAATGGAACCCACGCCACCGGCGGCGGCATGGAACAGAATGGTCTCACCGCCCTGCAGCGGATAGGTCTGGCGCAGCAGGTACTGCACGGTCAGGCCCTTCAGCATGGCCCCGGCGGCGGTCTCGCAGCTGATGCCTTCGGGCAAGGCCACGACCTTGTCGGCCGGTAGGGTATGCAACTCGGCGTAGGCGCCCAGAGGCCCCTGGGCATAGGCCACGCGATCCCCGACCTGCAAATGCTCGACGCCTTCACCCACGGCATCGATCACGCCTGCCCCTTCGGTGCCAAGCCCAGAGGGTAGCGATGGCGCCGGGTAGAGTCCGGTACGAAAATAGATATCGATGAAGTTGAGGCCGACCGCCTCGTTGGCAACGCGCACTTCACCCGGTCCGGGGGCCGACGTGGGCGTATCCACCAGTTCCAGTACGTCTGAACCACCGGTACGAGCGAACTGAATCCGCTTGGCCATGGAAAAGATTCCTTACACTGCTAACGGGATGTACGCCCAGTCAAGCGCTATGCGCGAGTGGGGTCAAGCCCAATGTCTTCCATCTTCCTCTGCCGGGCGGCATTTGAGGGTACACCCCACACCAGGTTGTGTGGGCAAAGCGAAGCGCCGCTCTCACTTCGCCTTGACAAGACAACAGATGTTATCGACACTCATCAAACTGTATACATTATCGACATTATAATGCATACATGAATAACGCGCTGCACAGAGGCAGAACCACCGCGATGGATCGCCGTTCATGGACCTTAACCTCATGCGACGACCGCCAGGCCCTGTTCAGTCCACTGAGAAAGGCGCACTGACGTCTCCCACTGACGAGATTGCTAACATGAAGAAGAGCCTGATTTCTGCTGCTGCCCTGCTGTCCTGCTCTGCCGCGCTAATGACGGTCGCGGGTGGGGCCTGGGCTGACGACGCCGCCCAGTCGGAGGTGGCCGAGGAGTGCCAGCTGACGATCGACAGTACCGACCAGATGCAGTACGACAAGAGCGAGATGAGCGTACCGGCGAGTTGCGAGACCGTCAGCCTGACGCTGACGCACTCCGGAACCATGGCCAAGAATGTCATGGGCCACAACTGGGTGCTGGCACCTAGCGATGCCTATCAGGAGATTGCCTCCGCGGGGATGCAGGCGGGGCTCGACAACAACTACCTGCCTGACGATGACCGCATTGTGGCTGCCACCGATGTCATCGGCGGCGGAGAGTCCACGCAAATCACCTTCAGCACCGAAGGGCTGGACGACAAGGACCTGACCTTCTTCTGCTCCTTCCCCGGCCACTCTTCGATCATGAAGGGCAGCTTCAGCCTGAGCGAAGGCTAAGCCCGCGCGCCTGCGACATAACGTCGACAGCGGCCTGCCTCCGGCTCCAGGGCCACCCTGGAGCCTCTGCCGGCGCGACCCGGGCTTCCTCCGTTCATGGTGCCAGTGAGCGGATCAACAACCACCTTGCCCGGTGAGCGCCGACCCGCCCGTCAGAGGGTGCAGGACATGATTCCCGCTACAGCGTTCGCTTTAGGGTGAACCGACAAGTTGGCTACAGGGTCTGCGGAAAGCTCTCAAGCCCCCGCACAAAGCGATTCTTGTAGTCTTCGAACAAGGCCTTGTCCTGCTTGAAGTTCGCCACCACAGAAGCGTCGTCCACACTCAAGGTCCGCGGCAGATTATCCAGACTGGTCGCCGGATGCTTCGGTCCCAGTCCGATCTGCAGTCCACCCGGGCCCTGCAACCAACGCTGGATCCCCGCAGCGGTAAATTCCGCCTTCTGTGCGTCGCTGACCACATCCACCCGCAGCGGTGCGCGTAGCGCAAGCTCGGCAACCAGGCGCAGCGCCGGATTCAGGGTTTTCTTCTTGGGCGCATCGCCCTTGTCTCCCGCGGTATCTGCGTCCGGGTCCAGCGAGGTCAGCTGTGCCACGTTCATGCTGGTGCCCGCTTCATCACTGACCAGCAAGGCCAGCGCAACGGGGCGCGATTGATCGTCGACCAGCGCGATCAGCCGGGCCGCTTCCTGCTTGAACAAGACCCCGATCACGCCAGCGAAGGTCACCAGCGGTGCGATGCCCGCCTGGTGCCCGTAGGCTTCTGCGCACAGGCGAGCCAGGCAGGCCTCTCGTTGCTGGGGCTGGTTGATTTTGACGACCTTCATCACTGACCTCTGATTGCTGATACCTTGGGCGCCACAACCGTGCAAGACTGGACGGCTGGAGCCTACATCGAAAGCCGCGAGACTAGCATATTCTTGACGCTCTCGCTGGAGTCCTGACCGCGTTCGAGGATCATGGCCAGTGGCTTCCTCAATCGGTCATCTTTATATGTCACGATGACCAGGCATCAAGCCGACGACGCCGGATGGCAACGCCGTCAGCGGATCATCGGCCCATTGCGTGGCGCTGCCTTTTGCGATGGTCTTGCCGCCACGCCAGACAAGGAGAGCCCATGACTCACCGAAGCTTGCCGCCTCTGGCGCTGCCCCGCCAGATGGCCCACCGTGGACTATCGGCCCACGCCCCGGAGAACACCTTGAGTGCCGTGCAGCTGGCATGGGAGGCCGGTATTACCTGGGTGGAGCTCGACGTGCAGTTGCTCGGCGACGGAACCCCGGTGATCTGGCATGACCCGGGAATGCGTCGCTGCTCGAACGGTCGCGGCAAGCTGGCCAAGCTGAGACTGGAGCAGGCACAGGAGTACGATGTAGGCGCCTGGTACGCAGAGCGCTTTCGCGGGGAACGCATGGCGACACTCGACGACATGCTCAATCTGCTGGATCGCCGTGACATGGCGGTCAACCTGGAGCTCAAGATCACTCGTGGCCGCGACCCCGAAGCGCTGGCCGAATCGGTGATTCCCCGGTTGATGGAAGCCCTGCCCTACGACAGGCGCCTGGTTTCGTCCTTCAGCCCGGCCGCGCTGGATCATGCCCGCAGCATCGCTTCAGCAGAACACCTGGCACTGGGCGTGCTTACCGACAAGGTGGGCAAGGGGTGGCGCCAAGACGTCGAGGCGATAACGGCCTACAGCCTTCACTGCGACTGGAAGAAATTGAAGGAACCCCGCGCCCGAGAGGTGGTAGAAAGCGGCACCGCGCTCCTTTGCTACACCGCCAATGACCCCCTGGCCTTCCAGCGCTACTGGGACTGGGGGGTGACCAGCGTCATCTCCGATGATCCCGGCCGTTTTCTGAGTCCTCCTGTCGCCACCTGAACCGGCGGAAGCGTCGCCTGAGACTCATGAAAGCAAGACGCGAGATCACGACAAGAGAGCACGACTCAACCAAGCGCTTGCTTGGCAAACCTGGGGCATGCTCGCTATGGTAGGACCAGCCTTCCACCAGCGAGCGCCTCGACATGCTCAACAGCGATGCCCCCGTTAGCCCCCAGACCTTCCGCCGCCAACGTATGACGATCCCCTTGCACCAGGGTCTCGATACACTCGCCTCCTCAGCCGAGTCAGCGGGTCTTGAGGTAGCACGTTGGCATCCCGGCGGTGACACCACTGGGGTGCCACTCGTGCTGATGCACGACTCACTGGGCAGTATCGCGCTGTGGCGGGACTTTCCCGAAAGGCTATGCCGGAAGACCGGTCGCGAGGTCATCGCCTACGACCGCCTGGGCTTCGGCCAGTCCAGCGCACATCCTGGGCAGTTGCCCCACAGCTTCGTCACCGACGAAGCGCATCAAGGCTTCGCCGCGGTACACCGAGCACTGGGGTTGGAGGGCTTCATCCTTGTCGGGCACAGCGTGGGCGGAGCCATGGCGGCGGCGATAGCGGCTCGCTACCGTGACTGCCATGGGCTGATCACCATGGCCGCACAAGCCTTTGTGGAACCGCGCACTCTTACCGGCATTGGCGAGGCCCGCGATGCCTTCGCTCGGCCCGGCCAGATGGAACGACTCGAAAAGTACCATGGCGCCAAGGCCCGCTGGGTGCTGGACGCCTGGGTCGACACCTGGCTGGATCCCGATTTCCGAGGTTGGACGCTGGATGACCGCTTGGCCCAGATCACCTGTCCGGTGCTGGTTCTGCACGGTGATCAAGATGAGTATGGCTCCGAAGCCCAGCCCCGCCGCTACGCCGAACTGCCAGCCGGTCCCTGCCAGATGCAGATTCTGGAGGAATGCGGCCATGTACCCCACCGTGAGCAACCCGACCGGGTGCTGGAGATCATCACATCCTTTGCAAACGAATCACGCTGATATCCGGGCATCGAGCGATAACGGCAGCATCCTTGTCCTGAACCGTACCGGAGTGCCTTCCCCGTATCGCCGAGGCATCGCCGGCAAGTCGCTTGATCGACAGCTGTCTTTTAACCCCGTTCGATAACGCCTTCCATCTACCGCTGATCCAGTGTTCTCCGTCTGTTTAGGATAGGGTCTCCAACAACGAGAACCTGTCACCATGATGATTGTCCTTGAGATCGCCATCACCCTGATGATTGCGATCCCCCTCCTTATCTATCTCTTCAATGTCATTCGAAATGTCATTCAGAAGCGCCGACGCAAGGCCAAGCTGGAGTGGGACGAGCAGGCTTTGAATGTCGATAGCGTCGCAGAACTGAGCTCCGACAGCAGTCCGACAAGCCACGCTCATCATTCACAGCCCCATCCTACATCGCAGACTCACACCAGCCGCCACGAAGGCTCTGATACTGCCGTTGACACCGCTATCCGCCGGGACGCAGGGGCTTCCTTCTTCGCCAACTGGTTTGGCGGTGATGGCGGAGGCAGCAGCGGTGACAGCTGCGGAGGTGGCGGCGGTGACAGTGGCGGAGGTGGCGGTGATAGCGGCGGTGGTGGCTGCGATTAATTCGCCGGGCCCCGCATTACTGCAGCAGTCGCATCAGGGCATCCATGTCCAGGTGCTGTTCGATGGCATCCGCCAGGCGATCGAGCTGCTGTTCCCGGTGGGCATTGAGGTCAACATGCCGCTGGGCCTGCGGGTCAAGTCCGAGCCTGGCGAGCAGCGCCTCGCAGGCATCGGGCCCATCGAACAGTCCGTGCAGATAGGTGCCCATGACCTGGCCATCCTCGCTGACGGCGCCCTCGTCACGGCCTTCCAGCCGCAGCAGGGGCCGGGACAATGCCGGACCTCGACTCACTCCCTGATGAATCTCGTAGCCGTGGATACTGCGGTGCCCACCGGCGTGTTCAATCCGACCGCTGACCTGTTTCAACTGCTTGCGAGGTAGCATGGTCGTGGTCATGGCAAGCCAGCCGAGTCCTGCGACACCGCCCGGCTCGCCCTCGACTCCGTCGGGGTCGTCGATCCACTCCCCCAGCATCTGAAAGCCTCCGCAGATGCCGAGCACTCGACCACCGTAACGAAGATGCCGGCGAATTCGCGCCTCCCAGCCCTGGCGGCGCAGCCAAGCCAGGTCGGCGCGGGTGTTCTTGCTGCCCGGCAACAGGATGACATCGGCCGGAGGCGGTGGTTGGTCCGGACCCACCAGGCTCAGCTTGATGCCTGGGTGTAGCCGCAGCGGATCCAGGTCCGTGTGATTGCTGATGCGTGGCAGCGCAGGCACCACCACCCTGAGCGCTTCCCCCTCGTGTTCATCGAGTGCCTGTTCCAGGGACAGACTGTCCTCGGCGTCCAGCCACAGCCCCTGAAGATAGGGCAAAACGCCCAGCACCGGCCGTGCTTCACGCTGGGACAGCCAGTCGAGCCCCGGCTCCAGCAGCCCGATATCACCGCGAAAGCGATTGATCACAAACCCCTTGATACGCGCATTCTCAGTATCGCTGACCAGCGCCAGGGTGCCACAGAGCTGAGCGAACACGCCGCCGCGATCGATATCCCCCACCAACAGGACGGGGCAGTCCACGGCTTCAGCGAAGCCCATGTTGGCGATATCTCCCTCGCGCAGATTGATCTCCGCAGGACTGCCCGCCCCCTCGGCAATAATCACATCGAAGCGCTCGGCCAGGCGACGGTGGCAGTCCAGTACGGTCTGGCGCGCAGTGCTCTTGTACGCGTGGTAGTCCAGGGCCGCCATGCTGCCGTGTACCTGGCCGGCCAGGATTACCTGAGCGCCCTTGTCGCTCTCAGGCTTCAGCAGTACCGGATTCATGTCCGAGTGGGCGGCCACTCCGGCGGCCTGGGCTTGCAGTGCCGTCGAGCGACCGATTTCTCCGCCATCCACGGTCACGGCGCTGTTCAACGCCATGTTCTGAGGCTTGAAGGGAGCCACCTTGACGCCACGACGGGCCAGCGCGCGACATAGCCCCGCCACCACTGTGGTCTTGCCGGCATCCGACGTGGTGCCCTGAATCATCAACGTTGCCATTACACCCTTCCCTCTCCGTTCCCGCGCACTTTCCCACGCACTCTTCCACAACACCCAGGAACTGCGGTTCGGCCACCCTACAATTCGATGCCCTTCTGCGCCTTGATGCCCTGCTCCTTGAATGCGTGCTTGACGACCTTCATCTCGGTCACGGTATCGGCCAGTTCAATCAGTGGCTGCGGTGCATGTCTGCCCGTGACCACCACATGCTGCATGGGTGGCCTTGCCTGCAGGTCATCGAGTACCCGGTCAAGATCGAGGTATCCGTGGCGCAGCGCGATATTCAGCTCGTCGAGCAGCACCAGCGCGATATCAGGGTCCGCCAGCAATTCCCTGGCCTTGTCCCAGGCGGCTTCGGCAGCGGCCACGTCACGGCGTCGGTCCTGGGTATCCCAGGTATAGCCCTCTCCCATGACGTGAAAGGTGACGCCAGGCTGGCGACGATAGAAGGCCTCTTCGCCGGTAGAGAAGGCGCCCTTGATGAATTGCACCACCGCCACCTTCATGCCGTGGCCCAGGGCCCGACCCAGCATGCCGAAGCCGGAGGAACTCTTGCCCTTGCCAGGCCCGGTCAACACCAGCAGCACGCCCTGCTCCTTGTCGGCACGGGCGATGCGCTCGTTCATGATGCGCTGCTTGGCTTCCATGCGCCGGGCATGGCGCTCGGGATCAACGTGTCGTGATGGAGGTGTCGTCAGACTCATGGGGCCTTCCCTGTGTCGGTTTCAAGGAGCATGGGGCAGAGGCAACGCGAGGCACGAAGACACAGGCGCCGTCGACTTCAACAACGCTGAGTGGCTGCTGGTACAGCCGCTCCAGGGCGGCTGGCACCAGCATGGCGTCACTTGGCCCCCAGCAGGCACTGCCATCGGAATAGAGCAGCAACAGGTGATCACACCAGCGTGCTGCCAGGTTAAGATCATGCAAGCACATCACCACCGCGGCGCCATGGCTTGCCTGCTCGTGCAGCAGTGACATGGTGCCGACCTGATGATGCAGGTCGAGGTGGTTGGTGGGCTCATCCACCAACCAGATATCCGGGTCCTGAGTCAGCACTGTCGCCAGACTGACCCGCTGGCGCTCCCCCCCGGACAGGGACGACAACAGTCGCCCCCCCAAGTGAGCGATGTCCAGGCGCTCCAGCGCCAGCCAGGCGCGTTGGATATCGTCTTCGGACTCGTTGTGCCAGGCGCGCAGGAAGGGATGTCGCCCCATCAAGGCGGTCTCCAGCACCGTGGCGGGAAATTCGTCGTGGCGTTCCTGAAAGACGACGCCCAGGCGCTGGGCCAAGGAGCGGCGGCGCCAACGAGGGAGCGCCTTGTCGGCCAGCGTCACGCTGCCACTCCTCGGCGATTTGAGCCCTGCCAGTGTATGCAGCAGGGTACTCTTGCCGGCCCCGTTGGGCCCGAGGATGCCCCAGCGGCTGCCGGGTTCGAACACCATCGACATGGGCTGGCCGCCCGAGCGCCCCGGCACATCGATGACCAGGTCGGAACAGGCCAGGCCTTTGCCGACATCGCTGTCCGCAGACCTCCCTGCCTCATGTCGCGGAGCTGACCTGTGGGCCTGTGCAGATGAGTTCGAGGTGGTCATCAGCGCTCCTCAGCCGCGGCTTCGATGCAGCAGATACAGAAAACTCGGGACCCCGACCAGCGCAGTGATCACCCCGACCGGCAGTTGCTGAGGGGCGATCAGGATGCGCGCCAGGGTATCTGCCAGCGTCAGCAAGGCGCCACCGGCCAGCAACGAGGCCGGCAGTATCAGCCGCTGGTCGGCGCCTAAGCGCAGCCTCAACATATGGGGCACCATCAAGCCGACAAAGCCCACCGCACCGGCCGTGGTCACCGCCGTGGCGGTGGCCAGGCTCGCGCCCAGATACAGTCCCCATTCCAGAGGACGCACGGCAACGCCTAGCGCCAACGCCTGCTGGCCACCACGCGCCAGTACGTTCAGGGTCCTGCCCAGCGGTACCAGCACGGCTCCGGCCAGCGCGCCCACCACCAGTACCGGCCAGGGACTGCGCGCGTAGGCCATGTCTCCCATCAGCCAATACAGCATGCCGGGTAGTTCCTCTACTGGGCTGACCGCCAGCAGGAAGGTGATAATGGCGCCCCAGCCGGACGCCATCACCACCCCCGTCAACAGCAGCCTTGCCGGCGACCAGCTGCCGCTGCCGTGGGCCAGGCCAAACACCAGCAGAATCGATATCAGGGCACCGCCAAAGGCGGATAGCGACACCAGGGCAGCGCCAAGACCGGCCAGCATGGCGCCAAGGGCAGCCACTGACGCGCCTCCCGACAGACCCAGCACATAGGGGTCTGCCAGCGGATTTCTCAACAGCACCTGCATCAAGGCACCCGCCAGCGCCAGCAGCGCGCCAGTCCCGAAGGCCGCCAGGGCACGCGGCAGGCGCAGTTCCCACACCAGCGTGTGGTGCAGAGGGCTACCGTGTCCGAGCAGGGTCTGCCACAACTCCAGCGGCGACAGCGCGACACTGCCCACCGATACGGCCAGCAGCAAAGCCAGCACACCCACCAGCAGCAAAGCCCACAGCGGTCGCCGTCGGGAGGTGCGGGAGCTGAGCGTTCTAGCGCCGTTCACGTGCTGTCTCCAGGTGGTCGCACAGCCTGCGTGTTCCCTCGACCAGCCGCGGCGTGGCCCGCTGCACCAGGTCCGGATTGATGAAGAACAGATTGTCTTGAGCCACCGCGGTCATCTGTGGCCAGGCTCGCCAGGCATCCAGCCAGGTGGAATCGGCCTTGCCCATGCCTCCGGTAATGATGACCTCCGGGTCCGCCGCCAACACCGCCTCCCGTGAAAGGCGAGGCACCAATGGCGCCTCGCTGGCAAACAGATTGACGCCGCCGCAGAGTGCCAGCGCGCGACTGATCCAGTGTTCGCCGTTGACGGTCATCAGCGGTTTCTCCCATACCTGATAGAAGACCTCGACCGGCGGCGAGTCACTATAGCGCGCGCTGAGCGACGCCACCGAGTCGCGCAGCTTGCGGGCCGCGGCATCTCCGGTGTCCTGGGTACCGGCCAGGCGGCCGAAGCGCTCCAGCGTCGAGGCGATGTGCTCGAAGTCCGAGGCGTCCGAGCGGAACACCGGCAGACCGAATGCCTCCAGGCGATCCACCTGCTGGCCGGGATTACCCCCGGCCCAGGCCACCACCAGGTCCGGCTCCAGCGCCAGCAGGGCCTCCAGATCAAGGCGGTCGTAGCTGCCTACCTGAGGCAGCTCGCGGGCCGCTTCCGGATAGTCGCTGAAGCTGACGACACCCACCACCCGCTCTCCCGCTCCCGCGGCGAACAGAAGCTCCGTCACACTGGGCGACAGCGCGACGATGCGCTGGGCAGGCGACGCCAGGCATAGCTTCCGCTCGGTGTCATCAACCACGCAGATGTCGCCGTCCCCGTCGGGAGAGGAGGACGCCATGGCGGCACTGGTCAGCGCCGACAGCACCAGGCCAGCGCTGGCCGAGACAAGCGCGCGGCGGATGATCACAGGTTGAAGCCAACGCTCAGGTAGGCGGCACGTCCGGGGGTTTCGTAGTCCCAGAGTGTGCCATTGCTCGCGGTCACGTACTCGCGATCTAAGACGTTCTCGAGCGTCAGGTTGGCTTTCCAATCCGGCGCAAAGGCCCAGCCCGCGCGCAGGTCCAGGGTACCGTAGCCGGCCAGGCGTTCATCGTTGTCGACGTCATTGTAGCGGTGGTCCTGGGCGACGAAGGAGGCCCCCAGATTCCAGTCACCCAGCTGGCGATCGGCGTCCAGGCGCAGGGTCTGGCTGGCGCGCCTTCTCAATTGCTTGCCCGTGTCGCGGTCTTCCGGGTCGGTATAGGCGACGCTGGCGGCCAGGGTCCACTGGTCGAGCTCGAGCCCGGTGGCAAGCTCGACCCCACGAATTCGAGCCTCATCCACGTTGACCAGACCGTCGTCCCCCGATGCGATCAGATCATCGACGTTGGTCTGGTAGAGCGCCAGATCCCAGAACATTCGCTGGTACTGGCCGCGCAGACCAAGCTCCCAGGTTTCGGACTCTTCGGCGTCAAGGTCGCTATTGCTGTAATTGAAGAACTCTGGAAGGTACAGGTCGTTGAAGGTCGGGGCACGGAAGGCGGTGCCATAGCTGGCACGCAGGGTGTGCTGGTCGTCGAGGGCGTAGCCCAGCGCCAGGTGGCCGGTGACCTCATCGCCGAACGCCTCATTGTCATCGTGACGCAGGCCCGCCTGCAGCGAGAATGGCTCAAAGTCCATCAATGCCTGGGCAAACACCGCCATATTGTCGCGACTGGTCTCTTGGTACTCGGTGGTGCCATCGACCCTATCTTCCTGATACTCGGCGCCGGCGATCAACTCATGGGCGCCCAGCAGCAAGGTATTGTCCCAACGCGCGGTACGCGTCTCGGTATCGATTACCGAAGTGCCATAGGATTCAGAATGTGACTCCAGCTCATCGCGGGCCTCGCTCAGGGTAAGGCGCGACGACCAGATATCGGTCACCGGCACCTCGGCGTAGACCCCCGCTACCTGCTGAACGTAGTCCGAATCGCCGCCTTCGTATTCGTTGTTGCCGCTGGCCCGCAGGCCAAGAAACCCGAGGCGTGTGCCGCTATCGAAGGTGTGGGACAGACTGACCAGGCCCGAGGTGTTGTCATAGCCCTTGTCGTCGCCACCGTCTCGGATCTCGGTGCCGTCGCTGTCCAGGCGGGTGGCGCTGAACTGGTAGGAGGTGCCGCCCTCGCGGCCCGACAGACTGGCCGAGGCTCGCTGGGTATTGAAGGAGCCGGTACCGATCTGGACGCTGGGCGTCGGCCCCTGTTCATCGGGCTTGTCGGTGAACAGCTGTACCACCCCGCCCACCGCGTCGGCGCCGTAGAGCGCACCGCGGGGCCCACGTACCACCTCGATGCGCTCGAACATGCGCGGCTCCAGGTACTGCCAGGCAGGTGCTCCAGTGGTGGCGGAGCGCAGGCGGATACCGTCGATCATCATCACAGTAGCGGAGCTGTCGGTTCCGCGAATAAAGACGCTGGCCTGCTTGCCAAAGCCACCGCTGGTGGACACGTCAACACCGGGCACGCCACGCAGGGCGTCGGGAATGCTGACCGGATCGCGGCGCCTTAGCGTCTCTTCGTCGATGACACTGACCGAGGACAGCGATTGACTGGCCGTGCGCGGCGTCAGCGTCGCAGAAACGACCACAGGATCAAGCTCGGCTGTGACAGCTTCAGCAGACGCAGATTCGGCAGAAACAGCGGGGAACTCAGACGCTGTGGAGACGGTAGACGTGGACGATTGCGCGTTGGCCTGCCCCACCAGCAACCAGGGGGCGGCGGCAAGTCCAGCGACCATCACGGCATGGCGAGCGGTCAAACGTTGACGACACTGGACTGACGGAACAGCAGAAGAGCAAGAAGACGACATCGGTGTATCCCTTGGTGCCGCGCGTCCCCGCACGGCATGAACCCTTGAAGGCCGAGGAGCGGGAGGGAAACCGGACGTGGCGCTGGCACGCCTGTCGTCGAATCATCGCCGGTCGCTGACGACGATGACCCGGCAGCTCGTCAAGGCATGAGGTCAGCCGAGACGCGCCAGCAACAAGAGATGCCGTGCACCGGGACCCCACCGCCCCTTGGCATGGCTCTTCAGGCCGGTCTCCGGGCTTACGAGCAGAACCCTTGTGGCTCTGGCGCGCTTGCCTTCCCGTGGCCTGTCTAGAGGCAGCACAGTGGCATGATGAAGCACGCTTGACTCGATCACCGTTGCGGGGGCAGCGCCGGGTTCACACCGACTTCCCGTTTCACCCCACGTGTCTATTGACGTTCGTGACCCGCGCGCCTTGCGAAGTATGAAGGCTGACGCCGGGGCCGTCCTGCACGTTGGTTGGGGCACCTGAGAGTGGACGTAAGCTAGCAACCCGGGTGACGGGCGTCAACGACACAGATCAGGCGGCATGCCCCCAGCATCAAGGAAGGGCACCGGACAGCGGCATCATCAGACCATGGCGCACCAACGTGACCGAATCAGCCTGGTGGCAGGCATCCTGGCCAAGCCAGCCCATCAGGTCACGCAGCCGACGCTGTTCGGGGTCGACGGGCACGATGCCACGCCCGACCTCCTGCACGATCGCGATACGCGGACCAGGCCCCGAGCGCAGCCGCGTGAAGGCGTCGCGCCACTGGCCTTGCAACTCCTGATCGGAAGCCC
This sequence comes from Halomonas sp. DP8Y7-3, assembly GCF_019801675.1. Lineage (NCBI taxonomy): Bacteria > Pseudomonadati > Pseudomonadota > Gammaproteobacteria > Oceanospirillales > Halomonadaceae > Halomonas > Halomonas sp. DP8Y7-3. The sequence continues at coordinate 388,208 of NZ_JAHVIO010000019.1, forward strand.
TGGGCAACGCCCAGGTCAGCCAGTCCAACCAGTCGCAGACGACCAGCGACTCCGCTGAACCCAGCGCGTCGACGCTGCCGCTCAACCACTCATGCGCCTTACACCAGCGGGCGCCAGGGTACTGCTCTGCTACTCGCTGGTGCTTGCCACTGTGGGCACCGCCGAGGAAGACGTGCATGTGATCTCCCCTGCCTGTCGGGTCAGTGTCCAGCGTCGCCCGGCCGCCTGGCCAACGACGCCCTGCCAGAACGGGACGCCCTCGAACTCACGTCTGAGTTCACGGATTACGCCGCCATGGGTGACCACCAGCACTCGCCGGTGCCCCGCCTCGACGGCGGCATCAAAGATCGCATCAAGCGCCAGCGCCAGTCGCTCGCGCAGATCCTGGGCGGATTCGCCCCCCGGCGGGGCCAGCTCGCCGGCGCTGTCGATCCAGTCGCGGTACACCGGGTCATCCTTGAGCTCTTCCCACTGGCGGCCTTCGAATTCGCCAAAGTCATTCTCCCGCAGGCGCAGATCCAACCGTGGAGCGGGCCAGACTCGCCCCTCGGCAATATGGGCGAGCGTCTGACAGCAGCGCGTCAGGTCGCTGGCCACCACCGCGTCAAAGACCTCATCGGCGAGTTCATCCCGCAGGCGGTCCATATCGCCAAGCGCGTCGGGCATCAGCAGCGGAATATCCCGCTGACCTTGATACCGCTTGTCGAGATTCCATTGCGTCAGCCCGTGGCGCACCACCACCAGCTCGAGACAACTATCAGAAGCCATACTTCTCCTCCTTCGATGGCGCTGCCCAGCATATCGCCGTTGATACCGCGAAAGGCCTGGATCATCCCGCGACCAAAGCACCAGGTAAAGGCTCCCATGGCCAGCGCCATGCCCAGCAGCCCGAACAACGGAGCCACCAGCACCAAGGCCAGGCAGGGCAGCAAGGCAAGCGCGAGGTCGCCCCAGTAGAGCCCCTGTTGCCACTGATAGGCCAGCCCCCGGGGCCGGGCAGCGGGTACGCTGATCAGAAGCGCTACCGCCGCCCCCCGGGACAGGGCGGGCAGTACCACCAGCGCCCACAGTGGTGCCTCCAGCGCCAGCCAGCACCACAGCAGTGCTGCCTTCCATGCCAGCAGAAACACCAGTGCCAGGATGCCGAAACTGCCCACCTGGGGATCCTTCATGATCTCCCAGCGACGTTCCAGCGAGGTGTTGCTGCCAAGAGCGTCGGCCAGGTCCATGACACCATCCAGATGCAGCCCGCCGGTCGCGCCGACCCACAGGGTCAGCAGCAACAGCGCTCTCAGCGGGTCCGGCAAGGCACTGGAGGCAGCCGCCAGCGACGCCATTAGCCCGCCTATGGCGAGCCCCACCAGCGGGTAGCAACGTGCCGCCCAGCGCCGATTGGCGTCATTCCAGTCGATCGCGATCGGCAGCGGTATCCGGGTCAAAAACTGGATCGCCAGCCCCAGACCCGCCAGCATCGGCGCACAGCGTGTTGTCATGTCTTTCACCAGATTCTCCTGCCGCATCTTCCTTGCACGCTGTCCTGTTAGAGGTACGGGCCAAGCCATCAGGGAGCCACTGTCGCATCACTGGTCTTGGCCACTACCAGCCACTACCGGCCACTACCGGCCACTACCGGCCACTACCGGCCACTCAATCATCTGCCCTGCCACCACTTCGATCACCCGGTCGGCCCGACGTGCCAACAGCCGATGTAGCCGCTGCAGTTCTCGCACATACCAGCGCACCAGCGCATCCTGGGCAGGTAGCTCCTCATTGAGGTCGTTGGACACCACGACCAGGTGGATATCGCGCTGACGCGCATCGGCCAGTACGGCCGCCAGCTCCGCCTGAGCAAGCCGTGCTGCCTGGCGCCTTGAGCCGGGATCGATGCCGTCGGCAAACAGGCGTTGGCTTGTCCATAGGGTCAGGCAATCCAGCAGGACGCTATCGCCAGGAGCCACGGTACGCCAGGGATCGAGCAGCTGCAGCGGTGCTTCCAGGGTGCGCCAGCGGCCATCACGGCGGGCCCGGTGACGGGCCACTCGAGCCGCCATTTCGCGGTCACTGGAGCGAGCCGTCGCCAGATACCAGAGTTGGCTACTGGGCCTGTCAGCATGCAACGCAAGAGCCGCCTGTTCAGCGACACGACTCTTGCCGGAGCGAACGCCTCCCGCGATAAAGACGATCATGCGCCGCTGCCCCAGCGCTCTGCCTCTGGCGAATCGCGCCACTCTTCCAGCCGCCGTATCAGCAGCTGATTGCCCTGTCGTTGCTGCAATGCCACACGCACCCAGGCACCGTCGAGGCCAGCGAAGGTGTGGGTGTGACGAACCAAGACGCCATCACGCGCCAGGTGTCTGACGAGGCCTTCACCTTTTGCTCGGGATGGCGCCCCTGGCGGGCGAAACAGGACAAAGTTGGCTTGGGTCGGCAGGGCGACCAGGCCAAGCCTGCCCAGCGCCAGTGGCAGATAGGCACGCTCGGCCATGACCCAGTCCCGCGTCCTGCTGGCAAAGTCGGTATCCGCCAGAAGGGTCGGTACCAGGGCACTGGCCAGTCCATTGACGCTCCACGCTGGCTGATAACGCTGCAGCCGCCGACAGCAGCTCGCCGACGCCACCAGGTAGCCAAGGCGCAGGCCAGCCAGGGCGTAAAATTTGGTCAATGAGCGCAGCAACACCAGCGGCAGCCCCTGGTCCACCAGCGCCGTCAATGACATTCCAGGGTCGGCAAAGTCGACAAAGGCTTCGTCCACCACCACCAGAGCCCCACGGCGTCTTGCCGCCTCTAGCAATGTCACAACGTCCTCGCGGGCCATGCAGGCACCGGTGGGATTATTGGGCCGACAGAGGAATATCAGATCGACCTTGTCGGCGGAGGCGTCCAGGAGAGACGTCAACCGTTCGATATCCAGCGTCTCACCCTCGGGATGCAGCTCATATCGCTCGACGGCGACGCCATTGAGCGCGCAAGCTCGCGCATACTCTCCAAAGGTGGGTTCGACGATCAGCGCGCGCCCACCTCGGTACGCACTGGTGACAAGGTGGATGGCTTCGGCGCCACCGTTAGTCAACAGCAGTCGATCAGCGCCAACACCCAGCTCCGCTGCCAAGGCCGCATAGGCCGCAGGGTGGCCAGGATCAGGATAGTGCCGGGCGCTCTCCAGACTGTCCTTCAGCCAATCGGCCAGCCAATCGGGAGGCCCCAGGGGGTTGAGACTGGCACTGAGGTCGAGCCGCGGTTCGGTCCCCGCAAGGCCGAGCCGCTGCAGTAACACCAGGCCCTGCCCGCCATGTTCGGGCCAGTCCGCCTTCGTCCCTCGCTGATTCACGCCACACTCCCCAGAGCCAGTATCGCCAACGACATCACTATCAGGCTGCCCAGAGTGCCGGCGTAAAGACAGTGAATCGCCGCCGCGATGTGTGCAGGCCTCAGTGGCTGCAACGGTGTGCCGAGCACGGCGCGCCGGCTGACCTGCTCGCCATACCGATTGATACCTCCCAGCTGCACCCCCAGCAGGTTTGCCACCATGGCTTCAGGCCAGCCCGCATTGGGACTGGGGTGAGACGGTGCCTGGCGGCGGGTCGCACCAAGCGCGCCCTGTACATTGCCATGCACCTGATAGTCGCCGCGCAGAGGTGCTGGCACTATCCACACGACTACCCACATGAACAGCCACATGACCAGCCACATGGCCAGCGCCGTCAGCCGTGCCGGCACCAGGTTGACCAGGTCATCGAGTCGCGCCGCTGCCCAGCCAAACGCCAGGTAGCGCTCACTGCGGTGGCCGACCATGGAATCCAGGGTATTGATCGCCTTGTAAGCCAGCGCCAGCGGCGCTCCGCCTACCAGCGCCCAGAACAGGGGGGCGGTGATACCGTCGACGGTGTTCTCGGCCACGCTCTCCACGCAGGCGCGGGTCACACCGGTCTCATCGAGCTCGCGAGTATCGCGCCCCACGATCGCCGACACCGCCCGGCGTGCGCTCGCCAGGTCGCCGGCCATCAGAGGAACCGCCACCTGCCGCGCTGCCAGCACCAATCCTCGGCAGGCCAGGCACGTCCATATCAACAGCAGTTCCAGCGCCAGGCCCCACCAGGGGCTGACGGAGGCTGCCAGGCCAAGGGCGAACGCCGATGCGGCCCACACCAGCCCCACCACAATCAGCACCAGCGCTATGCCATTGAGGCGACGCCCTATCTGGCGGCCACGATTGAGGACGCTCTCCAGCTTGGCAATCAAGCGTCCCATCCCCACCACCGGGTGTGGCAGCCAGCGAGGATCACCCAGCCACAGGTCCAGGATCAGCGCCAGCACCACCACGATGAGCCCAACACTGCTGAAGGGGGCCAGGCCCAGTGGCTCAAACCAGGACAAGCCCTCCGGCGCCTTATCGGCAAGGACCGCCTGCCACTCGCTTGCTGCATTCATCGAGGCCCATCGACTCCCTTCGCTGCCATCGACACTCATTGGCCCGCATCGACGCCGGCATCATCGAAGGTCGCCATTTCTGCGAGCATGTCGCAGGCGCTTTGCAGCAGCGGATAGGCCAAGGCAGCCCCACTGCCCTCGCCCAGTCTGAGGCCGAGCGCCAGCAGTGGCTCCCCGCCGAGGGCGGCCAGGGCCTCGCCATGCCCCGCTTCATCGCTGCGATGACCAAACACCAGGTAGTCGCGCACACCGGGGGCCAGGCGCGTCGCGGCGAGCGCCGCCACCGTGGCGATAAAACCATCTACCAGCACCGGGGTGCGACTGGCCGCAGCGGACACGCAGGCTCCCGCCATGGCCACAATCTCAAGCCCACCGAACCGCGCTAGGGTATCCAGTGCCGTGCGCCCGGTTCCGCGGGCCAGCGCCCTGCCGATGACCTCACGCTTATGGCGTAGACGTTGATCATCGATACCCGTGCCGCGTCCGGTCACGGCATCCACCGAGAGCCCGGTAAAGGCGGCCAGCAAGGCGCTGCTCGCGGTGGTATTGGCGATCCCCATTTCACCCAAGATCAAGCACCCGGCACCCTGATCGGTGGCACGCTGCGCGGCGCGGACACCGACGTTCAGGGCAGCCAGCACCTCATCCTGGCTCATGGCATCTTCCCTGGCGATATTGCCGGTGCCGCTTCTGACTCGATCAACGACAACGCCTGCCACTCCCGCGCAGGATGTGGACACACCTACATCGACCACTTCCAGGCGAGCCTTGAGGCGTCTGGCGAATACATTGATGGCGGCCCCACCCTGGGCAAAGTTGGCCACCATCTGCGCGGTGACGGAGGCAGGGAATGCCGACACGCCCTCCGCCGCTACCCCGTGATCGGCAGCGAAGACAATGACGGCAGGAGGGTCGACACGCGGCAATGCCTGCCCGGTCATTGCCGCCAGGTCCGCCACAAGGTGTTCCAACTTGCCCAGGCTACCCGGCGGCTTGGTCAGACGGTCAAGACGAGCGCAGGCGCGCTGCCGTGCCAGAGGATCCAGGGGGAGAATGCTGTCAAGCAGCTCGGTGAGAGTCGGGGGCGGGTTCAGCTCGGGCACGTCAGATCATCCGGTGGGCTGGAGCGCTGCATACAGCGGCGTTTCAAGTGGTCCGCTCGCCGGACGACAGCGGCGGAGTCGAAAGGGCGAGCTTAGCAGATCGCCTCAACGGCTTCTGCATCACCTGAGTGGCGTGTACAACGCCCTGAGTCGACCTCCCTCCTGTGCTCCGCCCAGCCAGCCCCTCTTGAGGGAGCGCATCCCTTCGACGCTGCCACCAGACTCCAGCTGCAGGCCTCGGGAATCCTTGGAAGCGCACGTTCAAACGGCCAGCTGACCACCGAACGGCTGCTGACGGCAGTAACGCCATCTGGAAGACATGCGAACCCACGGCGATCACGCACGAGCGGATGCTGGCGCCTGCGGAATGCCGCTCTGCCCGGCATAAATGTCTCATAACATTGATAATGATCAGGGAGTTGCCGAAATGTCATATCGACACAGGATATTCAGCAACTATGCTGATCTGCAGTCGCCTTACGCACTGAAGCATGCCTTGCGCATGCTTCAGTGCGTCGCGTTTAGGGAAAGCGCGCCCCCTCTCCCATGACACACAAGGACCTTACTCTCTCGCTTCAAGACGCCAGACCTGGCAAGGCGTCGCAAGACCCGGAGATACCGTAGCACCAGCGCGGTAACCAAGCCGTTTTCACATCATGCACTGAAACACGCTAACGAAAAGGAGTGATCATGAGATTGCATTCGTCGGTATCCAGTACGCCCTGGAAGGGCATCGTGGTGGCATCGCTGGCAGCTGTCAGCCTTGCCGCAAGCATCCAGCCTGCCGCGGCTACCGAAGAGGACAATTCGTCGGACAAGCCAAACATCCTGGTGATCATGGGTGACGATATCGGCTGGTTCAACACCAGTGCCTATAACAGCGGCATGATGGGATATACCACCCCGAACATCGACAGCATTGCCGAGGAAGGTATCCGCTTTACCGATGCTTACGGACAGCAAAGCTGTACCGCCGGTCGCTCTGCCTTTATCACCGGCCAGTCACCCAAGCGAACCGGTCTCCTCAAGATTGGCATGCCAGGGGACCCCCTCGGCCTGCAGCCGGAAGACCCCACCATCGCCGAAATCCTCAAGCCGATGGGATACGCCACCGGCCAGTTCGGCAAGAACCACCTGGGTGACCGCGACGAGTACCTGCCGACCAATCACGGCTTCGACGAATTCTTCGGCAACCTCTACCACCTGAATGCGGAAGAAGAACCGGAAAACCCCGACTACCCGGGTGACCCAGAATTCCGTGAGCAGTTCGGCCCACGTGGCGTCATTCGCTCCACCGCCGATGGCCAGATCGAGGATACCGGCCCGCTGACCAAGCAGCGTATGGAAACCATCGATGAGGAATTCCTGGCCGCGACAGAGGACTTCATCGAGCGCCAGGAAGCCTCGGATACGCCCTGGTTCGTGTGGTACAACACCACCCGCATGCACATCTTCACCCACCTGAAGGATGAGAGCGAAGGCCGCACCGGACTGGGTGTCTACGCCGACGGTATGGTCGAACATGACGCTCTCGTGGGTCGCCTGCTCGACAAGCTCGAAGAGCTGGGCGCTGATGACAACACCATCATCGTCTACACCACCGACAATGGTGCCGAGAAGTTTACCTGGCCGGATGGCGGGACCACGCCCTTCCGCGGCGAAAAGGCGACCACCTGGGAAGGGGGTATTCGCGTTCCATTCATGATGAGCTGGCCGGGCCATATCGCACCGGGACAGGTCTCCAACGAGATCTTGTCACTGGAGGACATGTTCCCGACGCTGATCGCCGCCGCGGGTGAGCCCGACATCAAGCAGAAGCTGCTCGACGGCTACAGCGCCGGTGACAAGGACTTCAACGTCCACCTCGATGGCTACAACCTGCTGCCTAACCTTACCGGTGCCGAAGATGCCGGCGAATGGCCGCGCAACACCTTCTTCGCCTTCGTCGATGACGGTTCGCTGGGTGCCGTGCGCTTCGATCGCTTCAAGGCCCACTTCAGCATCCAGGAGCATGAGGGGATGGACGCATGGCGGCGTCCGCAGACCCAGCTCAAGGCCCCGCTCTTGATCGACCTGCAGGCGGACCCCTTCGAGGCGGCCCCGCTGGATTCTTCCTACTATGACGACTGGCAGCTGCGTCGCATGTACGCCTTTGGTCCCGTAGGCAAGATCGTGGCGGACTTCATGGCCACCTTTGAAGAATACCCCCAGCGCCAGGAAGCCGGCTCCTTTACGCCGAAGCAGTAACGCTTCCCTGGTAAGCCAACAAGAGGCCGCCCTTGGGCGGCCTCTTGCGGTTGTGTTCCCTTCCATCGCGAGCGCCAAAACACTGGATATAAAAACAGTTATCTACTAACCTATGACCATCGAAAACGGCCGAGGATCAGACCCGATGGATCCGATCAAGGGACGCGGTGCCACCTTCTCACCGGCCAACCGCTTTGCCCCGACCCGCAGCGAAGCGGAGCATGACGGCTGGTGGCAGGAGGCGATGCCCGAGCGCATCGCTACGGTAACGGCAACAGAATCTGCCAAGAGCGCCCTGTCGTGGAATCGCTCACCCGATCTGCCCTTTGACCGCTCCATCAATCCTTACCGAGGCTGTGAGCATGGCTGCATCTACTGCTATGCGCGGCCAAGTCATGCCTATTGGGACATGTCCCCCGGGATCGATTTCGAAACACGCCTGATCGCCCGAACTGGATTGGTGGAGCGGCTTCGTGAAGAGCTGTGCAAACCACAGTACGTCTGCCGCCCCATCAACCTGTCCGGCAATACCGATGCCTATCAACCCATCGAAGCCGAGTACCGCTCTACACGGGCGTTACTTGAGCTGCTGCTGGAATGCCGACACCCGGTCACCTTGATCACCAAGAGCACGCTAATCCTGCGCGACAAGGAGGTGTTACAGGCCTTGGCGAGACGGCGGCTGGTCAAGGTCATGATCAGCCTCACCAGCCTGGATGACGATATCAAACGGCGCTTGGAGCCCAGGGCTGCCTCGCCCAAGGCAAGGCTGAAAACCTTGCACGAACTGGCCGCTCTCGGCATCCCCACCGGCGCCCTGATATCGCCGGTCATTCCCGGATTGACCGACCATGAGCTTGAAACCTTGCTGAGCGCTGCGAAAGACGCGGGGGCCAGCAGTGCAGGTTGGATGCTGCTGCGTCTACCCCATGAAGTCGCCCCACTGTTTGCAGAATGGCTCGAGCACCATTACCCACAACGTGCAGCAAAGGTCATGAGCCTGATTCGCCAGTGTCGCAACGGACAGGACTACGACAGCCGTTTTGGTCACCGCATGCGCGGCCAAGGGGTCTTCGCCGACCTGCTCGATCAGCGCTACCGTAAGGCCTGCCGTCGCCTTGGCCTGCCACAGCGCGATGAAACGACGCTGGACACCTCCAGCTTCAGGCCTCCCCAGCGGCAGGGGTCACTGTTCTGACTGTCGTACCTTCTGCGATGTCACCCTTGCTGGCGGCGTTCGCGGCCCATCTCGCCTGACCTCACTTAAGAACCGCTTCTAGCTGAAGAACCGCTTCTAGCTGCACAAACGCCTCGTGCTGCAGAACCACTTCGTCTGACGCTTCGTCCTATGCTGGTTCCATCATCGATGCGCCACTGGCCTGGCCGGTCACTGCGGGACTGCCTACTCTGACAACACCCTGGCATAACGAAAGACCAAATAACGATAAGGAGCCCCCATGCGCCGGCGCACCAAGGGCCTGCACGCCCTGTACCGAGAAGACCCCATCCAAGCCGACCGACTTCTTTGGGGCCGTGAAGCGGACCCTGTCAGTCGACGAGGTTTCTTGCGAAGGTCCAGCCTGCTGGCCATGAGCGCTGCACTAGGCGCCAGCATCCCCTTCGCCAGGCACATGCCGAGCGGGCTGATTCCCGCCGCCCTGGCCCAGAGCGAAGAGGCCTTCGAGATCGAAGGCAAGGAGGGGCTGATCGTTCTCAACGACAGACCGATCAACGCCGAGACACCGGCCCACCTGCTTGACGACGACATCACCCCGGCCCGCTACATGTTCGTGCGCAACAACGGCCTGCCCCCGGAACGAGCCGAGATCGATCCCGCCACCTGGACGCTGGACATTACCGGCGAGTCATGCCTAAACCCCACTACTTTCACCATTGCCGAGTTGCAAGAGCGTTTCTCCGCGCACACCTACCAACTACAGGTCGAGTGCGGTGGCAATGGTCGCAGCGAGTTCGTCCCTGCGGCCAGCGGCAATCAGTGGACCACTGGTGCGGTGGCCTGCCCGACCTTTACCGGCGTCCGTCTGCGTGACGTATTGGAAGCCTGCGGCGTGGCCGGGGACGCCGTCTATATCGGCTACTACGGCGCCGACCGCCATGCCAGCGGGGCCGCCGACAAGGAGGCGATCTCTCGCGGAGTGCCGATGGAAAAAGCCCTGGAGGACGAGTCGCTGATCGCCTGGGCCATGAACGGCGAGGATATTCCCTACCAGAATGGCTACCCGCTGCGTCTGGTGTGCGGTGGCTGGCCGGGCTCGGTATCGGGCAAGTGGCTCAAGCAGATCGTCGTGCGCAATCAGAAGCACGATGGGGCCAAGATGGCGCCACCTTCCTACAGCATACCGGCCAACCCAGTGGCCCCGGGCACCGAGGTGGCCAAGGAGGACTTTGTCACCATCCAGTCGATGCCGGTGAAGTCACTGATCACCTATCCCCGCTCTGGCATCGAACATGCACAGGGCCAGCCGCTGGAGGTGCGCGGCCACGCTTGGGCCGGTGACCTGTCCGTCTCGGAGGTCTACACCTCGATTGACTTCGGCGCCACCTGGCACAAGGCCAGCTTGAGAGACGCGCCCAACCGCCTGGCCTGGCAGCGCTTTAGCACCCAGGTTGCGTTCCCCGAACCCGGCTACTACGAGGTCTGGGCCAGGGCCGTTGACCAGCACGGCGCGTCGCAGCCCATGGTGGTCCCTGGATGGAATCCCAAGGGCTATCTCAACAACGCCTGCCATCGCATCGCGGTTCACGTCGGCTGAGGGAGGGAACAGGCATGGGGTTACGTATCACGTTAGCGAGCAGGGAGGCCAGACCACTGCTGGTCAGCCTGCTGGTCAGCCTGCTGGTCGGCCCGGTACTGTTTAGCCCGTTGGGCCTGGCTCCGGCAGCCGCCCAGGACGATGGACCGGCGACGTCGGCGGTGGCTTCTGCCGATGAGGGACCTGGTATCGATCCTGACAGCGGCTTCGTGATGGGCGAAGGCTGGCAAACGGTCAAGGGCAACTGCACCGTCTGTCACTCGGCCGCCCTGGTGACCCAGAATCGCGGCTCACGCGACCACTGGGCCTACCTGATTGACTGGATGCAGGAGACCCAGGGCCTTTGGCAATTCAACCCGGAAATGGAAGACACCATTCTCGACTACCTGTCGACCTACTATGGACCGAGGACAGATGCCAGACGCCAGAACCTGCCCAGGCACCTGATGCCACCAACAGCGCAGGCCAGCGAACCCGATTCAAAAGACTGACGCATCCGTCCGGCCAGCACAGGTGAGTAAGCATAGGTTGGTTTATACAATCCGGTCAGCACAGGCACGCTAGCCGTCCGTTAGCGCAGATCTGTCAGTACGGTTCCACTGGCGCGGATCTGCGCTTCAAGCTTCGGCTCGCGACAGGGCTCTTCCAGCGCTTCGCTTTGCCATTGTTGCATCGCAGGTAGCGCACGCAGGCGCTCAAGATAGTCTCGTGCCTGACCCTCCATGGGAAGATCGTAGGTCTGCTGCCTGAAGGCTATCGGAGCGAAGAAGGCATCCACGGCAGAAAACGCCCCGCCGCCGAGATAGGGACCGCCAAAGCGCGCCAAGCCATCCTCAAACAGCTCATTGAGACGTTCGAGATCTCGCAACACTTCGGGGCTCAGCTGATGGAGCCTGACGCGCAAGGCACAGTGCATTGGGCACTGCTCGCGCAGTGCGAGAAACCCTGAGTGCATCTCGGCGCAGGCACTTCTGGCCCAGGCCCGAGCCCCGGGGTCAGCGGGCCAGACGCCAGGATGGCGCTCAGCCAGATACTCGACAATGGATAAAGAGTCCCACACGACCTGATGGCCATCATGCAGACAAGGGACCCTGCCGCTGGGTGAGAAGCGGCGAAAGGCGTCAAAGCTGTCGCCCTGCTCATCAAACGGATGAAAGGCCAGCTCGAAGGGAATCTCGAGCTGGCGCAAGGTCAGCCAGGCCCGCAGTGACCAGGATGACATCTGACGATTGGCAATATGCAGCACGTACATGGCACCTCTCCTTGGCTCTTACCATCCACCGCGTCATTGACTGGGGGCGATCCTGGCAAGGCGGCAGAGGAACCTCAAGCAGCGAGGGAAATCTCGTACCCGGTGTACTTGCGCAGGTTGATCACTCCGCTATCGAACATCAGGTACTGCCCCTTGATGCCCATCAAGGTACCTTCCACCACCGGATGTTTATCCAAGTTATGCGACGTCACCTTGGTGGGATGTTCCAGTACAGGGTAGGCAAAATGCCGAACGCTATCATCCAGCACCCGGATGGCATCAGCACTGAAACGCTCACGCAGGCTCGATAGCCCGCTCGATAGCCGCTCCAGCAAAAGATCACGCTCGGCCACCAGGTCCAGCTCCTCGACCTGGCCCTTGAGCATGGCTCGCCAGTTGGTGCGATCAGAGACTTCCTCCTTGAACAGCACTTCGACGAAGCCCGACTGCTGGCGCGTATCGACCTCGAGAATGGGCAGTGCCTGAATGGCACCCTGGTCCAGCCAGCGAGTAGGTACCTGAGTACCGCGGGTGATACCGACCTTGAGCCCGGAAGCATTGGACAGGTACACCACATGGGGCTGAAAACAGAAGCGTTCACCCCACTGTGGGTCACGACAGGTCCCCGCGAAGAAGTGACACAGCTCAGGCTTCATGATGCAGCTGTCACACTGGGCGAGGCGCTTGAAGCAGGGATAGCAGTGCCCCTGGCCAAAACTCTTCTTGGTGGCTCGCCCACAGTGGGTGCAGGCGATGGCGCCACTCCACTCGAGGCGCAGGGTGTGGCCCAGGTAGTCGTTGAGCGGCAGACGGTTCTCGCCGGCCTTGAGGGTGTAGCGCGCGGGGGAGTCGGGTTCGACCCCCATCTTGGACAGACAACCGTGGGCAAGCACTTCAGTCACGACTGGCATCCCGGGCAAGCCCCGCCATCTCCGCGGATACCCCCGCACCACTGGCAGCCGCACCGCAGGTACGCTGCTCGAGATAGCCAATACGGCTGTCCTCGGGCACGTTATTTTCATGCTCGTAGCGCATCACGGCTTCCATGCAAAGCTCGGTCTGCTCGGGGGTCAGCATCCGCCCGTCTGGCCACTTGCGCAGCGATACCGCCTGTTTCAGGCTCTGATAGATCGCCGGCGTCATTTGGGAAATCATTCGCTCGAAGGTCATGTCGCTCATGGGATCGCTCTAGTGTCGGCGTGATGTGCGTGAATGATACCAGCCCAGCAGCAGCCCCACGAGCAATCCGCCCAGGTGAGCCTCGTTGGCCACATTGCCAAAGCCGACGAAACCCGCCAGATCGGTCATGGTGAAGATCATCCAGCCCAGCATGAACACCACCAGCATCTGGGGCACGAAGAAGCCGCTGCTGGGAGCCCGCCGAGACATCAACCAGACATACCCCAGCAGGCCAAAGTCGACGCCGGACATGCCACCAAACAGCACCGTGCCGGTGGCATACTGGGCTAGGTTGCCCGCCAGCCCCGCCAGCACGACGATGAACAGCATTCTTCCTGGCCCATTCAGGCGCTCTACCTGGCGTCCGAAGTACCACAACCACATCATGTTGAAGACCAGGTGCATCCAGCCAAAATGCAGGAAGATCGGCGACAAGGGCCGCCACACCTGCCCCGATGCCAGGGCGTCAGGAATGGTACCGACAGCAAGGGCGCCCTGACTGATGCCCAGCGGCACGATCGCCAACCAGGCAAGCACCATGTCTCCCCACACGGCGATCGCTGCAAATACCACAACGCACAGCGCCAGCGTCGCGAGCGTCACCGGATGCTGACGCAACAGCAACGCCCAATCTACCTGGCCACGCGACCTCGAGGCTGTCGGCGGAGGCATCGCCTCACCCTGTTGCCAGCGCCTGACCAGCTCGGCCGTGGCATCACGTTGCTTGAGATCGGCCAGCCACAGGGTTTGTCCCTCTTCGTCTTGCGTGATGCGATGGCTGATGCGCTGCGCCCACAGCGCCTGACGCAGTTCGCGGGTGTCGATCTCATGTGGTATCAGCAAGACCCGATACATGGCGTCTCCATGGAGTGGCGATAAACGCGCTGCACGTCATGCCTGTGTACGGGTTTCCCCATACAAATGCTGCGCATACAAAAAGTCCGGCGGAGGGGGCCGCCGGACAAGAGCAAGGGATCATTCAAGGGAACACCTATTCAGACGTCCACTTGCCCAAAGGGTTCAACTCGTCGGCAAAATTTAATGTAACGCTTTGTATCAGTCGAAAGTAATCTCCCTCGGCAGGGGTCGCTGACTGACATCTCGAGGCACTGGCACCCACACAAAATGGTTGGCATCGAGTCGCGACTCGAAGCTGTAGCGATAGGCGACCAGGCGTCCGTACTTCACCGCACTGTAGTCCAGGCAGGCCACGTTGGGGGCTGGCAGCGCCGGTATTCCTTCGCACCAGTAGTGGCCAATGAACAGCGGTGGCTCATCGGGCCCATAGTAGCTGAGGGAGGCACGCTCGGCATCGCTGAGTGGACGACTCTCGAGATCGCCGGGCAGGTTGTCCGGCTGAAACACCACATCCCCCCAGGTGACGGGGCTGTTTGCCCAGAAATGGGTGCGAAAACTGCGTCGAGTAAAGCCGTCTCCAGAATGAATCGCAATGCCCTCAGGCAATGGAATGGAACCGCCACGCGTCAGGCGCTCAAGGATACGCGACTCGAGGGTGCCATGCTGGGAGGCGCGAAGCAGAAATTCCTGATCCACACGCCCGTCAGGCCGTAGCTGCTGAAAGGCCTGGACCAGAGCCGTATCCCAGCAGGCATGCACGACACGAATGCCATCCATCTCCAGATACAGCGGAATCTCTCGGAACCAGGCAAGAGCATCGTCCCACTCCTGGGGATGATCGCGATATTGCTCAAGCGTCTCCCGAATGATGCGGTTATGACGAGGCGTATGCGGACGCAGCCATTCACGGCCATGGCCTGGCGGCGCCTTCTGGGTGTAGGTCAAGGCGCTGATTTCGTGATTGCCAAGCACAATGTAGGCTTCGCCCTCCTCCACCATGCGTCGCGCAATGGTGACCGCCAGGCGAATACGCGGTCCGCGATCGATAAGATCGCCAAGGAAGATGACCTTGCGATGGGGGTGGCGATAGACGCCATTGCGCAGGTGATAGCCAAGACGCTCGAGCAGCGTTGCCAGGGTCGCCCCGCAGCCGTGCACATCGCCGATCAGATCGTAACCGTCCAGTCGACTCACCTCAGTCTCCCAACCTGTTGCTCCAGCCCAGCTTACTGCGCAGGACGTCGTAAAAATTGTGCCCGAGGGGGTGTACGAGCTGAACGTTCTGAGGCTTGCGGCGAATCACCAGGACATCGTCGGGCTTGGCGACGGCACGGGTCTGCCCATCGCAGCTGATGTGCGGGTAGGTCTGGTTGGTCTCACCGATATGACAGCGGATCTCGCAATCGGCATCGATGACGATGGGGCGACTCGACAGGGTATGGGGAAACATGGGGACCAGGGTCACCACGTCGAGCTTGGGATGCATGATCGGGCCGCCACCGGACATCGCATAGGCGGTAGATCCAGTGGGTGTCGCGACAATCAGACCGTCGCTACGCTGGCTGTAAACGAACTGACCATCAATGAACAGTTCGAACTCGATCATGCGCACCGCCTTGCCCGGGTGCAGCACGATCTCGTTCAGCGCATCGCCGCTGCCGACCAACGCATCACCACGATACAGCTCGGCGTCCAGCAAAAAGCGCTGCTCGACCTCGTAATGGCCCGCCAGCACCTCCCCTACCCGGGCTTCCAGCTCGTCTGGCGAGATATCGGTCAGAAAGCCCAGCCTGCCTCGATTGACCCCTAGCACCAAGGTTCCGCTGCGACACAGGGTGCGCGCGGCTCCCAGCAAACTGCCATCGCCACCGACGACAATCACCAGGTCGCACAGCTCGCCAAGCATGCGTCTACTGGCCTCGGCATGGCCTCTTTCCAACAGCGCTGACGCCGTGCGATCTTCAATGATGACGTGGTACCCGCCATCATCCAGAAACCGAATCAGGCGTTTCAGGGTCTCGACCACCTTGGCGCTGCCCAGGCGCCCGATCAGCCCGATGTTCTTGAACGATTGCATCCACGCATCCTTCCCTTGACGACCGCTCATTATGGCGAGGGGGACGCGGCGGGGCAAACGAGGCCTGACGCTTACACCAACGCTTGGCCTCGACGCCGCTGCCACCAACCATTCAGCCACAGCGAGGCGGCGATGATCGCGCCACCCAACAGCAAGCGCGGCAGGTCAGCGTCGCGATTCCAGATCACCAGGTTCACGATCAGGCCCGCGGGGATCAGCATGTTGTTCATGATGGCCAAGGCTCCGGCGTCCACCCTGACGGCGCCCAGGTTCCACAGGAAAAAGCCGAGCCCTGAGGCAACCAGCCCCAGCCACAGCAATACGCCCCATTGGGTCAAGGTCGTGGGCAGGCTGCTGCTGTCGCCCAACAGGGCAAAGGCAGGCAGCGCCACACAGGCAGCACCAAGGTAGAACCAGGCGAACACGCTGTGACGCGGCAGTTCCTCCGGAAGCGCCGCGGACAGCCGCCGGTAACCGACCTGGCCCAGCGCAAAACAGAGGTTCGCCCCCTGGACGACAAGAAAGCCCAACCAGAAGTCCTCGTTGACGCCGTGGTAGCGAATGACCGCCGCCCCCAACACCGCCAAGCCCGCCGTGACCAGGTGAAAAGGGGTGAATCGGGAAAACGCCAGGTCGTCCAGAACAGCGATGTAAAGCGGAGTGAAGATGGTGAACAGCAGGACTTCAGGTACCGACAGCAGCAAGAACGATTGATAGAAGAAGATGTACATCACGCCCAATTGGACGGCACCCAGCGCCATCAGGATCAGGCGCTGCTGACCTGCCAGCAGGCGTGGCTTGAGCAGGGGCAGAAAGACCAGTGCCGCCAGGCTGACGCGCAGCATCACGGCAAAATAGCTGTCTACCTGGCCGGCGAGATAGACACCGATCAGCGAAAACGAAAATGCCCAAAGGACAGTGACCACGACCAGATAGCCCACCGTAAACTCCTTCCGCCTAAAAAGTTTACGGGAGTATACGCGATACCCAGCAAGCGCTGAACAGATCCGACGAACGCGATGAAGTCCACAACACCTCCAGCGCAGCGCCGCAGCGCCCACGCTGTCAGTTTAGAACGTCATCGCCTGTCGCCTTAGCCTCAGCGGGTGTGGCGGTGAGCTGGCATCAGTGATTGATGCGCTTCAGCCACCAGGCGCCATACAACACGCCGGGCAACCAACCCAGCAAGGTCAGCAGAAAGGCAATGGAGACGCGGCGCGCCCCACCCTCAGTGACAGCGACGGCCAGTGGAGGGACCAACAGCACCAGCAGCATCAGCGCGAGCCTGGCTGCCGGAGACGCCATCAAGGCCGATGCCACTTGGGACTCACTATTGGTCGCCTTACCCGAGGCCTTGCTGTCCGTATCACTTACCCCATGCTGGTTGGCCTCTGCGGTGGGTGTGTTCGAGGCCGCGTCATCTGTGGCTGGCTCACTCGACGTCTTTTCCTCGGCCCCCCCGTCTTGCTTTATCGGGGGAAGGTATTGCTCCACCCCCGACGCCTGTGACGATGGCTTGTCGGCTTCGGTCGGTGACGCCTGACGATGGGCATCAACGTCGATCTTCTGTTCCAGCCGATCCGCGCCCTCAGCCAGCACCTCGTGATAGCGCTCCCAGTCCTCCCAGTCATGGGGCGTGCCCGCCTTGGGACGGTGGTCGTTGGACTCACGAGCACGATCCCAGGCCTTTTCTTCCAGGGTGTTGGGGCGCTCTCGATCTCGTTCGCCATCAAGCCCTTTACGGGCTAGATATTCACGCGCATCCACGGATCCGTTTCCTCCTCATTCTGTCATGGTCATCGGCACGGGAGCCCAATGATCGACGCGGCAAGGCGCCTGTGTCGCCGCCCTTTGTCACGCCAGCACCCTCAACCTCATCGAGGGCCGTCACGGGTCTGATCGTGCAAGTGTGCCAATGCAGGCTTCGATGTAACAGTGACGCCTGATCTATGGGGCAATGAGTACCTCCTGTCCTACCTTTTTGATAGAGGCTGTGCCTATGGGTTCCCTTACCCCAGGCTGCCATCGCTCAAGGAGACATATCATGCAGGAAAGACAGGTCGATATCGCAATTATCGGTGCAGGAAGCGCCGGACTCGGCGCCTGGCACGCAGCCCGCCAGCACACCGACAAGCTGGTGCTGATCGAGTCGGGGGCATTCGGCACGACATGTGCGCGGGTGGGATGC
This sequence comes from Halomonas sp. DP8Y7-3, assembly GCF_019801675.1. Lineage (NCBI taxonomy): Bacteria > Pseudomonadati > Pseudomonadota > Gammaproteobacteria > Oceanospirillales > Halomonadaceae > Halomonas > Halomonas sp. DP8Y7-3. The sequence continues at coordinate 406,314 of NZ_JAHVIO010000019.1, forward strand.
ATGCCGTCGAAACTGCTGATATCGGCAGCCGATGTGGCGCACCAAGCCAACGACGCCGAAGGCTTCGGTATCAAGGTCAGCGGTGTCAGCGTCGATGGCCGGGCAGTGATGGAACGCTTGAGACGTGAGCGCGACCGCTTCGTAGGCAGCGTGATGTCGTCAATGTCCCGCATCGAGGACGAAGATCGCATCCTGGGAGCGGCCCGCTTTGAAGATGCCACCACGCTGGTGGTGGGCGAGCACACGCGCATCAAGGCCAAGCGTATTGTCATTGCCACCGGCTCTCGCCCTTCCTGGCCCGATTTCCTCAATGGTGCAGGTGATCGACTGATCATCAATGACGACCTGTTCGAGTGGCAGGATCTACCGGAGTCGGTGGTGGTCTTTGGTCCCGGCGTCATCGGGCTTGAACTGGGCCAGGCGCTTCGTCATCTGGGCGTCAGGGTGCGCATGTTCGGCGTGGGTGGGGCGATTGGTCCGCTGGGTGACCCTGAGCTCAAGCAGGTAGCCGACAGAACCTTCAATGACGACTTCCCGCTGGATCCGGATGCCACGGTCAAACGCGTAGCGCGTGAGGGAGACCAGGTGGTGGTGACCTTCCACTGCCGCGACAGCGACACCGAAAAGAGCGAACGTTTCGACTACCTGCTGGCCGCCACGGGACGCAGACCGAATGTGGATCGCCTGGACCTTCACAAGACGGGGCTCGAGCTTAACGAGCGCGGTGTACCGCTGTTTGACCGGCTTACCATGCAGTGTCGCTTTGATGACGGCCAAGCGGCTCCGATCTTTATCGCCGGCGATGCCAATCAGGACCTGCCCTTGCTGCACGAGGCCTCCGATGAAGGACGTATCGCTGGAGACAATGCTGGTCGCTACCCGGAGATCCGAGCCGGACGGCGACGCACACCGTTGGCAGTTGTCTTTACCGATCCACAGATGGCAAGCGCGGGGATGGGCTACGCTGAACTGAAGCGTCGGGATGAACACCTGAGCAACGTGGCCATCGGAGAGGTCTCCTTTGAGGATCAGGGACGCTCCACGGTGATGCGTCAGAACCGGGGCAAGCTGCGGCTCTACGCTGAACACGGCACAGGAATTCTCCTCGGCGCGGAAATGTTCGGCCCTCGGGCGGAACACCTGGGCCACCTGCTGGCCTGGTCCATCGACCAACGACTGACCGTTGACCGTCTGCTGGAAATGCCTTTCTACCATCCGGTGGTGGAGGAAGGCCTGAGAACTGCGCTGAGGGATCTGAATGTCAGCCTGCGCAGAGGTCCAGCCATCACCGAGCGCTGTCTGGAATGCGGCCCCGGGGCTTGACGGTCAAGCACACAGGAGAGCGGCTATGCCACACAAGGCACCTCCATCTATCGTCCGCGACATCATGTCGAAGGACTGCTACCGCGTCAGCGGCCAGACGTCCATCTCTACCCTCGCGGAAGGACTGGCGCTGCATCGATTGCCAGGTGCACCGGTCGTGGATAGCGGCGATCACCTTGTCGGCTTCATTTCGGAGCAGGACGTACTCGGCAAGGTGATAGAAAGCCTGTATCTGGACCATGAAGCCCCACTGGTCAGTGAACTGATGCGCAACGAAGTCCTTTCAGTGTCACCCACCAAGAGCATCGTCGACCTGGCCCAGGAAATGCTCGGTGCTAAGCCCAAGGTCTACCCGGTGACCGAACAGGGCCGGCTCGTCGGCATCGTGACACGTCGCGACGTGCTTAACGCGGTGCTATCGATGCGTCGTCATCAACGTAGCGCCTGACGCACTTGCTGACTGTCCTCTTCCCCTGCTGGGTCGCCCCTGTGGGGGGAGAGGGTTTCAGTCCCCCATCGCAGCCCCACGAAAGATGGCGTGCTGCTTGCTCGGCCCTTCGTTTCTCGCCCTTCCTTTCTCCCCCCAGACCTTCTCGCCCCGCCCTTGGCGCCAAACCAGCCCACGATGCCTTGAGCAACGTCTTATGGCAGGACTCATGCCGGTCTATTATCCTGTCGTCCGGCTGTGCGCAAAAGGCTGCTTGCCCCTCGTCTCCCGCCATTCGCGCCAGGCCCTTGGCTATAAGCCCTGGGACATAAGCCCTTGGCCAGCCAACCTTGGTCTCTGTCGACCTACCGTCGGCGCACGCCCATGGCTCAGCTGGCGCAAAAAAAACGCCCCATGGAAGCCATGGGGCGCAACGATCGATTTAGCAAACCAGATCAACACTGCTAACGACTGCCATCGCGCATGCTGTCTGTACCACATATGACAGTCGTCACCAGAAAAGTTCTCCTTTCACCAGAATTTTTTTTTCCTGCTTTCTGGCAAAACCAGCACAGAAACGCACGAACGGACCTCACCCTCCCCTCCCACTGCGTACCCAGACCATGGTAGATGGCGACATCAACGCCGCTATAAAGGGCTTACCCGCCGACGCTCCTGGGGGGTGATCTCCACCGCTGCGACGGGCGGTTACCCATCGTTCGTATCGCGAGGCGCCAACACCAGCGCAGGTGGGCACTAACACAGGTGGGTATCAACGCAGGCGGGCAGAGACGCCCCCTGCGCCGTTTTGTTGCCAGCATTCAGAGCGGCGGCGGAACACAGCTCAGCGTCCACGTTGACGACACGGCACAAAGACGGCTATGTTCCATTTATCGAACGTTCTATTTATCGAACGCTCTACTCTTCGAGCGCCTAAGCGACGAACGCTTCGTTGAGCGAACACGGTAACGTCACAGTGATTCATCCATCGAGCGATCGCCTAATGGAACGCGCCCATGATTGACGACCACCTCCGCCTGGACCCCATGCCGGAAGCCTCTATCGACGCTGAGGCCCTGGGTCGCCACCTTCAGCAGTTGCGGGAAACCCGAGGCTGGTCCTTGTCACGTCTCGCTAACGACGCAGGGATTGCTAAATCGAATCTGTGTCGTCTGGAGCAGGGAAACGGCAATCCCACGCTGGATACCCTCTGGCGACTGGCGGCACAGTTGGAGGTGCCTTTCGGCACGCTGATCAAGCCCGTCACTGCTGTACTCGACGACCAGGGCGTGCAGATCCAATTGATCGACCAGGGACACGACCGCCCCAGCGTCGATGTCTACTGGATGCACCTGGACGCTCAGGTAGAACGCTGGAGTCTCGGTCACCCCAAAGGCGTTAGAGAGACCATCACCGTGATCTCGGGCAGCCTCTGCACCGGCGCAGAGGAGCTGACAAGGACGCTAGCACCCGGCGACAGCCACAGCTTTGCTGCAGACGGCCCTCACCTGTACGCCACCGAGGATCAAGCCTCTTCGGCAATCGTCACCATCGTCTACCCAACAAGGACTGTACCGACATGACGACCACCTCTCCCCCGTTGACCGCGAGCGCCTGGCTGGTCGGGGTACGCGAAGCCATTCCGCTGCTGGGTGGTTACATTCCCATCGCTATCTCCTTTGGGCTGGTGGCCGTACAGGCCGGGTTCACTACATGGGAAGCTGTCGCCATCTCGACGCTGATCTACGCCGGAGCGTCCCAGTTTGTCTTTGTCGGCATGGCAGCAGCAGGAGCTCCGCTGTGGCTGGTGGTCGGGATGACGCTGCTGATCAACCTGCGTCATGTGGTCTACGCACCCAATCTGGCGGCTCACATGTCTTCCAGCCGATGGTGGCCTGCGCTGATGCATGGCCTGACCGATCAGGTCTTTGCATTGGCATTGACACGCTTGCCACAGCTGGCCAGCGAGCAGCGGCTGGGCTGGTACAGCGGTGCGGCGCTGCTCGCCTGGTTCGCCTGGATTGCCGGAACTGCCGCTGGCGCGATAGGAGGAGAGTGGGTCGTCCAGCGCTGGCCATTGCTCGGCGAGGTAATGCCGTTCGCCTTGCCGGCTCTGTTTCTGGTTCTGGTAGCGCCCCGCATGAGCAACTTTCGCTGGGCCTGCGCCACCGTTGTTACCGTGCTTGCCGGTCTTGCCCTCGCCCTTGGCGGGATTGCCAATGCGGGTATCCCTTTGGCCGCCTTGACTGGCGCGCTGTGCTTCTACACCGTCAAGCATGCCCCCACCCGGAGACGCTGCGCATGAGCATGGAACTCTGGCTGGCAGTCGCCGCCACCACCGTCGGTACCCTGCTGATGCGCATGCTGCCGCTCATCTGGATGCGCAAACGTCTGTCGCGTTCAAGCGCTGAAGCGGGCGTCGATACGTTGCCACAGTGGCTGTCTGTACTGGGGCCTCTGATGATCGCTGCCGTGCTGGGTGTGTCGCTTGCACCGAGCCAGAACACCCTGGCTGGTTGGACCGCTACCCTGCTGGGAGTCCTGGCGACCTTGATCACCTGGCGTCGGACTCGATCCCTTGGCTGGCCAGTCGCCATGGGCGTCGCGACCTATGGCGCAACGTTACTGTTGTCGGGGCTATAACGCGGTCGGCCAAGCAGTGCACTGCCTGGACGACAACCCTGCCTCTTCTTTCTCGTCAAAACTAATTCTTAAGTATGAATAACTTCATTTATCTAATACTTTAGCAGCACAGCCAAAGCGTGAGTCACAACATCGCCACCGATGACGTTTGCAACGTTTACGCGTGATTTTTGCCTGATATGCCCTAAATAACTGACATATCGGAAGAAAAGTCCTTCAGGCCTGCGCCCTGCCGCCGATACCTCGGAAGCATCCCCTTTTCGCTTCCGAGGCTTTCCCATGGTTCTGGCAAGAAGAACAAGCGCGCTGCGATATGCGCTCAACAGCCACACCGCCTGCATCACCTTTCTCCCGAACGGCACCATCCTCGACGCCAGCGCCCACTTTCTCAGCACGGTTGGCTATCGGCTCGAGCAGGTCAAAGGGCAGCATCACCGCATGTTATGTCCTGACAGTGTGGTGTCATCGCCTTCCTATCAGGCGTTCTGGCAAGCACTGGCCAACGGCAAGCCTGCCAGCGGTACCTTCGAGCGCATCGATGCCGACGGTAATACGCTCTGGCTAGAGGCAAGCTACCTGCCCATCAAGAACCGCCGGGGTAAGGTGAAGCGCATTCTCAAGATCGCCAGCAACGTCACTCGGCAACGGCTTTCAGCGGCCGGCCAAAGTGCCATTCTCGACGCCCTGGATGGCTCCATGGCGATGATCGAATTCACTCCCGATGGCTATATCACCAACGCCAACACCAACTTCCTGTCGGCAATGGGTTACACGCTCGAGGAGATTCAGGGCCAGCATCACCGCATGTTCTGTGACGACGCCTTTTACCTTGAGTACCCACACTTCTGGCAGGAGCTAAGCAGCAACCACTACAAACAGGGAAGGTTCCAGCGGTTCACTGCCACGGGGCAGCCCATCTGGCTGGAGGCCACCTACAACCCTGTGACCGATGCAGCAGGCAGGGTATGTCGCATCATCAAATTCGCCACCGATATTACCCGAGCGGTGGCAACCGAGGATGCTGCGAAAGCTGCTGCACAAGCGGCTCGCGTCACGGCAGAGCAGACCGAGTCGATTGCCGCAGGAGGGCTTGAGCAGCTCCAGCAAGCGGTAGCCGCTGCCCGGCAGGCCAGCGCGGATATCAAGGCAACCCAGGCCATCGTGATCGCTTTAGAGGAGCAGACGCGAGCGATCAACGCCATTACGGCATCCATTTCCTCCATCGCACATCAAACCAACCTGTTGGCCCTTAACGCAGCCGTGGAAGCCGCAAGAGCAGGCGAGCACGGCAAGGGGTTTGCCGTGGTCGCCCAGGAAGTTCGCTCACTCTCCCAGGGGTCTACCCAGGCGGCATCGAGAATCGCCGACGTACTTCACGAAAACAACGAGCGGATACGCCTCGCCAGCAAGAAGATGACCGAGATCGTCAGCGTCAGTGAATCGAGTCAAGCGAGCGTCAGCGACGCCCAGCAGGTCATTGAAGAGATCATGGAGGGTGCTCGTCGCACTTCCACTGCGGTAAGCGCGCTCTAACCATCATAGAACCTGGCGAAGCGGAATTGAGCCCTTTGCCAGGTATTCTGTCAGCCATCCCGTCAGTAAAAGGGACCCTCAGGGGCCACATCCTGCATGCTGGAACAGGACCGCATATCGGCAACATCGGCGGCAAGATCGACGACAAAGGCGACTCTCGCGTCAGCCATATAGCGACCAGGCGGTCGCGGTGATGATAGGCCGGAGCCGGCATGCCCCGTCTTTTTCTTGCAGGCTTAAGCAACTGAGATTACTATCGAAACCGCCTTGCGGGTGTAGCTCAATGGTAGAGCAGAAGCTTCCCAAGCTTAAGACGAGGGTTCGATTCCCTTCACCCGCTCCAGCGCCCTCGTCCTCCCGGTCCTCTCGCACCACCTCTTACCTTGTTTAACCAACACCTCGCTATTGGCAAAAAGCAGCGCTTCGTTTGCACGACTCCGCAGTGTCTACCGAACGCCTTTCCGGCATTATTGAGTCATCAATGTACCGTCGCCCAGGCAGCTGTGATGTCGCCAATCTTCCTGGCATGCATCATCTCTCCCTGCACCACCTCGCAACGAATGGCAGTTCCTTGAACCAAATAATAGTGAAGGCCCCATCATTCCTACCGTACCGATGCCTGCCACTCGACTAGCATATTCAAGAAATGTGCTGGCCGCCCCCTTCCGTTATATGCTTGTTCTCCCAAAATCCGTCTCTTAATATTCAATAACACCAATGTTTGACAACACCTTTTCTCGGCAACGTTGAATGACGACCTATCGGAAGGGGAAAGATATGAGTGATCAAAACATAAAAGACGCCAGATCACATCTTCGTGAACGCGTACAGGCTCTCGTGCTTGATGCGATGCATCGCCATGGCTGGAGTCAGGCAGAGCTGGCTCGCAAGGCAAATATGCCAAGAAATTGCATCAGCCTTTATGCCAGAGGAAAGTCTATACCCAGTAGTGAGTATGCAACACGTCTGGCAAAGGTTCTTGCAGTAACACCGGGCGAACTCACCGGCATTACACAGGCTGATGAAAAAGCGCCGCACGCCGAGTGGATTGATATACGAAACACAGAGAATGGCTATTACTTGCTATCCTTTCAGAAAGAGCTGACCGCCTCACAGCTGACTCAGTTTCTGGAGCTGATCGACAAGATTGATCAGAGAAAAGGGGCGACATGACACATGTAGCCCCTGGCGCGTTATCGTGTAACGACTATAAGGGATAGTACTCCCATGGAAGCTGAAAATGCGGCCCATCCTTGAGACTCTTCCAGTCCCCTCCCCACTCAACGGGTACGCCCAGCCGCGAGGAAGAGGCTTTCATTGCGTCAGCAATCGCCCGATAGTCGGGCCACTCCCAAGAGGCGCGGCCATCCTTGAGTGCAACAAGATCTACAGCATGCCCGGTAAGATGCCGGCTATTGAGCGTCTTCGTCACCCCCAATGCCAATAATGATCGCTGTCTCTCCAGCGTTCGAACGCCTTCATTCACAAAGAAATCGATCTGACTTAGCGTAATGCAGCGGTACACCAACGCTTGCAGGTCAGGATGAACACCGGCAAGGTTATCGACACTCCGCTTCCCAAGCGAAAAACCGGAAGGCCTGTCGTGCTGCCCAGCGTTGTAGTCACTACTTCCTTTGGTATTTCTGCTATTTCTCTCTAATGTCGTCATCATGACACCACCTGCTATCACCGTATCACTTACATACAAAAAACTCATTCAAGATCACTTTTTAGCATTACCGTACCACTCGAACATTATCACCTCATCAATCACTGCGCTGTGTGCCGTCGGCTTCAAACATGTAACCAGGAAGTCCTCGATCACACGACACCAGTACGTTAGCCCTAGATTGGCTGTCGACGGTTATCATGGCTAACCATGCAAACTACTTGACGACCATACGCTCGATCAGATGAATCGCCCACCGGCCGATAAAGGATGGACCGACTCTTCCTAACATCACCGCCACAGCGATTTCTGTCCAATTCTTGAGATAGAAGTAATCACTTAATCCTATACTTACGACCACTAACAGGATCCCACCGCAGACTTCCGTTGCAACAAGAGGCACATTTAACTTGGCAATGTCTCTTTTGCGAAAGCTATCCAACCATCTGACGATGGAACCAAGCGCTACCGCGCCGCTGGTATAAAGCAGCATCACCGCATCATGAGTTCCATCCATTTTTGATATTCCTGAGGTTCGTCCAACCTAGATGCCGCAGACGTGCAGCGGGCAGCCATCACCTGTCAGGTGGCGACTGCCCCTCCGTCTAGTCAATGAACATCCTCTACGACCGCCAGTTTCCTGACCCTTCCCGACATATCCTTGATCTCGATGGATCCTGTGATAGCCGCCGAGGTAGTTGGCGAAAAGCGCCCGAACCTGACATGCCCTGCTCCCGATGATAGGAGCGCGATATCCTGGTCTGGATAGGCATCATCTGTGCTCGTTGCCCTGATACCCACCCAGCGCTTATCAGCCCCCGTAGAAAACGCCTCAAGCTGATTGACTGCCTGCCCTTTTCCAGCACCATTTATTAGCTTAAGCACTGGCCCTGCTTCGACTGAGAATAGAATATTACGGGAAGACAACGACCACCCGTTTACCTCTGAGCGTGTCAGCGAGACATCCCCGGGCCCCTGCTCCAGAGCATTTCCCTGGACAGCTGAGTCCACAACGCCTTCCGTTACCACGTTGGTAATGACATTATCTCTAGACGCCATCGTGTCCACCGATATACCCGATCGAACACACACGACGTTCGACAGGACATTACATTCCCCGCCCTGCAGCTGAATGCCGCGATTTTGGTCGAGATCAGGCCGAAAGTCATCGCCAAGGCTACTCAACACCACCACATCAGATAGAGTACTGTAACTTGTCGTCATTAACAGTGCACAATACTCCTTCATTGCCTTGCCATTGGTGCTGTTAGCCCTGCTACCATCACACCTCCGCTGAAGAAAAAAGCAGTTAGAGATATTATTGTATTTGCTCATATGGTGTAGACCTGCTTGAGAGGCCTCCATCCAAATGCCATACTGCTCACAGGAATAATGCCCACCACGTATACTAAAATTATTCGATGGCGTTATCAGGTCATGGAAGTGAATTCCCACATTAGCTGCAACCACTACTCCGTCGACCCAATTATCTCCTTCACTCTGTCCGGATATTGAAAACCCAGTCTTCATCCGATAGACATCGACTTTAGAGAATACTACTCCTGTACTACTGCAGACATCTACGCCAATAGTGTTGGTATCATAGTTGTCAATACTGGAGCGCTCTTTACCATATATAAAGACAGAACTAAGAATAGACTTGTCGGCATTCTCCATCCGTATTGCCGTCTTCCATTCGTAATTATTCACACCCACTGAAGACGTATCAAACCCATGAAACTTCAGGTTTTGGAGGAAGAAGGCTGGGGGTTTCGGACCAGATTGGTCATGTGACACTAGCGTTAAGCCAGTATGAATGCCTCTCGACTTGGCAAGAAACCCTAGCTCCGAGATAACAGCAGTATCCCTTCCCGTATCTGTCGTTGTGCCTAGGGTAATCCCACCCTGCAAGAAAACGAGTTCGGTTGAACGTGACCCATCTCCTTTAAGAGAGACCACCTTGTTGATCAGCAGCGGCGCACTGACAAGGTAAACGCCACTGGGAAAGTACACCGTTTGCCCGATGCCCGCGGCCTCAATGGCCGCTGCAATGGCGGGACCATCATCGGTCACACCGTCAGCCACGGCTCCGTAGTCCTTCACATTGATGTACTCGTGAAATCTCTCGGCCAAGGTCCTTGGCACGCCGCCGGCAGGTGTCGTGACAGATACGCTACCGATATCTCCTACCTCGACAGTCCCGGCGTGAACCGCCCGCGCCGACGCTGGCGCCCTGACGGTATCACGAACAATAATCGGAGATCCTTCAGACAACAGTTTATCAATATGGTGTGTAGCCATTTCCGTACGCTCCCGACATTCTCGCTAGCGCGAATGTCGTTTTCTCGCCGGTGCCAGGCGAGTTATTGCCAGGCCAGTTCAACCAGCACCACACCTTTCCATTGCCCGTTAGCTTCATTGGCCATGGTCAACGTCAAACTGGCAAGGTCGTGCTTCAGAGATATGCCCTCCAATGCTCAATAACACTCTTCCCAACCGACAGTGGCATACCGACTTCTTCACGATGATGATGTCGCATTGATAACGCGACACTATGAAATGTATTATGTGAAATACACACTGTAAACCTCACCACCACTAACAGGGTAGCTACATCTATCCTTTACTTACCCAGGTGGCAGCACACCAGTTAGCAAACAATCCATAAGTGCGATACCAAGACGCAGATATACAAGCCTCTGAAAGGCAAAGGGTATATTCATTCCACCTTGGCCATCATGATGACGTAAAGCCCTGAAGGTAAAGCACGCTTTACTTTTCAATGAGATAACACTCACCTACCACTGGGATCGGCCAGGAGACCACTACGTCAAGGCGATAAGTTGCTGAAAGCCCATGCATTTAAAGTGATTTGTTGACGGGGTGTGTTACATAGGAATTCGAACCATCGAGCATCAGAGCGATGTATGACGCGCAAGATGGTAGGCTGACTAGCCCACGTTGATAGCGCCACGTTACCTCACTTGGTCACCGCTTTTAGACTCCTTCCACCAAACGATATGTGCAGCTTGATGCGAACTTGTATGCGACTGCAATGCTAACCCACAGCGCAGCGGGCCAGCGACAAGCTTGCTCCCTCCCCCTACCTCTGGCCCGCTCTCACCGACAAGAATAGGGATTCATGACACTCTCACGCCCAGCCAATAGCTGTATTATACAAAATACAATTTCCACATATTTCCACGTAAGCACCTCACCGATACTTCAACAATGGAGCGAATTTTACTGACATGGCGGCGAAGGTCTTCAGGACATTTGTCAGCCTATGGCCCTTTAGAAGAACTTGTGTGCACCAAGGGCTAGCGGCGGCGAATGCTGCCATGGAGGTTTGACGGACTTAGCTAGTACTTTCGAGACACTAGCCAGTGTGTCACTCCCAACGCAAGCACGACGGCAGCGGTTGCCAACACATACTGGGGAGTGACCGCATCGAAATCCATGACAATCACCTTTCTTGCAATTGCCATTAACGCTGTCGCAATAACAAGCTGAATGGGAAGAACATCAGTACCCAGATAGAGGCGAATATTAATAAATATTTCTATCGCGATAAGCACTACCATAAAAGCGCCAAAAAGCCGAAAGATATCTCCGACCTCCAGCAGCAGTATCGGAGGCGACGATAGCTGTTGGTAGAGTACATAGACAACATCAATAATGCCCCAGAGGATGACAAACACCATTAGCACAGCGAGGATCTTGACACCGAAGCGAATGATACGATGCAGCGCACTGATGAGGGGGTCCTCATGCTCCTTAGGCAGCTCATCATGAATCAATTGTTGGCGCTTATCCGAAACATCCTTCTGGGAGGTATCGCCTGGCGTCGTGGTCATAGTTCACCTCTGAACCGCATTGCGGGGCTTGGGGAAACGGTGCCGATGATAGTGCCGATAGCGCTGGCGCTGGCGATGTCGGTGGCCGTTTATCGTGGCGGTAGCGCGGCGCACGTATGATCAATAGGAACGTAGTCTGTTTGGCCTGGGCCTACCGTCAGAGGTATCAACGTGACTGCCTGAGACGTTTCCCCATACCCGCCACTGGCAAGAGGTTTGCTGTATGCCGCCTCAACGGGAGCGCTGGGTGAAACGCTCTTCCAGCACCAATCCGAGCCATATCCCCAATATCATGAACAGGAGGGCGACGACCGCGCCGGGTGAACCGGCCGGGAGTGCGATCAGTAGCTGCAGGTCATTTCCTCCTAACGCCAGCGCAGCGCCGACCCCCATCCCCACCCCGGCGACAAGGTGTTTCATCCAGCGCGCCACCATGAAGGGCTCAGGCTCCTTGCGTCCACGACGCGGCGCTGCAGCCATCATTCCCGCCACGATCAACACGCTGATCAACACTCGCGAGACGCTTGGCCAGTCGATGGGCATGTGTTCCATCAATGGCCTCTGGGCAACATCGCGAATCAGTTGACTTGGTGACCAGTGGGGTTCGAGCGCGCCGAGTACGCCACCAATAGCGCCAAACACCACCACGCCAGCATAGATACGGCGATGACCAGGAGAAAGGCGCCAGATCGCAAGCAGTGATAGCGCGACGACCCCCATCACCGCCCACCAGGCAGGCGCGAAGGTCATGTTCAGAGTGGTATAGGAGATGTCGGGGGATAGCCAATACAACAGCCACCATCCCAGGACCCAGCCGGCAATAGTGGCCAGCATATGCCACTGGCCTCTGGCCAGCGCCGACAGGGTCGAAATCGAGCAGCCATGATTGACCGCTGCTGCCAGGCCGAACAAGCCTCCTCCCAGGACGAAGGGCCAACCGGCGGCATGCCGCATCAACACGTCACCCAGGGGAAAATGCACCAACCATGGACTGATCATCCAGAACCAGGCGCCACAGCCCAGAATGGTCAGTAGCAGTCCAGGGCGCCACATGCGCAGGCCTTGTACCGCTCGGACCATACATAGCCCGGTTCGCTGGGCCAGCCAACCGAGCAGGACTGCCAGTACCAGCGTTACCCCTAAGACCATCAGCACCCCTCGTTGTCTCGGTATCCCCACCACGGATGCGACAGAGGCAACCTTGAGTCATCCATCGGGCAGGCCGTCTCCCGTGATGCCGCCGCTCTGAGCCAACGCATGTGCCCTGCGTAGGATCATTCATTCATCATGTAACAATATGCAATCCACGATGGGTGTACCACAGTCCTCCAGCGCGTAGGCGCGTCACGGGACATTCACGCCAAGATATGAGAGGCTGTCCCAGCGTCGCTCGCTTCCACCACTCTTGCGCAGCTCCACCATGACCTTGTCCTTGTTTCTCCTCGTTTTTGCCGTCTGCTTGGTTATCTTTCTGGCGGTGCTTGCGGTGCTGATGTTATCGGGTACACCGCGATATCGGACGGAACCCCGCCACTTGCTGGACCTGTTCGACCGTGCGCTAGACAGCACAGTCAGCGAAGATGAGTGGAACGCGGTCATCCTCTATCCGATTCGCCACGACGAGTATCTGGAAGGCATCCGACGGCGGGCCCGCCACCTGGTAGAAGAGCACGGTCGGTTTGGGCGCGTCAGTCGAGGCAAGTCGCTGCTGGACCCTGCTGGGCATGAGGACCTGCGGGCATTGCGGGACCACCTGGCCGCTCACACACGTCTGCAGGAACGCCGCCAGCAGCCGTAAGCCAGGATCGTAGCGAAAGTCGGGTGTGCGATGAGAATTGTGCACCGATGAGTTATGATAGCCCCTTCATGAGCCTAGGCGGGAGGCATGGGATGAGCAGCGCCATCAGGCGAATTCCCCTGGACACCGCGACGCAACACCATTCTCACGACTACCACCAGATCGTTATCGCCCTGGCCGGTCGTGCTGACTTCGATATCGAGGGCCTTGGCGGCACCATAGAGCCCTTCTGTGGCTGCATCGTTCCTGCCAACCACCTGCACTACTACGCTGGCACTGGCAACAACCGCCAACTGATCGTCGACCTCCCCCATGACGCCCTCGCCTTGACCGGCCATCATCACGAGCTATCGCGCCTATTCGACGCTCCGCGCTTCTTTACGCTGGACGCACCGCTGAGACGCTACTTGGATTTCCTGGTGGCAGAGCTTGACCATCTGGCCGAAGAAGGCCCGGTGCCAGCGCTCCACCAGGAGCGCCTCGCCACGACCTTTCTCGGCTCTCTTCATGCGCGCTTAGCGGCTGACTGCGGAACCAATGCCCAGCACCGACGCATCGACCTGCGCGCCCTCGACCGCTACATCGATGATCACCTGGCGAGGCGCTTCAAGGTCGCTGATCTGGCGGCCTTCGCCTGTCTCAGCGAAACCCACTTCACCGAGCGTTTCCGCGCCCAGACAGGGTTATCTCCCTGGCAATATGTCATGCGCCGACGCCTTCAGGCCTCACAGCGGCTGTTGCTGCGAAGCCGCCTGCCTCTTTCCGAGATTGCAGCCCTCACGGGTTTTGCCCATCAAAGCGCCCTGTCACGTGCCTACCGCAAGCACTTTGGTCACCCGCCCAGTCAAGCACGACGCCACCTGAGCGGCGCTGCCGCGTTGAATCACGCTCACCTCTCTGCCAACACGGCTCAGCCTGCCAAAACTGCACAACAAGGCTAGGGTTAAGACACAAGGACCGGGGATTTAGCAAATCCTTCGGTGGATATGGCAAGCATGAAAGATGTCTGCCACCTAGGCTTGCCACCATGCCCAAGTTTCGCGACTCGGATCGCGATTCGCTCTTCCCGCCCCCTGGCGGTTCACTCTTTGGGGACTGACATGCTCAACGCCAACAACATGCTCGACAACGCCACCTGGCAGCAGGATCTGGACACCCTCTTTACCCGTATCAGCGACCATTACGTGGTCGCGGAAGACGCTTATGTGGGTGAACTGATCGCGCTGATCGATGGCAAGGACGAGCACATCGAGCGCGTCGCACAGAAGACAGCGTCACTCGTCCGCGAGGTCCGCGAGATGGACACCGCGGTAGATACCATCGACGAGCTGCTGCAGCAGTACAGCCTGGACACCCATGAAGGCCTCATGCTGATGTGTCTGGCTGAAGCCATGCTGCGCATCCCCGACAAGGAAACGGCGGACGCGCTGATCGAAGATCGTCTGGGTCCCGCGGACTGGAAAGCGCACCTTGGCAAGAGCGAGTCGTGGATGGTCAACGCCTCTACCTGGGGGCTTCTGATGACCGGGCGCGTGGTCAGCCTGGACAAGCCCAAGGATGGCAAGCCCAGCGGCTTTATCAACAAGATGGTCAATCGCATGGGTGAGCCGGTGATTCGCCGGGCCATGGTTGAGGCGATGAAGGTCATGGGCAAGCAGTTTGTCCTCGGCCGCGACATCGACGAAGCGCTCAAGCGCTCCAAGCCGCTGTTCGACAAGGGCTACACCTATTCCTATGACATGCTGGGTGAGGCCGCTCGTACTCGCCGTGATGCCGGCCGCTACTACGAAGACTACGCCACCGCCATCCGTCAGGTCGGCAAGACCAGCCGTCAGCTGGGTGACAAGACCCCAGCACCGTCTGTGTCCATCAAGCTTTCGGCGCTGCACCCCCGCTACGAATTCGGCCGTCGCGAGCAAGTGCTGAACGAGCTCGTCGGCACCGTCAAGGAACTCGCGGCACTTGCCCGCGAGAACGACGTCGCCGTTACCATCGATGCCGAGGAAGTCGACCGCCTGGAGCTCTCCCTGGAGGTCTTCCGCGCCGTCTACGAAAGCGACGTTTGCAAGGGCTGGGGCCATTTCGGACTGGTCGTACAGGCATACTCCAAGCGCGCCTTGCCGGTCCTTCACTACCTCAACCGTCTGGCCGATTTCCAGGGCGACGAAATCCCCCTGCGTCTGGTCAAGGGCGCCTACTGGGATACTGAAATCAAGGAATCCCAGCAGCTGGGAGTCGACGGCTACCCGGTCTATACGCGCAAGGCCTCCACTGACGTGGCCTATCTCGCCTGCGCCCGCTTCCTGCTGTCGGACGCCACCAAGGGCCGCATCTTTCCCCAGTTCGCGACCCACAATGCCCACACCATCTCCACCATTCTGGAGCAGGCCAACCACACGCGCAGACCGTTTGAATTCCAGCGCCTGCATGGCATGGGTGAAGCGCTATACGATGCCGCACTTCAGCGCGCGCCCGAAGGCACCTACTGCCGCATCTATGCGCCGGTAGGGGCACACAAGGACCTGCTGCCCTACCTGGTCCGCCGGCTGCTGGAAAACGGTGCCAACTCATCCTTCGTGCACCAGCTCGTCGACCCGAAGGTGCCGGTAGAGTCCCTCTGCGTACACCCCATCGAGACCCTGCGTCAGTACAAGACCATCGCCAACCCGCAGATCCCTCTGCCGCGTGACATCTACGGTGCCCATCGCCCCAACTCCAAGGGCGTCAACCTGACCATCAACAGTCAGTACCAGCCGCTGATGGAGGCCATGTCCGCGCACATGGACACCACCTACAAGGCCCAGCCCCTGCTGGCCTTCGACATTGCCGAGGACGCCGCACAGACGCATCAGGTCACCAGCCCCTATGACCGCAGCAAGACCGTCGGCAGCGTGCAGTGGACCACCCGCGAACAAGCGGAGAAAGCCATTGATGCTGCCTGGGCAGCCTTCCCCGACTGGGAAGCCACCCCCGTCAAGCAGCGCGCCGATATCCTGCGTCGCTTCGCCGACCTGATGGAAGAGCACCTGGCGGAACTGATGGCGCTATGTTCTCGCGAAGGGGGCAAGCTGCTGACCGATGGCGTGGATGAAATCCGCGAGGCCGTCGACTTCTGTCGTTACTACGCCGTTCGCGCCGAAGAGCTGTTTGCCGAGCCTACTGATCTGCCCGGCCCAACCGGCGAGTCCAACCGCCTGCACATGGGTGGCAAGGGGGTATTCGCCGCCATCAGCCCCTGGAACTTCCCTGTCGCCATCTTCTGTGGGCAGCTGGTGGCTACCGCCGTTGCGGGCAATACGGTACTGGCCAAGCCAGCGGAGCAGACGTCGATCGTGGCCCATCGCGTGGTCGAGCTGCTCTATCAGGCCGGCATGCCCCGCCACGTCGTCCAGCTATTGCCGGGTGATGGACCTACCGTGGGTAGCGTGCTGACCAGTGATCCTCGCATCACCGGGGTAGTGTTCACCGGTGGAACAGACACAGCACAGATCATTAATCGTGCCCTGGCCGAGCGTGAGAACGCTGCACTGCCTACCCTGGTGGCAGAGACCGGGGGAATGAATGCCATGATCGTGGACTCTACCGCCCTGCCAGAGCAGGTCGTTGCGGACGTGATTCACTCTGCCTTCCAGAGTGCCGGTCAGCGCTGCTCGGCACTGCGCGTTCTCTACCTGCAGGACGATGTTGCCGACCGCGTGCTGGAAATCCTTGATGGCGCCATGGCAGAGCTGCACGTCGGCGACCCCCGTGACCTGGGTACTGACGTAGGCCCGGTGATCGACGAGGATGCGTCTCGTAACCTTCAGGCACACATCGACAAGCTCAAGGGCGAGGGACGCCTGATCAGTGAGACGCCGCTGAAGCCTGAGCACACCCGCAATGGGACCTTTATCGCCCCCGCCGCCTTCAACATCGACAGCATCGATGCCCTGGAGCGCGAGCAGTTCGGGCCGGTATTGCACGTAGTGCGCTGGAAGTCCAAGGACCTCGACAAGGTCATTGCCTCCATCAATGGCCGTGGCTACGGGCTGACCTTTGGTGTTCACAGCCGCAACGAATCCTTTGCCGCTGAAATAGCGCGGAAAATGCGAGTTGGTAACGTCTACATCAATCGCAATATCATTGGCGCAGTCGTAGGCGTTCAGCCCTTCGGCGGGCAAGGTCTGTCCGGCACAGGCCCCAAGGCCGGTGGGCCGCACTACCTGCTGCGCTTCGCGACCGAAAAGACGGTAACGAACAACACTGCAGCGCTGGGAGGCAATGCGTCGCTGCTGGCACTGGGAGACGAATGACCGGTCGGCCACGGCCGCTGGCATCGGTGGTCTTCTCCGTTACCCCGGGGAAGGCCACCACACCGCAGGGACGCGAACGACCACCGCGCCCACTGAAGGGGTCATCGGTCTTGCTATAGAGACGGTGACGAGAGAACGCCATTCACCCACGACAAAAACCACAAGGAACGCACCCCATGGTCGAAAATAACGCCACGATTGGCATTACGTTCGCGCTCTACCTGATACTGATGCTGGTCATCGGCATCATCGCCTACAAGCGCACCACCAACCTGTCAGACTACATTCTTGGCGGCCGCTCCCTGGGTCCCTGGACATCGGCCATCTCGGCGGGTGCCTCGGACATGTCGGGCTGGCTGTTGCTGGGTCTTCCCGGCGCCGCTTACGTCAGCGGATTGTCTGCAGCCTGGATTGCCGTCGGCCTGCTGATCGGCACCTGGCTGAATTGGCTCATCGTCGCACGCCGCATGCGCATCTATACCTTCAAGGCCAGTGATGCGCTGACCCTGCCGGACTTCTTCGCCAAACGCTTCCGCGAGAAGGCGCCTCTGCTGCGGGTCATCTCGGCAGTGTTCATCCTGCTGTTCTTCCTGTTCTATACCAGTTCTGGTCTGGTGGCAGGCGGCAAGCTGTTCGAGACCGTATTTGGTTTCGACTACACCATCGCGGTCACCGTCGGCACCCTCGCGATCATCTCCTACACCTTCTTTGGTGGCTTCCTGGCGGTATCCTGGACGGACCTTATCCAGGGCCTGATGATGGCCGCCGCGCTGCTGATCGTTCCGGTCATCGCCTTGACTGAGCTGGGCGGGCTCGGTGCCAGCGGCCAGCAGATCCTGGCAGAGAACCCCGACATGCTGAGCTGGTTCGTCGATGCCTCCACCGGCGAAACTCTCAGTGCCATCGGCATCATCAGCTCCTTGGCCTGGGGCCTTGGCTACTTCGGTCAGCCCCACATTCTGGCGCGCTTTGCCGCCATTCGCTCCGAAGCGGACATTCCCACTGCACGCCGCATCGCCGTCACCTGGTCAGGACTGTGCCTGGTCTGCGCCATGGCCGTGGGCCTGCTGGGCCTGGTCTACATGACCCGTGACCTGGGTGACGGTGAGACCATCTTCATGGTGATGGTCAACGCCATCTTCCACCCTCTGGTCGCAGGCGTTCTGCTGGCAGCCATTCTGGCGGCGGTGATGTCCACCGCGGACTCGCAGCTGCTGGTGTCCTCATCTGCCCTGACCGACGACTTCTACAAGGCGCTGTTCCGCCCCGATGCCAGCCAGTCAGAGCTGGTCTGGGTGGGACGCCTGGCTGTCGTGGGTATCGCCATCGTCGCCTACCTGCTGGCCATGAACCCTGACTCCACCGTGCTGGGTCTGGTGTCTTATGCCTGGGCAGGTTTCGGTGCCGCCTTCGGTCCTGCCCTGATCATGTCGCTGTACTGGCGCCGCATGAACCAGTGGGGCGCCCTGGCCGGCATCGTGGTCGGCGGCGTCACCGTCGTGGCCTGGGCTGAACTGTCAGGTGGCCTGTTTGATCTGTATGAAATCGTACCGGGCGTGATCTTTGCCTACATCGCCATCGTGGTGGTGAGTCTTGCCACTCAGGAACCTAGCCGCGAGATCACCGAAGAGTTCGATACACTGGAAGATGCATAAGCGCTGAATGACAGCCGTGACGCAGAAGGCCGCCCAGATGGGCGGCCTTCTGCATATGGGACGGCCTTCTCATATGGGGCGGTATTTGGCCTGTCACTGGTCACTGCTCACAGGTCACTGCGCCTCAGCCGTTGCATCACTCGGTTGCCGTTATATCACGCCAATGGAGCGGGCCAACAACAAGGTGACGAAGATCGCCAGGGCCAAGGGGTACCAGGGCGCGGCGCTCGCTCTTCGCAGCCACATGAGCATGCGAGACGCGCCGACAGTGGGCGCTGTGACCAACGGGTAGCACAATGGCAGTGCCAGGCCGACGCCGACTACCCAAAGCCCTAGCCCCACCATCAACACACGAGCAGGCAGTGTCAGACCACTGATCAGCCAGGGCTCCAGCAGCAGCCACACCGCCAGCAAGGCAGAGGCGCCCAGCGCCAAGGCTGCCATCCCCCAAGGCAAGTTGGAGACGCCCAGCCACCGGCTTCGGTTACGTCTGATCACAATGCCGCCCCCGCCATTGGTAGATGATTACCTCACAGTGAAGACGATTTCCGTCCGTTCAGCGAGGTTTCGCGTGGACCACCCGTTGCCGTTGCCCAGGTATCCCCTGCTCGCCTGAGGCGTCATCCAGGGCAATTGACCGCCCCGTGTTGGCTTTCTCACTGCTGTCCCCTGGCCTTCTAGTCCCTGGCCTTCTGGCACCTGGCCTTCTGACCTCTAGCGTTTGCCCCTCGGGCCGTCGCTCCTGCGCCGTGGACTCAGCTTTTGTCTCGTGGCACTCCGCTGTTTGGCCCGTCACACACCCCAAATGTGCAAAAAAGTTGTACAGATTTGACTCACTGACACGGCGCCAGCTCGTTAGTTCCATAGTTTTTCGCTAGTTACCCCTATCGAACCGATTATTTATTTCTACAAGACATTTAGAAACACTGTTCGTAAACTGTGCCCTGTACAACATAGCTTCACTTTTCGAAGCCATAGGATCATCAAGGAGGTCCACCATGAAAATGACACGACTGATGGGAACCGCTGCTCTTCTCGCCACCACTGCTTTTGCTGCGCAGTCCGCCATGGCCTACCAGGCTGGTGACTTCTATGTGCGCGGTGGTTTTGAGAAGGCCGATCCCACTTCAGACAATGGTGACATCGCTGGTCAGGACATTGATGTCTCCGAAGAGAACGGATTTGCCTATGGTGCAGGCTACCTGTTCCACGACAAGTTCGGCGTCGAGCTGAACGGCTCCGAAGCCATGGAGCATGATATCGCTGTCGGCGGCGGCAACATTGGCAGCGTGGACCGCACCCCGGTCAACCTGATGCTCAACTACTACCCGCTGGGTGGCGTCGAAAACGCCCGCGTCCACCCCTACGTTGGCGTGGGCATGAACTACACCCACTTCTCGGACGAGAGCTTCAACGCCGAATTGGATAGCTCCTATGGCGCGGCCGCACAGGTTGGTCTTGACCTGAGCGTCACTGACAACCTGCTGGTGGGCACCTACGCACGCTACGCTGACGTCGACTCCGATATCGAAGTGAATGGCAGCGACGTCGGCGAAGCCGAAATCGATCCGATGACCATCGGTGCAGGCGTCACCTACCGCTTCTAACCAGAAATAATTGAAAGACAGCGTCTGATTTCCATAGATCGCTGACACCACGGCGCCTGGCTTTCCAGGCGCCGTTTTCGTTGGCCAATCCATTGGCATGAACCGAAAGAGGTATTGAGGCAGGTCAATAACTGCATTCTCACTACAGCATAGACTGGCTCACATCGGGTCCGCCCATTCGCCAGTACGCAAGGAGAACTGCATGCGCCATCCCCTGGTCACTACCGCACTGATTGCCACCCTTGGCTCCGCTGCCCTCGTCAGCACACAAGCGCTTGCCGACTATGGCAAGGGCGACTTCTATACCCGCGTCGGTGTGGCCAAGGTCAAGCCTGACTCCGACAACGGTTCCTTGATGGGCGGCACCATGGATACCGATGTCCATGACGACAACGGTTTTGCCTTCACCCTCGGCTACCGCTTCCACGACAAGTTTGGCGTCGAACTGCTGGCCGCCGAGCCCTTCGAACACGACGTGGACCTGAACGTGGGTGGCACCGATATTGGCGCAAGCGTCGAGCATCTGCCGCCGACCCTGACCGTGCAATACTATCCCTTCGGTGGCACCGCTTCCCGTGTCCAGCCCTATGCTGGCATCGGCGTCAACTACACCCACTTCTCTGATGAAGACATCGACCTCCAGGGTGCTGACCTGGACCTGGAAGAGTCCTGGGGCTGGGCTGGCCAGGCGGGCCTGGACCTGCTGATCGACGATCACTGGGCGGCCAACATGGCGGTGTGGTACCTGGACATCGACAGCGACGTCGACCTCAATGGCGAGGATATCGGCGAGATCGAGGTGGACCCCTACGTGATCATGGCCGGCATCAGCTACCGCTTCTGATCCAGAGCACGTCCGCATACATGCAGCGCCCGCTCCTGCCAGGCAGGCGCGGGCGCTGTGCTGTCAATGCCAGTGGCTGAGCCTGAGTGAGGCTCGAGCGAGGCAGCGGCTCTAGCGGGGATGGTGGCGAGAAAGTCCCAACCTCCCCAGGGTGGCATCATCGAGGTGCTCGACGGCCTCCACCGCTGCCAGCGCCTGGTGGTAGCCTTCGCTCAGGAAGTCACGACCGGCCAGCAGGTGCTCGAGGTACTCGCGGGCGGGCTTGAGCCCCTCCCCCTGGCGCTCGGCGCTGGCGATATACACCCAGGCATCGATCACCCCCTCGGCAGTCTGCAGTGGCAAGCGCTGGCGCGTGTATTCCTGGGGATAGCCTTCGAAGGGATCCATGGACGCGATCTGCTCAGGCACCATCAGCTCGAACAGAGCCCCTTCTACGCGCTCGCCAGCGGCGGGCACCACATTGGCGTGGGCGATTCCCGGTACTTTCGAGGCCTTGTTGAAACGCAGGGCGTATCCCTCAAGGGTCGCAGGCAACACGCGTCGCGTGTCTCCGATACGGGCCTCGACCCGTGCCAGGTTCATGTTACTGCCGTAGGCAAAGTACCAGGGCACGTTTCGCTCCTCATCATCTACGCATGAGTGTTCATGACAGCGTCGGCTGACCTACTGGACACTCTCTAGACCACTACCTAAAACGCTATCTAGAACACTATCTAGAACAGTATCCGCATCACGGTGCGCACCGGCGATACGCGCTCTGCCGAGGCTGGTGCGGTCTCAGTTGTCGGTGATCAAACGGTCAATGTCTTCCACCACCTTGCGCAGCAACACGCGATCCTGAGCGCTGGCCCCTTCCTGAATCAGATAGGCATCTACCGCAGGAGCGACATCACAGCTGGCGGGCAGCGCTGCCTGTTGATCTACCAGCACCTCAAGGCGTGCAATGAACACAAAGCGCAGCCATTGGGGCAGTGACATGGTGTCGATACAAAACGGCTGCTGACTGTTGAATGCCGCCGGCTCAGGCTTGTCCATGCGCCACATGTTGGCGGCTTTCATGGTGGCCTGAAGCTCCCTCAGGGCTGCGGCAAGATCATCATGTACAGTGGGTTCGGTCGGCATGCAGCCTCCCTGTCGTTAAAAATGAATAAGGTTGGGGCTCTGAAGCCAATGGACCGGCCCGCCCTAGCCGGGCGAGAGTGCGTCATCCGCAGGCAGCACCTTGCGTAGAAAATCGCGGGTCCGCGGATCCTGGGGCGATGTAAACAGCACCGAGGGTGGCCCCTGCTCGATAATGCGCCCACCTTCCATGAACACCACACGATCGGCCACGTCCCTCGCGAATGCCATCTCGTGGGTCACCACCAGCATGGTCTGTCGCTCCCGGGCCAGCTGCTTCATCAGTGCGAGCACTTCATCTACCCATTCAGGGTCCAGTGACGAGGTCGGTTCATCGAACAGAATGACCTCTGCCTGGGCGGCCATGGCACGGCCAATACCCACGCGCTGCTGCTGCCCTCCAGAAAGCGATGCCGGATAGGCATCCGCCTTGTCCGCCATGCCGATGCGCTCGAGAATCTCGCGGGCACGGGCGTGGGCCTTGGCCTTGGGCCAGCGGTTGACGACAATCAAGCCCTCCGCGATGTTCTCCAGGGCAGTCTTGTTGGCGAACAGCGCGTAGTTCTGAAAGACGAAGGCAGTCCTGCGTCGAACTTCCAGGATGGAGGACTTGCTGGCAGATGCCAGGTCCAGGCTCAGCGAGCCCAGGGTAAGGCGTCCGCCATCAGGCCGCTCAAGAAAGTTGAGGCATCGCAGCAAGGTCGACTTGCCGGTACCGGACGGCCCGATGACCACGATAATCTCGCCCTGCTCGATGTTCAGGTCGATGCCATCAAGCACTCGCGTATCACCGAAGCGCTTGCTTAGCTGTTCTATCTTAATCATCGCCGATAGGCCTCATTGAGTCGGTATTCGAGACGTCGCTGCAGCCACGCCAGCGCCTCCACGATGGCCCAATAAATCAGCGCGACGGTGATAAAGGCTTCGAAGTAGAGAAAACTGCCCGCCGCCTCTTTCTGGGTGGCTCCCATCAGCTCGGTAACGCCGAGGGTAAACGCCAGCGAGGTCGCCTTGATCATGTCGATGAAATAGTTCATCAACGTCGGCACGGCGATGCGAGTTGCCTGGGGCAACACGATCCGACGCATCAGCTGTCCATTGGTCATGCCTATCGACAGCGCGGCTTCGGTCTGGCTGCGGTCGACGCCGACAATGGCGGCACGTATGGACTCTGCCATATACGCGGAAAAATGCAGGGTCAGCCCCATGATGGTCGCGGTAATGCCATCAATAGCGGTCAGAAAGGACAGCGCTTGGGGCAGCCCGTAATAGAACAGGAAAAGCTGCACCAGCAGCGGCGTACCTCGAAAGAACGAGATAAACCACAGCGTCAATCCATTGAGCACCGGTATCTTGAGGACCCGAACCACCGCCAGCAGACTGGCAAGGGCCAGGGCCAGCACCATTCCAGCCAATGCCATGCCTAGCGTCAGCGGCAGATAGCTCAACAGAATGGGCACCAGCCCAAGCATGTAATCGAGATCGAGGAGCTTCATGTGCTGGCCACCCTCACTCAGGGCGTGGTGATGTCGGCATCAAACCAGCGCTGTGAGATCTCGCCGAGGGTGCCATTGTCACGCAGGGTCTCGAGCGCCTGATCCACCTGATCCCGCAGTGCCTCGTCTTCCTGGCGGAAGGGAAGCGCATTGCGAATCTCGGAAAACGGCTTGCCGGCGAGGGCCAACGGCAGCGGTTTCTCCTTGATCACCTGGGTCGCACTGACGCGGTCCATGACAAAGGCATCAACACGCCCGAGCGCGGTGTCCTGCTCGATATTGCTTTCGTAGGTGCGAATGTCCACCTCGTCAGCGAAAGGGAGCTCACGCAACAGCTGCTCGTAATTGGACCCCAGGTTGACGGCGACCGTCTTGCCTGCCAGGTCCTCGACACCGGTCACCTCGTCATTACCTTCCCGGGTAACCACCTGGGCGCCATCGTAGACATAGGGCGACGTGAACAGATACTTCTGTTCGCGCTCCTCAGTGATGGTGATCTGGTTGGCGATGGTGTCGATACGGCCCGACTCCAGCATGCCAAAGAGGCCTGAGAAATTGGCAGTGACAAACTCAACCTCAACGCCCATTTCGTCGGCCACCGCCTCCATGACGTCGACCTCGAATCCCTTCAGGGTGTCCTGTTCGACAAAGGTGAAGGGGAAATAACCACCCGACATGCCCACCTTGAGCGGATCAGCGTAGGCATTGCTGGCGAGACCGAGAGCACCAGCGATAGCGAGAGATGCGGCCAGTTGGCGAACCATGGACGACTCCTTCAAGACAGTAATGGACAGCAAAGGGAGAGACAGTTGGAGGCAACCTGAACAATTTCAACCAACGGCCCACCCTCGCCTCAGCATAATTTGGAATAAACGACCCCCATTATATTCCATTTAGATAGCAGACGCAGTGGAAAAGCTGCCTAGCAGCCATAGCTCGCGGCTATGACCAGGAGACAACAGCCCTCCTGGCAACGCCTATCGCCTGGTCGGTCCTGCCCACAGCATGGATCTGGGACATCACAGCGGCGGAGCTAAACGTGAAGAGACACCTGATGGGGCCTCGGGCAGCAGTGGTTAGGCGGCAAGAGCAGCCCCATCGCTATCACGATCAACAGCGACAGCAACAGGCATGACACCCACAGGGACCAGCGACGCTTTCATGCACAGAAGCCCTGCATGTCCCTGTGGATAACCGCTGAACAGACTGGCACAGCGCGCTACTGGCGGCCTTTAGCGGCACCTGGTCAAAAAATCGCCAGCGAATCGTGCCACCATGTATTCCATAGCGGTAAATTTAGCGATCAGACGGCTGACAGACCTGCCGCTGCACGATAGAGTGCACGCTGATCTTCCGGAGCGACCATGCAAGCGATCCACTCTCTTCACGACTTCTTCCGCCTCACCGGTGCCGACGTGCATCTTTACCATATGGGGCGTCGCGTACATCCTTGCTCACTGGACACCCTGGCTGACTTCGAGGCCGGCGATGTGCCCTGGCCAGAACCCTGGCAAGGCAAGGCCAGGCTGGCCATGGTCTTCCGCCTTGGCGCCATGCAGGACCCACTGATCTGGTTTCTGGCCCTTCCGCTGGATGAGCAAGGCTTGTTGGATGCGGCTCAACGGGATGCTTTTCTGGAGCGCCTGCTATCGACCCTGGGGCGAAGCGCCGAGCAGCTAGAGGCATCGGCCGAGGACGAGATTGACAACCTGATGAAGGACAATCCGCTGGCCTTCACGCCGTCACTGGCTTTCCAGGCAGTCTTGCACGCCCGCGCCAGCGCCGAGCTCGAGCGCCCCGCCAGCGAACACCTCGAGCCCGTCGAGGCCTTCTTCGCCGGACAGGCCGGCCATGATTGGCAGGCACTGGGACTGCAAGGCCTTGCCGACTACGTGGTGCGACTGTCCACCGACACCGAGCGTCAACTGCGCCATGCAATCCCGCAGCTGCACAGCGAAGTACTGACATCGCTATGCTACTGTCTGGAACATGTCGCCATTGATGAGGCCGTGGCAGACAGCCTGCGGCAACGGGGCGAGCAAGCTGCCCGTGACGGCGATATCGAGACCTACTGCGCCTGCATCAGGGCCGTCGGTGGAGGTTCCCGTCGCGTTGCTGCCGACTGGTTCGATCAACTACTGGCCGACCGCCATGCCTGCGGTCCCGATGCGCTGGCGGCCATGGCCGCGCGCGGATGGCAACATCTAGAGGACGCCGAACGCCTGCCCCGCTTTCTCGAGCGACTGGCAGCCAACGAGGAAGCTGACTTTATGGCACTCGCCAGGGACCTGGCACAGATCCCGCGGCTACGCCTGCCGGTGCTGATGACCCTGCGCCAGGCACCTGAGGGCTCAGCGACTGCCAGCCGCCTGGCAATCGTCAAGGGACGCCAGGGTCATTGAGCTGCCCACTGGTGTGTTCGGGTTACCCCTACAAGGAGACGATATGAAGGACCTGCCCTTTCAGGCACAAGCGGTTGTCGGTCGTCGCGAGATGGTGATCCTGCCGGACCTGCACCTGCATCTGTGTGCCAAGGTGGATACCGGCGCACGCACATCAGCCTTGCATGCCGAGGACATCGAGTCCTTCGAGGAAGACGATATTCTGTGGGTCAGCTTCGTCAGTCGCGCGGGCGGGCCTGATAGCCCGGCGCATCAATACCGCATGCACTTGCATGACAGGCGCAAGGTCACCAGCTCCAATGGTCACGCTGAGTGGCGCTACTTCGTGCGCACACGCATGCAGATGGGGGACCTGGAGTTTCCCGTCGAGCTGTCGCTGACCGACAGGCGCAATATGCGCCACCCCATGCTTCTGGGACGCCGTGCCCTTCGCCGCCTGCTGGTGGCACCGGGTGCCACTTTCCTTCACGGCGAACCCTGACGGTTCCACCGCCCCAGCTCTGGAGACTCGCACATGCACATCGCACTGCTGTCCCGCAATCGCAATCTCTACTCCACCCGTCGTCTGGTGGAAGCCGCCGAACAGCGCGGCCACACAGCACGCGTCGTGGATACCCTGCGCTGCTACATGAGCATCGCCTCGCACCACCCCTCCATTCATTACAAGGGGGAAGAGCTGGAGCCCTTCGACGCCGTCATCCCCCGGATCGGCTCGTCGGTCACCTTTTATGGATGTGCGGTCCTGCGACAGTTCGAGATGATGAACGTCACCGTTCTCAACGACAGCGTCGGGATCACTCGCTCACGCGACAAGCTACGCTCGTTGCAGCTGTTGTCCCGCAAGGGGATCGGCCTGCCGGTGACTGGCTTTGCCCACTCGCCGGACGACATTCCCGACCTGATCACCATGGTCAAGGGCGCTCCACTGGTCATCAAGCTGCTGGAAGGAACCCAGGGAATTGGTGTGGTCCTGGCGGAGACCAACCAGGCCGCTGAATCGGTGATTCAGGCCTTCATGGGAATGAAGGCCAATATCATGGTGCAGGAGTACATCAAGGAAGCCAGGGGCGCCGACATCCGCTGCTTTGTGATCGGCGACAAAGTGGTGGCGGCCATGAAGCGTCAGGCCGCCGAAGGTGAGTTCCGTTCCAACCTGCACCGTGGCGGCAGTGCCAGCGTCATCCGCATCACACCGGAAGAGCGTTCCACCGCGATCCGTGCTGCCAAGTCCATGGGCCTGCGCGTCGCTGGGGTAGATCTGCTGCGGTCCAACCACGGTCCCGTGGTCATGGAGGTGAACTCCTCTCCGGGCCTGCAAGGCATCGAGACGGCAACCGGCAAGGACATCGCCGGCCTGGTCATTGAACACCTCGAGAAGAGCGCCACCGCACGACCGAGGACACGGGCACCCGCCAAACCGAAAGGCTGAGGACGTCACGCCGATGACGACCTGAACGCCGCGCACCACAAGGGCGACCGCATCAGCGGTCGCCCTTGTGTTATCCGCTTCCCAGATCCTCGGTAGCCGAAAGCATGATCGCCTTGATCACGCGAGGACGCCCAGGCTACCTATTTCGCCCGACTTCGCCGTCCTTAAAGGCGACATTTCCGCAAATAGTCGACGCTATATCTTACAAAGATAGACGAAGGTCGCAGTCAATTGCGCAGCGCGGCAAGAATCATAAATATTTGACAGATTAGGGGTGGCAAAACTCGTGTCAGAGCCCCACAATTTGCGTCACCGGAGGAGGTGACGCGCATGTTTCTCGATAATCGCCAGGTGGCGATGGACAGCCTGCTGGAAGCCCTGGCAGACAGCATTGACTATTTCCAGGACAACCTCGAGCGCCTGCGGCCGTCGCTGCGCGACGCGCTGGAGCCCCATTTCGAGACGCGTAAGAAGACCATGCGCGAGCTACAGAGCCTGGCCCGCGAACACCTGGATCTTCTGCCTCGCGATGCCGACGTGGAACGCGACGACTACATGTGGTTATGGAGTCGCCTCAAGAGCTTTGTCGGCAACGATTCTCAGGTCCTGATCAACGAACTGCTGGAGCAGGAGCGCGTGCTCATGCAGTCCCTGTCGACGCTGTTCACCCATCCCCTGCCGGCCCCCATCGAGCCGGTGCTGGACAGCATCTGGAAAGGTTGTCGCGCACTGATTCGCGAGCTCTACGACCTGCAGAAGTCGACAACCCCACGCCGTCAGACTGGACGCAAGCCCAACCGCGCAGGCTCTCGTCCGGGCAAGCGCTGATCGCTCAGCGCTTGTCCCCCATGGCGGATGTCCGGTCGTGCACCAGCGCGTATCTTAGCGCCCAGCTGGCGCTGACTCCTCGGCCTGGTCGACGGGGTCGACATGAGCGTCAGCGTAGGAACTGGCAGGAGACGTTCGTTGAGCATCGACGCCAGACGTGTCTGCCGGCTCGCTGAGCAGTTCCGGCACCTCCTCGTCTGATATCCCGACCTCCAGCGCATCCTCGATGATGTCGTGGAGATCTCGAGCATCGGGTGACGCTTCCGGGGGAACGATACTCAGCGGCTCCAGGGGGCCCAGAAAACGAGGCTCCCGATCCCACAGGTAGAGGTCACCCAAGGTTGCCACCCGAGCCACCCACTCCCTGAGAATGAGCCACCAGGTATTTTCTCTCTCCGGTGCGGGACACCCCGCCACCTCAAGCCCCAGCGCATCGCCGATAAACAGCGCTCGCGGCAGGTGCCAGTCCTGGGTAATCAGCAGCGCGCGCTTGACCTCGAACACGTCACGCGCTCGGGCCAGCGTGTCGAAGGTGCTGAATCCGGCGTAATCCAGCGTCATGTCCACCTCACGGACACCCCGTTCCTTGAGGTCTCGCCACATCGTCACCGGCTCATTGTAATAGCGCGTCGAGTTGTCACCCGATACCAGCAAGTGCCGCAAGACCCCGTCATTCATCAACCGGGCCGCTGCAATCATCCGCCCCTCGAAATGAGGATTTCGCGCTCCGCTACGGGTCCAGTGGGACGTGCCGAAGACAATGCCGACTTGATGGGGTCGACACTCTGCCAGGCTGGGGGCGATCCGCTGGCGGGTGGACATGACCATCCAGGCGTTGGCCGCCACGAAGGCCAGCGCCAGCAGCAGTGCCAGGCTGCCAAGCACCAGCAATAGACGACGAAAGATGCTCAGCAGCGAATCGCGCATGGCAGTTCCAAGTAACAGCGGGAGCCCGGATCCGATCCAGCGCTGGGGCGAAGATCAGAACATGCCAAGTTCGAGCTTGGCTTCGTCGGTCATCATCTCACGACTCCAGGGGGGATCGAACACAATCTCGGTATGCACTTTCGAGATCTGAGGCGCCCCCAGAATCTTGTTGCGCGCATCCGCAGCAATCACGTCACCCATGCCACAGCCGGGCGCGGTCAGCGTCATGCGAATGGTCACGATTCGCTCACCGCTGATCAGCCGCTCTATGCGGCAACCATAGACCAACCCAAGATCCACAATATTGACCGGGATTTCAGGGTCGAAGCAGGTACGCAGCTGCTCCCACACGAAGGCCTCGATGGCGTCATCATCCGCCGCGGGATCCAGGGTCGGTCGCGGCAATGACTCGAGCCCTACCGCATCGAGGTTGGCGCCTTCAATGAGATACAGACGCCCTTCATAGGCGACACTGACCGTGCTGCCCTTGGCCTGCATCACCGAGACAACGCTGTCTTCGCTGAGCACCACTGTCTTGCCGAAAGGGATCGAGATGACGTCCACGTCTCGCTGCAGCGGCAGCTGCTGCCCCTTGCTCAATTGAGCAATCTGATCGTACTCGCTCATGCACATCCTTAGCTGGCGATGCCAGTCACTCCGGTCGATGGACCTGGGCCGCGCGACGCACCCAGGTCCATGACCCTGTCAACGCAACATGCTGATGACGCGATCCAGGCTCTCGACCAGCACATCGATCTCTTCGGGGGTGTTGTAGGCAGCGAAGGAGGCGCGACAGGTCGCATCGACACCAAACTGCGCCAGCAACGGCTGCGCACAATGGTGCCCGGTGCGAATGGCGACACCCAACTGATCGATCAGCAGGCCGATATCCTGGCTATGCACACCGTCCACCACAAAGGACAGCACTCCGGCCTTGTCAGGGGCCGTCCCCAGGATGCGCAGACCGTCAATGGCCCCCACACTGAGGGTGGCATGCTCCAGCAAGCGCTGCTCCCAGGCACCAATGTGCTCAAGACCAATGCCGTTGACCCACTCGATCGCCTTGCCAAGGGCAATGACCTCGGCAATCGCGGGAGTCCCCGCTTCGAACTTGTGGGGTATCGCTGCAAAGGTGGTCGGGGCGTCGAAGGATACGGTAGCGATCATCTCACCACCGCCCTGCCAGGGTGGCATGGTTTCAAGCAACGACTCACGGCCATAGAGCACACCCGCACCGGTTGGCCCGTACACCTTATGCCCGGAAAACGCGTAGAAGTCAGCGTCGATCGCCTGAACGTCGATGGGCTGGTG
Organism: Halomonas sp. DP8Y7-3; assembly: GCF_019801675.1. Classification (NCBI taxonomy): domain Bacteria; kingdom Pseudomonadati; phylum Pseudomonadota; class Gammaproteobacteria; order Oceanospirillales; family Halomonadaceae; genus Halomonas; species Halomonas sp. DP8Y7-3. Next base: position 437,474 of record NZ_JAHVIO010000019.1, read on the forward strand.
CGGTGCCGCCTGAGCGCCATCCACCAGAATCAAGGCACCGTGGTCATGGGCCACGCGCGCCATGTCGGCGACGGGGTTGACCGTCCCCAACGCGTTGGACACGTGATTGACCGCCACTAGTCGCGTGCGCTCACCGATCAGGTCCTGATACGCCTGCTGGTCGAGCACACCACGCTCATCGACCGGAATCACCTTGATGGTGAAACCTTTTTCGGCAGACAGCAGCTGCCAGGGCACGATGTTGGAGTGGTGCTCGAGCTGGGACACCAGCACTTCATCACCAGGTCCCAGGTTCGCCCGACCCCAGCTCTGGGCAACCAGGTTGATCGCCTCGGTCGTGCCGCGAGTGAACACCACCTGACGCGTGCTGGGCGCATTGATGAAGGCGCGGACCGTTTCTCGGCTGCCTTCATAGGCGGCAGTCGCCTCGTCCGCCAGGGTGTGCAAGCCCCGATGGATATTGGCGTTGATCTGGCGATAGTAGTGATCAAAGGTCTCGATCACCTGCCGCGGCGTCTGGCTGGTCGCCGCATTGTCCAGATACACCAGTGGCTTGCCGTGAACCTCCCGATCAAGGATCGGGAAGTCACTGCGGACACGGGCCACATCGAGCAACAGATCGCTGAAGTGGGTCATGCTCAGTCCTCGTTGAGGGCGACGGCAGCCTCGACCAGACCAGCCAGATGGAAGCGCTCGGGCAGCTTGCCGGCGACGGTCAGCTCGACCCGCTCCGCCACGGCATCCAGGTCGACCTGATCCATGACTTCACCGGCGAAGGCCAGGGTCAGCAGGCCTCGCGCGGTCGCCTGGTCCAAACCACGGGTACGCAGGGCGAACACGGCCTCTTCATCCAACTGGCCGGTCGTCGCGCCGTGGGAGCACTTGACGTCATCCGCGTAGATTTCCAGCTCAGGCTTGGTGTCGATCTGGGCGCGATCGGACAGCAGCAGGTTGGCGTTGCTCTGATCCGCCTCGATCTTCTGGCTGTCGCGCTTGACGATCACCTTGCCGTTGAACACGCCATGCGCACGGTCGTCGAGGATGCCCTTGTAGTTCTCGTGGGAGAAGGTGTGGGGTGCGTTATGGTTGGCCAGCGTGTGGTTGTCCACATGCTGACGATTCTGACCATAGAACAGCCCATTGAAGGTGACTTCCGCACCCTGGCCATTGAGGTCACTGATCAGGTCGTTGCGCACCAGACCACCACCCAGCGTCAGGTTGAAGGAGGTGAACTGGGCATCGCGACACTGCTCGACGTGGATGCTGGCCACGTGCAGGTCCTGCTCCGGCGACTCCACCAACTTGTAATGGGTCAGGTGGGCGCCACGATCCAGCATCACTTCTTCCACCAGGTTGGTGAAGTTGGCAGCGCCCTCTTCACCCACGTGATGCTCGATCACGGTGGCCTGGCTGCGACTGGCCGCTTCGATGAGGATGCGCGGATGGCTCATCACCGCCGTCTGGTTGGCCCGGGACAGGAACTGCAGCACGATGGGTTTTTCCACCACCGTACCCGGCGCCAGACGCACCAGCGCACCTTCCTCGAAGAACGCGGTATTCAGCGCAGAAAAGGCCGAGAACTCCACGCCTGTCAGCCGCCCTAAGGGACCGCCGACAGCTTCATGATTCTCCTCGAGCGCCTGGGACAGCGGCTGCACCTGAACACCGCCGGGCAGTTCGGTCAGGTCCGACAAGGCACTGGAAAAGACACCATCAACGAAGGTCAGTCGATGAGCATCCATTGGCAGCGTCAGCGCCGCTGCGCTGGCAGGCGAAAACTCCGCATCCTCTGCCAGCTGGAAATCACCGCGACTGATGGCACGAACGTCGGTGTACTTCCACTCTTCGACGCGGCGATCGGGAAACCCCATCGCTTCGAAGCGGGCAGCGCCCGCCTGGCGCCGCGCGGCGATCCAGGTCGGCTCACCGCTGCGACGTGCGCTGCGCTCGCTCAGACGATCCAGAAAGCGCTGGACCTCACTTGCTCCCTGGCTTGCTGTCTGGTTCATGCAGCAGACTCCTCTACGACCCAGTCGTAGCCACGGCTTTCGAGTTCACGCGCCAGGTCGGCATTACCGCTCTTGACGATACGACCATCGACCAGCACGTGCACATGATCCGGCACGATGTAGTCCAGCAGGCGCTGGTAGTGGGTCACCAGCAGGATGCCGCGATCTTCGCTGCGCAGCGAGTTGACGCCTTCGGCCACCACCTTCATCGCATCGATATCGAGACCGGAGTCGATTTCATCCAGCATCGCCAGCTTCGGCTGCAATACCAGCATCTGCAGGATCTCGTTACGCTTCTTCTCGCCACCGGAGAAGCCTTCATTTACCGCGCGCTGCAGGAAGCTGTTGTCCATCTTCATGAAGGACACCTTCTCCTTGATCAGCTTCATGAACTCGGGCGCGGGAATCTCGCCTTCTCCACGGGCTTCACGCTGAGCATTCAGCGCTGCCTTGAGCAGGTAGATGTTCTTGACTCCCGGAATCTCCACCGGGTACTGAAAACCGAGCAGCAGGCCCGCCTGAGCACGCTCCTCAATCTCCATCTCGAGCACATCGCGGCCTTCTAAGGTGATCGTTCCGGCGGTCACCTCATAGCCGTCCTTGCCTGCAATCACCGCAGACAGGGTGGACTTGCCTGCGCCGTTGGGGCCCATGATGGCGTGCACTTCACCGGGCTGGATGGACAGAGTCAGACCCTTGAGGATTTCAGAGCCCTCGACGGTGACGTGGAGATCCTTGACTTCGAGCATGTTGACACCTTTGCAGTGCCCGCCGCTCCAGGCGACGGGGTGTAACTAACAGGGTTGGCGGAGGGCGCGGGCGATCAGCCCACCGCACCTTCCAGAGTCACGTTGAGCAGTGCTTCTGCCTCGACGGCGAATTCCATCGGCAGCTCCTGGAACACATCCTTGCAGAAGCCGTTGACGATCATGTTGACCGCGTCTTCTTCGGAGATGCCGCGGCTCTGGCAGTAGAACAGCTGGTCTTCACCAATCTTGGAGGTCGTGGCCTCGTGTTCCACGGTCGCCGTGGAGTTACCGATTTCCTGGTAGGGGAAGGTATGGGCGCCACAGGTGTCGCCGATCAGCAGCGAGTCACACTGCGTGAAGTTACGCGCACCCTTGGCCCGCGGCCCCACCTTAACCAGACCGCGGTAGGACTGGTTGGAGCGGCCGGCAGAGATACCCTTGGAGACGATGGTGGACTTGCTGCCCTCGCCCAGGTGAATCATCTTGGTACCGGTATCGGCCTGCTGGCGACCGTTGGTCACCGCCACGGAATAGAACTCGCCGATGGAGTCCTTGCCGCGCAGCACGCAGGACGGATACTTCCAGGTAATGGCCGAGCCAGTTTCCACCTGGGTCCAGCTGATGTGCGAGCGATCACCGCGGCAATCACCGCGCTTGGTGACGAAGTTGTAGATGCCGCCCTTGCCATCTTCGTCGCCCGGGTACCAGTTCTGCACGGTGGAGTACTTGATGCTGGCGTCTTCCAGAGCCACCAGCTCGACCACTGCGGCGTGCAGCTGATTCTCGTCGCGCATCGGCGCCGTGCAGCCTTCCAGGTAGGACACCTGCGCCTTCTTCTCGCACACGATCAGGGTGCGCTCGAACTGGCCGGTGTTGGCGGCGTTGATACGGAAGTAGGTGGACAGCTCCATCGGACAGGTCACGCCCTCCGGCACGAACACGAAGGAACCGTCGGTGAACACTGCCGAGTTCAGCGCCGCGAAGTAGTTGTCGCTGGTGGGCACGACGGTACCCAGATACTGCTTTACCAGCTCTGGATAGTCGCGAATCGCCTCGGAGATGGAACAGAAGATCACGCCCGCTTCGGCCAGCTTGTCCTTGAACGTGGTGGTCACGGACACGGAGTCAAAGACGGCATCGACCGCCACCCCAGCCAGTGCGGCACGCTCATGCAGCGGGATACCCAGCTTCTCGTAGGTCTCGAGCAGCTTGGGGTCGACTTCATCGAGGCTCTGGGGCTTGTCTTCTTCACGCTTCGGGGCACTGAAGTAGGAAATCGCCTGATAGTCGATCGGCGGATAGTCCAGATGTGCCCAGGACGGGGGCGTCATCTTCAACCACTGACGATAGGCATCCAGCCGCCATTCCAGCATCCATGCCGGCTCACCCTTCTTGTTGGAGATGAACGCAATGGTATCTTCGTCGAGTCCCGGCGGGATCGTGTCGCTCTCGATGTCGGTCACGAATCCTTCTTTATATTCGCGACGGACGAGCTGTTCCATTTCCTGACTTGCCATGATGTGTCCCCTCCCGGACGGTTCGGTCGGCGGGCGTCACCCGCCCAGGGTAATGAAGTCGATGAGACGCTGGTCAGGCTTCCGCCGCCAGGCTAACGCTTTGAATCGGCAGGCGAACCGGCATTTTCAGCGGAGAGCTGTCTGCCAGATGCGCCAAGGTGATACTGTCCAGAAGCTCGCGTATGGCCAGCGACACCCGCTGCCAGTTGTCGGCTACGCCGCAGGTGGATGCCAGATCGCAGTCGCCCTCGGCATGGCTGCATTCGGTGACGGCGACGGGCCCTTCGATGGCAGAAATGATGTCGCTCACCGTGATCTCGGAGGCGGCACGAGCCAGTTGGTAGCCTCCCTGGGCCCCTCTGCGCGACACCAGCAGCCCCGCTTTCACCAGCATCTTCAGCGTCTTGCTCACCGTAGGGTGAGGCAGCTGCACCGCGTCGGCGAGCTCTCCCGCGGCGTGCGGCTCGCGCGGATGGCGCGCAATCTGCGCCATTACCACTGCCGCATAGTCTGTCATGCGAGACAGCTTCAGCATTCGCCTCTCCTCGGGGAGCTCCCCTCTTCGTCGGTGCAGAGTTCAGCCCCTGCTTCGATTGGGGACCATTTTAGTCCTGTATAAACCCGATGTGAAGAGCCGAGCCGCCCTATACCACGCTATTGACCCGATAGCCGCCAGGATCTCGGCATGATCGACGCAGATGAATACAAAAACACAATCATTCTCATTCACTAAAACAATGACGCTTAGCCATCTTGTACGACCTGTGCCGCAAGACATGCATCAGATCCATCAATTCCCTTCATTGCATATCGTCATTCATGATCAAACCAAATAGATAGAGCATTCTGCTAAGCTTGTGCCCAATCAACGGCCAGTGAACGAAGGCCCTCGCCCTGAGCGGGCGAGTTGACTGCCCGTGGGCTGAAAGCACGCCGCCCTCTTACAGCGCGACGTGACCGACGCTGCGCGGCTCAACAGGAGCAACTGCCTTGGAATTGATTCAATACGCGATAGCGAACGCGGACTTGCTGCTATCCAGAACGCTTGAGCATATCTCTTTGGTGGGTGTGGCCGTAGGCATCGCCACCCTGACCGGCGTTCCTATTGGCATCGCGATCACGCGCAACGAGAGGGTCGCACAAGCGGTGCTCTATGCTGCGTCCATCATTGTCACCATCCCCTCCATTGCGCTCTTTGGCATCATGATTCCGGTGCTGTCGCTGATCGGTCAGGGGATCGGCTATCTGCCGGCCGTGATCGCCGTACTGCTCTATTCCCAGCTTCCGATCATTCGCAACACCTACACCGCCATCAATAACGTCGACCCGGCCCTGCGCGAGGCTGCCCGCGGCATCGGCATGAGCCACCGTCAGCGTCTGCGAATGGTCGAGATACCGCTGGCGGTGCCGGTGATCATGGCGGGAGTTCGCACCGCCGTCGTCCTTAACATCGGCGTCATGGCGATTGCTGCCTATATCGGTGCAGGAGGGCTTGGCACCTTTATCAGTCGCGGTATCTCCCAGTCCGACCCGCGCCAGCTGATCATTGGCTCCATTGCGGTCAGCCTGCTGGCCATCATCGTCGACTATGGCCTGCTGGCGATCCAGAAGCGCTTTACGCCCAAGGGTATGGAAGGCGCCGCCAGCGCTGCCTGATGTCCCCCACTACCTGGTTCCCCAATAAAAAGAGCGGGCACCGTCATCCAACCAGCATGTTGAATGACCCATCGCCCGCGTCTGCCGACTAGCCACAAGGACTTTCTGATGATTCGTCTGGAAAATCTGACCAAGGTCTTCGATACGCCCAAGGGCGCCGTCGTCGCCGCTGACCACATCAACATGGAGGTTCCCACCGGCGAAATCTGCATCCTCCTGGGTCCGTCCGGGTGCGGCAAGACCACCACCCTGAAGATGATCAACCGGATCGTGAAACCCTCCTCCGGAAGGGTCTTCATCAACGGTGACGATACCACCGACATGAACACCCAGGACCTGCGCCGCAACATCGGCTACGTGATCCAGCAGATCGGTCTGTTTCCCAACATGACCATCGAAGAGAACATCGCGGTGGTACCCAAGCTTCTGGGTTGGGACAAGAGCCGCTACAAGGAGCGTGCGCGGGAGCTGATGCACATGATCGCGCTGGAGCCGGATGCCTTCCTCAAGCGCTTTCCTTCTGAACTGTCTGGCGGCCAGCAGCAGCGAATCGGCGTTGCCCGTGCGCTGGCAGCAGATCCCCCGGTCATGCTGATGGACGAACCCTTCGGCGCCATCGATCCGATCAATCGTGCGGTGATTCAGGATGAGTTCCTTAAAATGCAGCAGGAACTCAACAAGACCATCATGTTCGTCAGCCACGATATCGACGAAGCCATCAAGATGGGCGATCGCGTCGCCGTCTTCCGCGAGGGCAAGCTGGTGCAGTACTCCACCCCGGATGACCTGCTGGCCGCGCCCAAGAATGCCTTCGTCGAATCCTTCCTGGGGGAAGACCGCGCGCTGAAACGACTCAATCTGGTCAAGGTGTCCGAGGTGGTCAGCGACGAGATCGGCACGGTGAAGCCGGAAGATACGCTGTCCACAGCGCTGGAGCGCATCGATGACTTCGGCTACCAGAACTCCATTCTGATGATCAACGACAAGCGCCAGCCGGTCGGCTTGATCAGCCGCTCCCTGGCCAGAACCACCAAGGGCTATTGCCGCGATCACTTCCAGAACGTGCCTGCCACGGTCAGCCTGGATGATGACCTGCGCAAGGTGGCTTCACTGATGTTTGCCCAGGACATTACCTGGTTGCCCTGCGTCGATGAAGAAGGACGCGTGTGTGGCCAGATCACCCAACGGGCCATGACCCACCACCTGGGCGCACGCTTTCGCACCAAGCAGCGCGAAACAGTAACCGCAGAGCCAAAGGAGTGAGTGGATGCTGATTCGTAGCCTGACCAGCGCCGGCATCATTCTCGGCCTGATCCTTGTCTTCCTGCTCGGCGTCTGGGCCCAGTCCAGCGGCGCCATCGATGACTTTCTGTGGTACTTGCCGGACGTCCAGTACCTGGCAGCCCAGCACCTGTGGTTGACGTTCCTGTCGGGGGGCCTCGCGATTCTGGTCGCCATTCCGCTGGGCATCTGGCTATCACGCCCGAGCATGAGTCGTGCCGCCGAGTCATTGATGCAGGTCCTCAACGTCGGCACGACCATTCCCACCCTGGCGGTGCTGGCGCTGTCCATGAGCTTTCTTGGCATTGGTACCGTGCCCGCGGTGTTTGGCCTGTTCGTGGCCACCCTGCTGCCGATCACGCGCAACACCTATGCCGGACTCAAGGGCGTTTCCCCGGCCCTGAAGGAAGCCGCTGCCGGTATTGGCATGTCGCCGGTCCAGCGCCTGTTCAAGGTCGAGTTGCCCAATGCCCTGTACGTGATCTTTGCGGGTATCAGAACCGCCCTGACGATCAACGTTGGCACCGTGCCCCTGGCCTTTCTGATCGGTGCAGGCGGCCTGGGCGAGCTGATCTTCACCGGCATCGATCTGTACGATCCGATCATGATGCTGTCTGGCGCCATTCCCACGGCCATGCTGGCCATCGTGGTGGATGCCTTGATAGCGGGGATCGCCTTCGTGATCGTGCCACGCGGCGTCAATCCGGCGCGCGCTTGATGCAGCGTCGTCCCTTGTCCCCCATTGACTCCCCTCACAAGACCTCAACTGGAGCATGCAGCATGAAGACATTGATGACCGCACTGACTGGCCTGGCCCTCGTCTCCACGAGTGCCGCCGTGAGCGCCAACGACGTGGTGGTTGGCGGCAAGAACTTTACCGAGCAACAGCTGCTGGCCAGCATGACCACCCAGTACCTGGACGGACTGGGCTATGACGTCGACAAGCGCGCAGGCATGGGCTCAGCCGTGCTGCGCCAGGCGCAGGAAAACGGCCAGGTGGACCTTTACTGGGAATACACCGGCACCTCGCTGATCAACTACAACGACGTGACCGAATCTCTCAGCGCTGAGGAAACCTATCAGCGCGTCAAGTCGCTGGACGCCGAGAAGGGGCTGGTGTGGCTGGAGCCCTCCGCCGCCAACAATACCTATGCCCTGGCCATGCGCGCAGACAGCGTGGAAGAAACGGGTATCACCAGCCTGTCCGAGCTGGCCAATGCGGTCAACGACGGTCAGGAACTGAGCTTTGCCATGAACGCCGAGTTCTATGCCCGCGAAGACGGTTGGCGGCCGCTGCAGCAAGCCTACGATTTTCGCGTCGCTCGTAACGCCGTGAAACGCATGGACTCCGGCCTGGTCTACCAGGCACTGCGTGACGCCCAGGTCGACGTTGGCCTGGTCTTCGCCACCGATGGCCGCATCCCCGCCTTTGACTTCCAGGTGCTGGAAGACGACCAGGGCTTCTTCCCTGCCTACGCGTTGACCCCGGTCGTGCGTCAGCAAACCCTCGACGCCAACCCTGAGCTGGCCGACCAGATGAACGCGCTTTCAGCGCTGCTGGACGACGACACCATGGCCAGCCTCAACGCCCGAGTGGACGTCGAGCGCGAGACCATCGAGGACGTCGCCGAATCCTTCCTCGAGGACAACGACCTGCTGTGACCCTTCAAGGCCCCGTTCGGGGGCCTTGTTCCTACCTCACCAGCGTGCAGTGAGCGCTCTCCCCCTGCGGCTCCCCCAGTTCGACAAAGGACCTCCCCATGAGCACTTCCCGGGACGTCATCCACTGGATCCTCACGTCTCCTCTGGACCACCTAGATGACGCTCAGTGCCGCCATGCCAAGCGCTGCCTGCTGGACCTTCTCGGCGTCGCCGCCGGCGCCACCGACACGGCCCTGGCCGAACACGCCCGCCGCTATGTCAGGGTGCAGCACGCAGGTGATCGCCCCTTGCTGTTCTCCTCGTCGACGGCGTCGGCCACCGGCGTCGCCTTGCACGGCGCCTGGCTGATCGATGCACTCGACGCCCACGACGGCCAAGTGCTGACCAAGGGCCACGCCGGCGTCGCCATCCTGCCGGGATTGCTGGCGCTGCCCGAGATCGAGCAGGTCAACGGCAGGGCCTTTCTCGGCCTGCTCGCGATGGGCTACGAGATCGCCACCCGGGCCGGCATCGCGCTGCACGCCTCGAGTCCGGACTATCACACCTCGGGGGCCTGGAACGCGCTGGGCGTGGCAGCGGTGACGGCGCGCCTCAAGGGCCTCGCCCCGGCCCAGCTGGAACACGCCCTCGGCATCGCCGAATTCTATGGTCCGCGTAGCCAGATGATGCGCTGCATCGATCACCCGACCATGCTCAAGGATGGCTCCGGCTGGGGCGCCCAGGCAGGCGTCGCGGCCACCCTGCTGGCCGAGGACGGCTTCACCGGCGCCCCGGCGGTGACCCTGTGTGCCGAGCAGCACGCCGCGGTATGGGGCGATCTGGGACGACGCGACTACCTGTCGGAGCAGTACTTCAAGGCCTATCCGGTGTGCCGCTGGGCCCAGCCGGCGGTGGAGGCGGTACTCGCCATACCCGCCGCCGAACGCCAAGTGGACAATATCGAACGCATCGAGATCACCACCTTCCACGAGGCCAGGCGCCTGCACACCATCGCCCCGAACACCACCGAACAGGCCCAGTACAGCCTGCCCTGGTCGGTGGCCTGCGCCCTCGATCGCGGCACCATCGACGTCGCCGCCATCAGTCGGGATCTCGGCGACGATGCTCTGGTGGCGCTGTCACGGCGGGTGACGATCACCGAATGCGATGACTACAACGCACGCTTCCCGGCCGAGCGCTGGGCCAGCGTCACGCTGTATCTACGCGATGGTCGCCTTATCCAGAGCCCTGCCATGGAAGCCCGCGGCAACCCCCACAATCCGCTGAGCGATGACGAGATCTCTGCCAAGTTTCAGGCCCTGGCGGAGCCGGTGCTGGGCCATCGCGCCAACAAGATCGAGCATGTGATAGGTGATCTGGAGCAGCGTCCCGTAGGTGACCTGCTGGCCCTGCTGTCGCCACCCCCCACAGGAGATGCCATATGACCCACACGCTAGCTGGCGTGGTAGTGATCACCGGAGGTTCCCGCGGTATCGGCCGTGCCACCGCCCTGGCCTGCGCCCGTGCCGGTGCGCGGGTCGCCTTCAGCTATCGCAGCGATGACGCCGCCGCCCGGGACACCCTGGAAGCCTGTCAGGCACTGACCGGTGAAGACGGCGCCATGGCCGTCAAGGCCGACGTGGTCGACGAGGCTCAGGTGATGGCACTGTTCACCAGTACGCGACAACGCCTGGGCCCGATCACCGGGGTGGTCAACAACGCCGGTATCGTGGCGCCCTCCATGCCACTGGCGGATATGGCAGTGGAGCGCCTGCGTCAGGTGGTCGACACCAATGTGCTGGGCGCCCTGCTGGTCGCCCGGGAAGCCGCGCGCGCGCTGGTCGACCAGGGTGCCCTGGTCAACGTCAGTTCCATGGCCTCGCGCCTGGGTTCGCCCAACGAGTACGTCGACTACGCCGCCAGCAAGGGCGCACTGGATACACTGACCATCGGCTTGAGCAAGGAACTGGGCCCCCGTGGCATTCGCGTCAATGCCGTGCGCCCCGGCTTGATCGAGACCGATATCCATGCCCGGGCAGGCCGACCGGAGCGGCTGGCCGAACTCGGGCCCGGCTGTCCGCTGGGGCGTGCCGGTCGACCGGAAGAGGTCGCCGAGGCCATCATCTGGCTGCTGTCCGACGCGGCCTCCTATGTGACGGGGACCTTTATTGATCCCGCCGGAGGACGCTAGGGCTTGTCTGAAAAGTGCCTGCGCTCGTCGGGACTTGACCCAGGTCGCCTCGCCGTCTGTCGTGTTGACGTATAGAAGATGGTGCTGTCAGGCACTTTTTGCCCCGGGCGGTCCGGGGCCTCACACGGAGCCTCCTCCATGGACACTCGCTTCTATCTTCTTATCGTCGCAGTCCTCGTCGGGCTGGGCGTCATCCACTGGATCGGCTTTCGCCTGCTCAAGCGCAAGCTGCAACCGCCCCAGCAAAGCGATCTCCCCCGCGACGCCACGCCCGGGCTTTCCAGAGACAACAGCGATAGTCGTGACAAACGTTGATCCGCCGAGCGAATTACGGCACCTTGTGGCGCCCTGCCCCCACCCTCAGGAATCCCAGCCATGCAGCATCAGGCCAAGCAGCACCAGGAACAGCTACAGGTCGCCTGCGCCCAGATCAACACGCGCCTCGGTGACGTCGAGGCCAATCTCGCCCATCACCTCGACGTGATCCACGACGCCCGCCGTCGTGGCGTGGAATTGCTGGTCTTTCCCGAACTCTCATTGACCGGTTACGGCCTGGGCCCAAGGGTGCTGGAGGTGGCCATGCCATCGGAGGACCCATGGCTGATCCAGCTGGCCAAGGCGGCCGCCGGCATGCAGGTCATCGTCGGCTTCGTCGAGGAAGCCAGCCCCGGTGAGATCTACAATGCCCTGGCCATTTTACAGGACGGTCGAGTGGCCGCCGTGCATCGCAAGCTCAACCTGCCCACCTATGGCGGTCTTGAGGAAGGCAAGTGGTTCAGCCACGGCAGCCGCCTGACGGAAGTTCTGGTTCGTCCGGGATGGAGCACCACCTCGATGATCTGCGCCGACCTGTGGAACCCAGCGCTGGTTCATGCTGCCCTGCTGGCACGGCCTGCCGTCCTCTGCGCGCCGATCAACTCCGCATCCGGCATCGTCTCCGAGGACTTCTCCAATGAAGACAACTGGGTGCTGAATGTGCGTTTCTACGCCATGACCTACGGCACACCGGTATTGATGGCCAATCGATACGGAGCAGAGGGTGACAGTCACTTCTGGGGAGGGTCGCGGATTCTCGGGCCCCGCGGCGACACCTTGGCCGAGGCGGAGGATCGCGAAATGCTGATTCACGCCGAACTGTCGCGCACCGCCATCGCCCGTGCGCGCTTCGAGCTGCCCACCCTGCGAGATGCGGACAGCCCCTTGATACGTGAGTTGATGGCAGGCTATCGCTAGCAAAACACGGGGTCAGGCTGCCGCGAAAACGCGCGCCAGAAATGCTAGAATCGCCTTTCACTTTCTGAACATCGGCGCGCCCCTCTACATGAACACAGCTTCTCGCCCTCGCCTGTCCACTCCCCCTCTGAGCATGCTCGTCATGGGCGTTTCGGGCTCAGGCAAATCCCACATCGGGCGTTTGCTGGCCGAGCGGACGGGAGCCAAGTTCATCGACGGCGATGACTACCACAGCCGCGACAACATCGCCAAGATGTCCCGGGGCGAACCACTGAACGACGAAGATCGCCAGGGCTGGCTCGACACCCTGGCCGGCCTGTATCGCGAACATCGTCAGACCGGCCAGCCCCTGGTGATCGGCTGCTCGGCCCTGAAGCGACAGTACCGAGACCTGCTGCGCGCCGGCGCCGCGGACCTGAAGATCCTGTACCTTCACGGCAGTCAGGAACTGCTGCTATCGCGCCTCAACAGCCGCGGGCAGCACTTCTTTGCTGGTGAGCATATGCTGCGAAACCAGCTGGCCACGCTGGAGATGCCCGGTGATGACGAAGCGATTCGTTGCGACATCGAGAGCACCCCTGACGCCATCATCGACCGCTTTATCTCGGAACTGGCGACATCGCCGGATGCAGCGCGCTGAAAAGGATGACCAGCGGTGTGGAAAACGCTGACTTCTCCTACCCTTTCCTGCATGAGCATACTTTCTCGCCAATGCAGCAGTAATGAACGCCTTACACTCTGTCACTTAGTCGTCATGTTTCGTCTCATCCCTACGCTGATCGTCAGCCATGTCGTTAACCGTCAGCTTTGTCACCGACCGTCAGCTTTGTCACCGACCGTCAGCTTTGTCACCGACAAGGGGGGTATGAGGCGTTTTTCCCGTTGATATGTCCAACACTACCTCGGCTCTCGCAGTCGATCGTCGAACAAGGAGAATCCCATGTCCGATCCGATGGTAGGCAAGACGTTTGAGTTCAGCTGTGACGGCAAGACCTGGGGCGTGGTCTTCGAAAACGCTACGCGCATGCGTCATCGCCTGCATGGCTCGCCCACCACATCGCAGCCAAGCGACACCAGCTGCGCCTATCTCGCAACACCCGTGGATGATCACCGAATCTTTGTCTATGGCTTGGAGGACAAAGGTCTGGCACTACGTTACGTCCTCGACTTCAATAGCATGACCTTTATTGGCCACGGAGCCTTCGCCGACCCACGCGCCGACTACCGCGGCGAGTTCCGTCCGTCCTGAAGGGCTGCCAGCTTCTGCCTCTCGTTGGTGCCGTTGGAGCTATGCCGCCCAATGGCCGGCTAAGCGACAGAGTTGTCCGTCTACAGCGGTCCCTCAAAGACTATCCGTCAGTCGCCATCCACTAGAAGCAAAAAGACCGGCTCCATGGGAGCCGGTCTTTTCCTGACGATAGTCATCCGCCAAGGCAATTCGTCAGGGCAGGTCGTCAGAGCAGTTTATCAGGGCAATCGCACCGGGGGAGCTGACGAGCACCACTCCCCCCGCGTTACGTCAGCCGATGACGCTCCGCCAGTGCGATCAATCCCGCCAGGGTCGCGCTGTCGCTGTCTACCTCATCCACCGCGATAGCGTGGCGTTCCAGCGCCTGGCGATACAGCGGGTTGAGCCCCGAGGACCCCACCAGCACGACACCGGCCTGCTGCTCGATCAGATGCTCGCGCTGGGCAAGCACCTCAGCACCAATCAACACCCCGGAGAGAAAACTGCCCACCTGAGAAGCCTGCAGGCCCGCGTACAGGTGGCGGCTGCGGCCTTCGAACAGCGCGTGCATCAGCCCAGCGGGATGTTCCGCTGCTGCCAACCCTTGGGCAAAGCCGTCAGCATCGAAGGCATCGCCGCTGTTGTCGGCCGTTCTCGACGGCTCTCCCGGCAGCGTGTGGAAGCGCACGGCGTGATAGAGCTCGCCGGTCATCATGGTCGAAAAATCCACCAAGCGATCGCCTTCCAGTCTGGCCCACTTGCTGTGGGTGCCTGGCAGGCAGCATACACCGCTACTGAGTCCTTTCAGGGCGAAGGCACCAAACGCCTGAATTTCCTCGCCCCGCATCACATCCACGTGATCGTCTCGCACCACCTTGAGACCGGGCACGATCCAGGCGTTGTCGAGCCCCGGCGCGGGCACCACATTGTCGGCCAGATCCAGCGCCGAACGGGGGACCTCCAGCTGCGGTGCTTCGCTCCAGCCCCGCGCCGATCCGACCATACCGGACAGATACACCGGCACCTTGCCGCCCTCACGCCAGGCACCCACCTGGGCTTCACAGTAATGGGGGAATTCGGCTGTCGTCAGCGAGCGCAGCCCCGCATCGGAACGTACGCTCTCCAGACACTCTCCGCTCTGCCGATCGACCAGAAAGGCACGGAAGTTACTGGTTCCCCAATCAATCGCAATCAGGCGCTCGCTCATGCCCCGGCTCCTGCACTGGCGCTACCGGCCAGGCTCTGCCATTCGTCCACCAGCTCACGGGCGATCTTGCCGACCTCGTCTGCGCTGCGGCCTGGCTTGTACAGATTGCTGCCGAAACCAAACCCGGCCACGCCCACCGCATGCCACTCCGCCATGTTGGAACGCTCGATACCACCGACGGCCAGCACCGGCAGGTGCTTGGGCAGAATGGCGCTGATGTCCTTCAAGTACCCCGTCCCAAGACGTGCGGCGGGGAACAGCTTGAGCGCAACGGCACCGGCGCGCGCGGCAGCCAGCGCTTCCGTCGGCGTCATGCAGCCGATCATCGGGGCAAGACCCCGCTCAGCACCCAGCGTGACCAGCGAAGGATCGGTGTTCGGCGTGATCATCAGTGGTGCGCCAAGTGACGCCAGCTTGGCCGTATCGTCCGCTTCCAGCACGGTACCGGCGCCGATCAGCACGTTCTCGGGGCTACAGGCAACGGCACGCTCGATGCTGTCCCAGGGCTGCGGTGAATTCAGTGGAATCTCGATCAGACGAAAGCCAGCTTCCACTAGAGCACCACAGACCGGCTCGATCTCATCGGGCGTAATACCACGCAGGATGGCCACCAGCGGCATCTCCTTCATGGCAGCATCAAGCACAGCGCGCTGGGCATCATTCATGTCAGCAGTCCTCATCGAGTCGACAACGGAGAAATAACGGTTTCACATGATACGACGAAGGGCGGCCAAGGCCGCCCTCTCAGGTCAATCAATCGACCAGCCACATGGCCATCTCGGGCCACATCAGCAGCGCGGCCAGCACACACAATTGCAGTGCGATGAACGGCAGCAGTGACACAAAGATGTCTTTCAGGCTGATCTCCGGCGGCGC